>NZ_JAGIKX010000003.1:0-212338 GCF_017874635.1 Virgibacillus alimentarius
ACTAGTGATCGAATTACCAGTCATGATGATCCTACATTTACCAAGCATGGTGTTGTTCATTATACCGTAGCGAACATCCCAGGAGCAGTTCCTCGCACTGGAACAATCGGACTGACCAACGTCACGGTACCTTATGCACTGCAAATAGCAAACAAAGGATACAAACAAGCATGTCTTGATAACCCTGCACTACTAAAAGGACTGAACGCGCTAGAAGGTCATGTTACCTTTAAAGGTGTAGCTGAATCGCATCAACTTCCTTATGACGATGCGGAGGCCTTATTAAAAACAGGAATAAACGTATAGAAATAAAGTGGCACTTCGAAGGGAAGTGCCACTTATCTTTGAATAGAGTATTTATGGTGGGTGGCTGCAGTTGTGATATACAGTAATATATGTTTATAGCAGCTTAGTTAATGTCATGTTATTGCTTTCATCATTGAATACTTGGCAATAGATTGTATAAACATGTTTTGCCATTGTAGCCATATACATGATAAAGCAAGATAATAAATTGGGTATTTATTATCATTACAATAAAAGTTTATTCTGTAATCAAAGGAGAATCTTAATGCAAAAATCAACAGGATTCATATGGGATGAAAGCTATTTTTGGCACCAGACAGGCAATGGTGCGTTGAATTTAAATGCAGGCGGTTGGATTCAGGAAGATATTCATGCGGAGAGTCCAGAATCGAAACGCCGTATTAAAAATTTGCTGGATCGATCGAAATTTATAAAAGAATTAGAACAAATAGAACCCCGCTCTGCAACGCGAGAGGAAATTAAAATGAATCATAAAAGCGAATACATCGATCGCGTTAAAACGCTAAGTGATGCGGGGGCAGGGGATGCGGGTAAACGTGCTATTGTAGGTCCAAATTCCTTTGAAATTGCATTGCTGTCGGCTGGGGGCGCAATTACTGGAGTAGACGCTGTCATGAATAATCAAGTGGAAAATGCATATGTTCTCACTCGCCCACCGGGTCATCACGCGGAATATGACATGGGATGGGGATTTTGCCTATTCAATAATATTGCCATCGCAGCAAAACATGCGCGAAAAAAATATGGATTAAAACGGATATTAATCCTGGACTGGGATGTGCATCACGGAAATGGAACAGAAAGTGCTTTTCGTTTTGATTCTGATGTTTTATTTATTTCGATTCACCAGGAAAATATTTTTCCGGAAAATCGAGGGGAAATGACGTACACAGGTGAGGATGATGGGGAAGGGTATAATGTAAACATTGAATTACCTGCTGGTACAGGTAATGAAGGGTATAATTATACGATCGAGCAAATCATTGAACCAATCACAAATCAATTCCAGCCCGAATTAATTTTAGTCTCTGCTGGCCAAGATCCAAGTCGCTTTGACCCTTTAGGAAGAATGCTAGTGACAGCAGAAGGCTTTTATCAAATGGCTTTAAAGATAAAGGATTTAGCTGATAAGCATTGTAATGGACGACTAGTTGCTTGTCATGAAGGGGGGTATAGTACAGCATATGTACCGTTTTGCACATTAAAGGTTTTAGAAGCACTCAGCGGAAAACAAAGTGGGGTGGGGGATCCATTTGATCATGGTTTCCATGAGGGACCTTTTTATTTTAATCAATCGAAAGCAATAGAAAAAGCGAAAGAAATTCAATCACAATACTGGGATCTTTCATAAGAATAGGAGCTGTCCTCGATACAGGCAGCTCCTATTAATCTATCTATGATAGGTTCCCAACGGATAAATATTTCGTTTCTAGATAAGGCTCAATACCTTCGATTCCGCCTTCACGTCCAAGACCGCTTTCTTTCATTCCGCCAAATGGTGCGTGTGCAGCAGAAGGTCCGCCGTCATTCCATCCGACAATACCAAAATCAAGATGGTCGTGTAAGTATGTTCCTGTGCGATAATCATTTGTAAAGAAGTAAGCAGCAAGTCCATATGGTGTACTATTTGCGATTTCTACCGCTTCTTCAAGATCTTTAAAGCTTGTAATCGGTGCTACGGGGCCAAATGTTTCTTCATGCATGATTTCCATTTCATCATTCACATTTTTAAGTACCGTTGGATGAACGAAGAAATACCCTTTTTCATTATCTTGGTCATACTTGTTACCGATAAGCACGTCAGCACCTTTTTCAACGGCATCGTTTACTTGTTCAACAATTTTATCGTACCCTTTTTTATTGATGATAGGTCCAATGTCTGTTCCTTCTTCCAGTCCGTTTCCAACCTTCAGTTTTTCAACTTCCTGTGTTAGCTTTTCAGAAAAAGCATCTACGATATTTTCATGAACAATGAGGCGATTTGCGCAGACACAAGTTTGTCCCGCATTTCTAAATTTCGTTCCAATTGTTTGTTTAACTGCATAGTCCAGATCAGCATCTTCAGCGACAATCAGTGGTGCATGCCCACCCAATTCCATTGTGACATGTTTAATCGTATCGGCACTGTTTTTGATTAATGTTTTTCCTACTGGTGTGGAGCCAGTGAATGTAATTTTACGGATGTACTCGCTGTCTGTAAATAAATCTCCTACAACACTGCCGCGGCCATTAACACATTTGATCGCATCCGCTGGGATACCAGCTTCATATGCTAGCTCCACTATTTTAATAGCCGTTAAAGGTGTTTCAACAGCGGGTTTTACAATAAATGTACAGCCGGCAGCTAGAGCTGGCGCAGCTTTTCTTGTCATCATTGCTGCTGGGAAATTCCACGGTGTAATTGCTGCAACAAGTCCGATCGGCTGACGGCTCACGACAATTCGCTTTGATTCTGTGTTCGCTGGAATGGTTCGACCATAGATTCTTTTTGCTTCCTCTGCGTACCAATCAATATAACTTGTTGCATAATTTACTTCGCCTAACGATTCATGCAAAGGTTTTCCGTTTTCCTTCGTCATTATTTCTGCGATAACCTCTTTGTTTTCCTGAATTTTCTCTGACCATTTGCGCAGTAGGCGTGAACGTTCATGCGCATTAATTTTCGACCATTTTTTAAATCCATCATGACATTCTTTGATGGCCTGTTTAATTTCCTCCTCTGAATCGATTTTCACTTCTTCAATTAATTCTCCAGTAGCAGGATTGTTTACTTTGATTGACATCATACTTACCCCTTTCCTCTTTTCAATTTTACGCTATTCGTTGTAAGGATTGTTGTTTTTAACTTACGCAGTGGAAATATCCTCGCTGTCTACGGGCAGGTGTCAAGCCTTCTCAGCTTGTCCCACGCCTGCGGATCTTGCCTATTTTGTTCTTCTTGTGGGAGTCTCGCATATTTTCGATGCTGAGAGGTTCATTTTGATTAAAATAGCAACAATCTTAATGAAAACAGCCAATTTTTTAAAAACTATGCAAAGGCCTTTTCCAAGATTTCGAATCCTTTTGATAATTCTTCGTCTGTAATAACAAGTGGTGCCAGGAAGCGGATAACATTTCCTTTTAAACCTGCAGAAAGAAGCAAGAGTCCATGTTCATTTGCATATTTAACAATTTCACTTGTTTTTGCTTTGTTTGGCTGCTTACTTGAGTGGTCAGTAACTAATTCAACTGCAACCATCGATCCTAAACGGCGGATATCACCAACATAGTCATGTTTTTCAGCCAGTTCTTTCAATGCCGCTTCCATTTTTTGGCCGATTTCTTCTGATCTCTCAAGCAGCTTTTCTTCCTCCATGATATCAAAAACAGTTAATGCAGCAGCACATGCAACTGGATTTCCTGCAAATGTTCCGCCTAATTCGCCCGGACCCGCGGTATTTAAAATTTCTTTTCTGCCAACAACAGCACTTAATGGTAGACCGGCGGCCAAAGATTTTGAAACGGTCATTAAATCCGGAACAACATCAAAGTGGTCAATTGCAAATAGTTTACCTGTTCGACCAATGCCTGTTTGGATTTCATCTGCAACAAATAGAATACCATGTTGCTTGCAGAAATCGCTTACAAACTGTACGAATTTTTTAGGAGGTATAATAAACCCGCCTTCACCTTGAACTGGTTCCATCACTACACAAGATACCATTTCTGGGGCAACTGTGGAAAGGAAAAAGTCTTTAAATGCTTCCATTTTCTGATCAATGTATTGTTCTTCAGAGATATTATCCGGTTTGTGATACATGTAAGGAAATGGTGCTTGATAAGTTTCCGGAGCAAATGGGCCAAATCCAAACTTGTATGGTTTTACTTTACTAGTCATGCCCATCGTTAAATTTGTTCTGCCATGAAAGCCACGGGTAAATGATACGACAGCTTGTCTACCTGTATAGCGGCGAGCGATTTTTACAACGTTCTCAATCGCTTCAGCTCCAGAGTTAAATAAAATGGCTTGTTTATCAAAACTGCCAGGTGTAACACTACATAATTTTTCAGCTAGATTAATATATCCTTCGTACATCATGACATTAAAGCCGGGATGCAAGAACTTATCTGCTTGATTTTTTACAGCTTCCGTTACTTTCGGATGTGTATGACCGACATTTAAGGTTCCAATTGCACCTGCAAAATCAATCCACTCCCTCCCATCCATATCTGTTACAGTTGATCCAGTGGCATGGGATGCAATATTTATATTCCCGTTACTGACACCACGGGGAACATATTTCTCTCTCTTAGCTTGTAAATCATTGGTTGTTACAAAAGATGTCGTCATCAAAAACTCCTCCTCTTATTTTGATTATATTAACAAGTATGACAATTATCTGGTATAATGAAAAGAACCAGTTTAGAAAGATTTTAAGTACCAGATTGAGGGGATATTATGTTTTTTTCATTCGAAAAAGATAAGAATAGGAGCTATATCTATCAGCAAATTTATGAAGAACTAAAATATCATATTTTAAATAGAAAATTAAAAGCAAATGAAAAATTACCGTCAAAACGAAAACTGGCAGAACAATTAAACGTAAGTGTAAATTCCGTTACAAATGCATACGAACAACTGCTTGCTGAAGGATATATTTATACAAAGGAAAGAAAAGGATATTACGTAGAAAATATTACACCGTTTATCCATCAGGAAGCATCAACGGAACATAAATTACCGTCTGATCTAAAGGAAACAGTTCATGATGAAGAAGGATGGCTTTCTCTTTCTCATATGACATCGGATGTATCTGCTTTTCCTTTTAGTGAATGGATGAAATGCCAGCAAAGAGCAATAAAAAATCATAAAAAAGAATTATCCGAACTCCCTCATCCTCAAGGACCTTATTTGGTTCGAAAAACAATTTCAAATATAATTGCCATGTCACGTGGTGTCATTTGTGAGCCTGAACAAATTGTGATTGGAGCGGGAACACAATTGTTGATTCGTGCTTTAATGGAAATCAAGCAAAATGATACGGTTGTAGCGATGGAGGACCCTGGATATTCTCGTATTTATACATTATTAAAAAATATGGGTTTTGACGTTCGGACGCTGCATTTGGATGAAGAAGGAATTGATATGAAGGAAATAGAGTCCGACATCAATTTTTTATTTGTAACGCCTTCCCATCAGTTTCCAACAGGGAAAATAATGCCAATATCAAGACGCATCGAATTACTAAATTGGTCAACACAAGGTTTTAACAGGTATATTGTTGAAGATGATTATGATAGTGAATTCAAATATGAAACAGATCATATTCCGTCATTACAAAGCCTGGATCGAAATCATCGTGTTATTTATACCGGAACATTCTCAAAAACGATCCTCCCTGGGCTGCGGATCAGTTATATGGTTCTGCCTCCTAATATGTTAAAAGCGTATCGTAATTATCATTATAATCTGATGCAAAATAGCAATTCACTCGCTTTATATACACTGCATTATTTTGTTGAGACCGGGGGGTACGCACGACATTTAAAAAGAATGAATCACCTTTATGAGTTGAAAAGAAAAATATTAATTCGTCAAATAGAAAAACGATTCGGACATCTTGTTACGATTGATAACATTCCAGCTGGCTTGCATTTTTTGGCTAAGTTTCAAACGAAGATCTCCTATGAGCGTTTTGAAAGAAGAATCAAAGAAGAAAAGCTTGAAGTATACTCTATGAGGCGTTTTCAATTAAAAAATATAGATAAAAAGAAAGCTACCATCGAATTGGTATTGGGATTTGCAAATATAAAAGAAGAGCAAATACCTGAAGCGGTCGATCGATTATATCGCGTTTTATATTAGTTGCAAGAAGGAAGGGAAGATAAATAGTGGCAGATTCATGGAAAGAAAAAATAGAAATACGTGCATTGAATACGATAGAAGAATTAGTTAAGGTCAGAAATTTGGAGAAGATGATTTGGCAAGATGATGATCCGATTCCGGTTCACCAAAGCAGTACCGTTATCAAGCATGGGGGACTGGCAATCGGTGCTTTTATCGGATCGGAATTGATCGGTTTTCAATTTAGTTTTCCAGGCTTTGATGGCTCAGACATATACTTATGCTCCCATAATTTAGGGATTCATCCGAAATATAGAAAGCTTGGAATTGGAGAGAAAATAAAGCTCAAACAGAGGGAAAAAGCAATCGAATTGGGCTATCAATTCATTGTATGGACGTATGATCCGCTTGAAACAGTGAATGGTTACCTCAATTTAAGCAAGCTAGGCGGCGTTTGTACACAGTATATAGAGAATTGTTATGGGGAACTCCCAGATAAATTAAATGCTGGACTTCCATCAGACCGGTTTTTAGTAGAATGGCGAATGGATGAACAACATACGATTTCCAATCAGGAACAAATTTTTGAAACCAATAAGCAATCCTTCCCCTTATTAGTGGATATAGCAGTCAGCAAAGAGGGATTCCCGCGCCCTCAACATGTCAATCTGAATGCAGGGGAAGGTTGTACAAAGCTGCTTGTTCCAGTACCGCAGCATTTTCAAGAAATAAAAGCTTCAAATATCGATATCGCGAAGGAATGGAGAATGGCGACGCGTGAAATTTTTAAGCATTACTTAGAAGACGGATGGGTGGTTACCAGATTAGAAAGAGGCTCTCATGCATCCGTGCATTACTATGTGCTTAGTAAATAATTCTCTGAAGAGCAGCACTATTTTAGAAGTGTTGCTCTTCCTTTTATATCCGAATGGCGCAGGTTTGTAATATAGCCTGAAATAAGATATGGACACCATGCATCAGAGCATCTTGATTAAATGTCATGTCCGGATGGTGCAAACCTGGTTTAAGGTTACATCCAAGTCCTAGCATTGTGGCTTTTAGGGTAGGTTTCTTAATCGTGTAAAAATGGAAATCATCTCCCCCTGGAGTGACTAGCGGCGGGTCAACATGTGCATGGCCTAGTGTATGTTCAATTGCACTATGCATGATATTGATCGCTTCTTCATTTGTTTTTGCCGCAGCAATGCCGTTTTTATCGGTAATTCGAATATCCACTTGATAGATTTCCCTTACTGCACGGAAAATTGCATGGACTTTCTGATCCAGTTTTTCCATCACTTCATTATTTTGCGCTCTTAGATCAATTGAAAAAGAGGCGTTTCCGGGAATTATGTTTGTGCTTTTGCCCCCTGCATGAAAATTAGTCATTTTAACTGAATATGGGACGCGGGGGTTCATATGAATCTTACCTAACATATTTACAATTTCCGTTCCTACTTCGATAGCATTCGTATTCAAATGCGGTCTTGCGCCGTGAGCATCATGGCCTTTTATTTCTGCTGTATACGACCATGCAGCTCCGTGGACAATAACTGGCGTTGCGTGTCCCATTTTTGTCTCCTGCTCCGGTCGTAAATGAATTCCAAACAAATAATCGACATTGTCTACAACCCCTTTTTCAACCATTTTTAAAGCTCCAGCAGCTTCTTCCTCCGCAGGCTGAAAAATAAATTTAATTGCTACTTTATTGTCTAATTGAGGATGTTCTTTAAGCTTCCAAAGTACACCCAAAGCAATAGCCATATGTGCATCATGACCGCAAGAATGATTCGCTTGAAATGTTCCGTTTACTTCTTGCCAAAGTGCATCCATATCGGCGCGAATCCCGATAACAGGCACTGATCCATCAAATTTGCCAAATTCACCAATGACCCCTGTGCAATCCTCAAAAGTCGTTACCTCACAGCCGCTTTTTTCTAATACATCCGCTATATATGTTGTTGTATTTATTTCTTCCCAGCTGATCTCTGCGTTATGATGCAGATACTGAAATGTTTCCAGAACATTCCTCTCTACCTTACTCACCGTTAGTGCCCCCTTTGAAGATATTTCTTCTGAATTTGTAATACACTATATCCTTCATTATAATTTAGTGCAAGTGTATTTATTTATACAACCATACATAGGAGCGAGGTTCTTTGATTTTTGTTATGCTATTTATGTAGTCAAAATAGGAATAGGAAAAAGGGGAGACTTACGTGAGAATTAGTGAAGTAGTCATGTATAAAATTCAAATGCGAATGAAAAATCCATTTACAACTAGTTTTGGAACAGAGCAAGATCGATTATTTCTAATTATAGAAGCGAAGAATGATGATGGGCTGTCAGGATGGGGAGAATGCGTGACATCGGAACTTCCTCTGTATATTGAAGAGTTTACACAATCCGCATGGCATATGCTGGCAGATAATCTGATTCCTCTCGTGGTGAAACAGGAAATCAACCACCCTGATGAATTACAGGAAAAATTTCAGCCGTTTAAAAGAAATAACTTAGCTAAATCAGCGCTTGAAGGTGCGATATGGGATCTTTATGCGAAAACGAGAGGAGAATCACTTGCAAATGCGTTAGGAGGTACAAAGAAGAAGGTTGATGTCGGCATCAGTCTCGGAATAGAAGATGATATTGATGATTTACTCCAGAATATCAAGGAAAAAACAGAAGAAGGATACAAACGTATCAAAATAAAGATAAAGCCAGGAAAAGACTTGAATGTATTGCATGAGGTTCGCAAAAACTTCCCGGATATTCCGCTGATGGTTGATGCTAACTCTGCTTACACATTGGATCATGTAGATACATTAAAGAAGATGGATAAGTATGATTTGATGATGATCGAGCAGCCTTTAACTGCTGGAGATATCATTGATCATGCAACATTGCAAAAACAAATAGAGACACCCGTATGTCTTGATGAAAGTATTCATTCTTATGAAAATGCACGGCAAGCGATCGAAATCGGCAGCTGTAAAATCATAAACATGAAAGTTGGCCGTGTCGGTGGTTTGACACAAGCAAAGCGCATCCATGATATGTGTGACAAAGCGGGTATTCCTTTGTGGTGTGGAGGAATGCTTGAGTCAGGAGTAGGACGAGCGCATAACATTGCGATCACTTCGCTTTCAAACTTTACATTACCAGGAGATACTGCGTCTTCCTCCAGATACTGGGAAGAAGACATCATTTCACCGGAAGTTGTGATGAAGGATGGGTATGTCGATGTACCAGAAGGCCCGGGAATTGGATATGAAGTAAAACCCGGATTCTTAAGGCGAAATACAGTCGAATTAAAAGTTTTTCAATAGACATAAGAAGGAGAACACCCTGGATTCTAAGATGGAACCCAGGGTGTTTTTGATAGATTGTAAAGTACGTTTTTAAACGTCTCAAATGATTTCTTTCCGCTTCGCTGAAGATAAAATTTTTAATTCTTCCCGGTATTTTGCAACTGTTCTTCTTGAGATCGTAATGCCATTTTTCTTTTTAAAGTAATCAGCAATTTTTTGATCGGAGTAAGGCTTTCGCTTATCTTCCTCATCAATGTATTGCTTCAGTAAAAATTTAACTCTAGTCGAAGAAGCATTATTGCCATCGCTTTTACCTAATTTGGAAGAAAACAGCTGTGACATTTCAAAGGACCCCGCCGGTGTCCGAATTACTTTATTACTTGTAGCACGGCTTACGGTAGATTCATGCATATCAATTTCATCTGCTACCTCTTTCATGGTCATCGCTTGAAGAGAGGATAATCCATTTTCTAAAAAACTGCGCTGTTTTTCCACAATGACCTTCGTGATTTTTAGTATGGTAGTTCGACGCTGTTCAATGCTATTTACGAGCCACATAAAGCGTTTATATTGATCACTTACATACTTTGAAGTTTCGTTTTTATTGTTGATTAGATTCATATATTCTTGATTGACGTTCATTTTTGGCAGGTACGAATCATTCAAAGATACAATATATTTCTCGTTCTCTTTATCTATTAATATATCAGGATATAAATAATTTGCAGGAGATGGATTAGACATTCCAGAACATGGTTTAGGATCAAGTGTTTGAATGCAATCCGCCACTTTTTTAATTTTTGTCAGCGATATATTCAGTAAGCGTGAAAGCTCCTGCCATTTTTTATTTCCAAGTAACTCAAGATGATCTGTAATAATTTCACAAATGATCGGTTCGTCCGGGTAATATGCTTTTGCTTGCAGCAATAAGCATTCTTGTAAGTTTCTGGCCCCTACTCCAATTGGCTCTAATTGCTGAAGCGTCTGAATGCTTTTCTCCGCTTTCTCCTGGCTGATTTTAAGTTGTTGTGCAACCTCTGAAGTTGTTATCTGCAAATAGCCATTATCATCTAGATTAAGAATCAAGTAATGCAGAATAAGACGTTCCTCTTTAGAAACATTCAAAAATTGCGCCTGTTCCAATAAATCTTCCCATAATCCGTTAGATTCACTTTTGATAAAATCAAGCGGACTTACTGTCTCATCATCTGAAGAATTGCCAGACCTTGTAAAAACAGGTTCGTATCTTTCCTCAACATGTATATCTGCAGGCTTATCTTCTAGTTCGATTAAGGGATTTTCCATCGCTTGTTCTTGTATAAATTGGGATAGATCTATTGTCGAATATTGTAATAGGGCAATTGCCTGCCTTAGCTCTGTGGTCATCACTAAATTCATTGTTTGCTTTTGAACCAATCCAAGTTGCACAAATAGACCTCCTTTTATGAATGCGCTTACAACAAATGTAAGTGTAATATTAGTAATTATGCAAATATTATACCATAAAAGTTATGGGTGTGCATCATGGATTTAGTTGTAAATAAAACGTCACCACTTCAGCAAAGCGAAGCAGTGACGTTTTCATTTGCTTTAGAAGTATATGTTATTCCTATGCCAGACCTTCCGCATCCAATTTCCGCTTATACATGACTTTTGAAAGGACAATCCCTAGCTCATACAAGGTGATCAATGGAGCCATCACAATAATTTGCGAAATGAAATCCGGCGGTGTAATTAATGCGGAAATCAGTGCCATGAAAATATAAGCATACTTTCTTATTTTGCCTAATTTAGTTGGTGTTATGAGACCGAGTGCTGTTAAAAACATCAGCAGGATCGGAATTTCAAATAAAAACCCAAGTGGAATTGTTGTCATCATCATAAATGAAAAATATTCTTTTGCGGTAATCATCATTTCAAAATTTTTCGTACCCAGATTAATTAAAAAACCAAATACTGTAGGAAAAATGATAAAAAAACCAAAAGCAATCCCGGTCAGAAAGCTGAAAAAAATGCCGGGTATATAGGATAATGCGGTTTTACTTTCTTGTTCTGTTAAAGCGGGTTTAACAAATTTCCAAATTTGGTACCCAATAAACGGTGCAGAAAACCCAAGGCTTAAACTTCCAGCAAGTCCTGCGTAAAAACGTATGACGTCCAGCGGCCCCAGCATAACAAGTTTATCTTCCGTAAGTAGTGGAATGACTTGGTTAATAAATATAAGAAACAAGATAAAACATGCAGCAAAAAAGAGGACTGAACTTATAATAGCTTTTCTGAGATCCGTAATGTGTTCCATAACGGTCTGATTTCCATCAATATGTGCCTCTTTCATGTTCGCATCCCCCCTTATTAATTCTTTGATTGTGATCAGTCCTTTGAAGATGTTTCCTCTTGCTTTTCTAGGTCGCTTTGATCACTTATCAGATTACTGGCAGATCGTTTGAATTCCGATAATGTTTGGCCAAATGCAGCTCCGATTTCAGGCAATTTTTTTGGACCAAATATAATTAATGTAACAACTAAGATGATAATCAACCCTGGTATACCAATGTTTGTTAGACCCATACTATCTCTCCTTTTTAATTTGTAAGTTTTGATTCCTGTGCCATTTTTAAAAGCTTTAAAATAGCTTCAGATGCTTTTTGATATGATGAGGAATGAATATTGTCTTGAATGCGATTAATAAGGTCAACAGCGTCTGGATCAGTAACCGTTAGAATTTTAACATTCCCATTGAACATCTCATTGATCTCATTTTTAGCTTGATCCAGGCTATCATAAGACTTTTCATCCTCATTTTGTGAGCCTTCTACACCTTTCAGTTCTCCTTTACCAGCCATGCCTTCTGTTCCGCTTAGCAAGTTACGTTGCATTTGATCGTATTCATGTGAAGTTGTTTCCTTTTTATTTCGTGCTAAGACAACAGAGTCATCTACAACAAAAACTTTAACCCCAGTAATGCCTTTCCCTTTTAAAACAGACTCAAAATGGGAAGAAATGCCACCTTCGTGGATAACGGATGAACCGATGGTGCTATATATATTATTTCCCATCCCTTTATATTTTGTTCCGTATTCAGTTGTCGTTTCTTTTTTATTACCAGATTCACTTGGTATAATGAGCGGGTTTTCCAAGTTCTCATTATTTGCCGGTGGATCATTTGCAAGATTTTCTGTAGTTTGCTCATTTGTTTGGTTTGGTTCCTCTGCCTTTGGATCCGTGTTATTACAGGCAGCAAGAAACACAATAATACCAATAATTAGAGCTAATGGTATTCTTTTCATAAGTTAACCTCCAAAGTATTGATTAGGTATATTTTGTCCCGGAATTTTTTATGTATGATTGGTTAATTTTGGTGACATAATAAAACTGTTCTGAAGTGAGGAGGTGAAAGACATGGATAAAGATAACAATAAGGAAAAAAGTGAACAGGAAAGATTATCCCGCCGCAGATTTATCAAAAACTCCAGTATAGCGGTTGGAGGACTTGCTGCTGGTGGAGTGATCGGAAGCGCAATTCCATGGCGCAAGGAAACGAAAAAGGATACACAAACAGCACCTCAAACCGATAAAAGCTATAATCGCGCATTAATGAATTTTACGAAAGTGGAATTTGATGTTATTAACGATGCAGCAGAACGTATTTTCCCAAAAGATGATCATGGACCGGGAGCGAAAGATTTGGGTGTTGCTTATTATATTGACCATCAATTGGCTGGTTCTTATGGATTTAATGCAAGAGATTACATGGAGCCTCCATTTTTTCATGGTGAAGAAGTTCAAGGATATCAAGGCAGACTAAAACGCCGTGAAATATTTAAGTTCGGCATACGTGAAATGCAAAACTATAGCCATGAAAAACATGATAAAGGTTTTACGGATTTATCTGATGAACAACAAGATGGTGTTTTAGAGGATTTTGAACAAGATAAAGTGAAACTGGCTACCATTTCACCGAGCGGTTTTTTTAATCTACTTCGCAGTATGACGCTAGAAGGGTTATATAGTGATCCGTTATATGGCGGAAATATCAATATGGGTGGCTGGAAAATGAGAGATTATCCCGGAGATGTTATGAGTTATAAAGATATTATTGAGAAAGATTTTCAAAAAATCGAGCCAACCAGCTTGCAGGACCATATGTAAAAAACGAAATGGGGTGATATCATGGTTAAAAAAATGCCGAAGAAAGATGTAGTGATTGTAGGTGTCGGTTGGGGAGGAGGCATTATTGCTTCTGAATTAACAAAAAAGGGACTAGACGTTGTTGGGTTGGAAAGAGGGCAAGAAAGGACAACAGAAGATTACTTCATGGCGCATGATGAATTACGATATGCGGTTAGAGGGGAATTATTCCAAGACTTATCAAAGGAAACCATTACCTTTCGCAGTAATAGCGGGATGCGAGCACTGCCAATGAGGCAGTATGGATCATTTCTAATGGGGAGTGGTTTAGGCGGGGCAGGCGTTCATTGGAACGGCCAGCTTTATCGCTTTCTGCCATATGATTTTGAGATTCGTAGCAAAACAATTGATCGATATGGAAAAGATAAAATACCAGGTGATATGACCATTCAAGATTGGGGTATTACGTATGATGAACTGGAACCATATTTTGATAAATTTGAAAAAATGGCTGGTGTTTCAGGTGAGGAGAATCCTTTCGGCGGAAAAAGATCTGATAAGTATCCAACCCCTCCTATGAAACATTCTCCACAAATGAAAATGTTCAAAGAAGCTACCGAAAAATTAAATTATCATCCTTTTACTGTTCCTTCTGCTAATTTGTCCGAGCCGTACGAAAATCCGGACGGTATATCTAGGGCTGCTTGTGAATACTGCGCATTTTGTGAACGTTTTGGTTGTGAGTATGGAGCAAAAGCGGATCCTGTTGTAACTGTCATCCCAGTTGCAAAAAAGACTGGTAAATTTGATCTTAGGACGCATTCATGGGTAAGGAGGGTATTACATAAGGGTAATAAAGCTACTGGTGTACTTTATACCGATGTAACAACCGGCGAAGAAATCGAACAGCCAGCAGATATTGTTGTTTTAACCAGTTATGTGTTTAATAACGCTAAGCTGTTACTGAATTCTGAAATCGGCAAACCGTATGACCCGTCCACCGGAAAAGGTGTTATCGGGAAAAATTATGCCTACCAAGTCATCAAAGGGAATGCGACTGGTTTTTTCGAGGATAAAAAATTCAATAACTTTGCCGGTGCAGGTGCATTAGGCATGGTTATCGATGATTTTAATGGAGACAATTTTGATCATTCAGATGTCGATTTTATCCATGGCAGTTATTTATCTTTGACACAGACAGGGAAGAGACCGATTCAAAGCAATCCGATTCCATCCGATTCTCCTACTTGGGGAAAAAAGTTTAAAGAAAATTCCCTGAAGTACATCAACCAAACATTATCAGTTGGTGCAATGGGGGCTAGCATGCCGTTTAAACAACATTATTTGGATTTAGATCCAATGTATAAGGATACATTTGGTGATCCATTAATTCGAATGACGTACGATTTTAAAGAACAAGATCGACAGTTGGCTAAGTTCACAGCACGTAAAGCACATAAAATTTTAGAGGAAATGGGTGCTGATCGCGTCGAATCGATGGAAGAACTCGGACCTTACAATATCACCACCTATCAATCAACACATAATACAGGCGGAGTCATCATGGGAGATGATCCGAATACTTCAGCAGTCAACAATTATTTGCAGATGTGGGATATGGAAAATCTGTTTGTTGTTGGGGCATCTGCATTTCCGCATAATAGCGGTTATAATCCAACAGGCACCGTTGGAGCACTGGCATACCGTGCAGCTGAAGGAATCTTAAAATATAATAAGGACGAAGAAATGCTCGCATAATAAAAGTCACCTTTATCGGGTGACTTTATTTATACATAAAATTATTGCACTTTTTTATATCCCTTTCTTACAATTTCCTGTACGTTGTGTACCGTGACATAAGCATTTGAATCAACCGTTTCAATAATTTTTCTCAAATGGACAATTTCTTGTTTATTAATGACAAGATAAAGTACTTCCTTATCCGCACCGGTATAACCACCTCGGCCTTCCAAAACGGTTAGTCCGCGTGACATGTTATTCGTTATTTGCTCCAAAACTTCCTTAGGTTCTCTGGAAATGATTAAAACAGCAATTCGCTCATTAACACCTTCCACAACAAAATCAATCAGTTTTGCCCCAACGTAAACGGATATCAGTGTATACATTGCTTTTTGCTGTCCAATGATAAAAACAGATCCGAGAATGACAAGAATATCGATAATAAGCATACCTTTACCGATACCCCAGCCAAAATATTGATGAGCCAGTCTCGCCAAAATGGATGAACCACCAGAAGTTCCACCTGCCCGGAACATTAGCCCAATTCCAAATCCGATAAATAAGCCAGCAAAAATAGCGGCTAATAATGTGTCTCCATGTAAATCTTTGCCTATATTTACAGTCACATGTAAAAAAATCGAGGAAAAAACGGTGGATATCATCGTATAAACTGTCATTCGCTTTGTAAAAAGTTTATAACCAATTGCTAATAATACGGTGTTAATAATAAAGTTTACAAGTCCCGGTGACCAGCCAAATAAATAATACGTTACAATAGTAATTCCGATGACTCCGCCTTCTGATAAACGGTTAGGAATGGCAAAGTAATTAACCCCGATTGCAAAGATAAGCGAACCTATAATAATATAAATGATATCGCGTATGACTCGATTCATTTGCTCACTCCCTCGTATAGTATATTTAAGCTTTTCTTTTCAGCCTATTAACTCTTACAAATTTACAAAAATCTCATTGTTGATAACTACGTTACCTTTCACTACTGGCGGACGCTTTCCGCGGGCATGGCTTGAGCCTCCTCGGAAGAAACCCACTTCCTGCGGGGTCTCAAGACTCACGCTATTTCCGCAGGAGTCGCCGCCATCCGTTCCAGGTAATGTACGTGCTGATCTTCCTACACGCAGGCTGTGCACCTTGTGCATCAAACCTAGATGTTAGTAGCTCCAGGGCCGCTTTTGAATCAAGGATAGTACTTATAGGCGAGGCTGCCGATCGACGTCCACACTAGGGATATCCCGGAGCGTCCAAAATTCGAGTTCCAATGATTCTAAATCGAAAGGAGGCAATATTCCATGAAATTATTTGTCGGATTAGACGTGAGTTCGTTTGATATCAAGGTTTGTTTTTTGAATGGAGATGGAGATCAGCTTCATTCCTTCACCGTAGCTAATGACCTGCCAGGTGCTACGCACCTGCGAGATGAGGTTCTTAACATAGCTAAAGAACAATCGGTGGATGTTTTAAGAATCGGGCTAGAGTCCACTAGTGTTTACAGTTTTCATCCATCCATGTTTCTGGACAATGATGAATATCTACAGGCACTGGGCGCTAAAGTATACGTCATGAATCCCAAGCAGATTGCCAACTTCAAAAAGAGTAACAGCGATATGAATAAGACAGATGAAATTGATGCTTTTGTCATCGCCGATTACCTTCGGTTCGGTCGTATGCCTATGACCGTTGTTAAAGAAGAGCAATACGTTGCACTTCAGCAGTTGAC
Organism: Virgibacillus alimentarius; assembly: GCF_017874635.1. Classification (NCBI taxonomy): domain Bacteria; kingdom Bacillati; phylum Bacillota; class Bacilli; order Caryophanales; family Bacillaceae; genus Virgibacillus; species Virgibacillus alimentarius. The sequence goes on from NZ_JAGIKX010000003.1 coordinate 17,066, forward strand.
ACGGGCAAGATATCAATTCGTGCGCCAAATTACGCAAGAGAAACAACGCTTCCTTCAGTATCTAAGCTATAAGTGCAATACATTTACTCTGGACGATTCACGGCTGAGGATACTTCCCTGACACGAAATGGGAATCAATACTATCTGGTTGAAGCCGCCAACTCGATAAGAAGGCATATTCCCGAATACAAAGATTATTACGCGAAAAAGTATCAGGAAGTACCGAAACATCAGCATAAAAGAGCCCTCGCCCTAACCGCAAGAAAATTTGTGCGTTTGGTTGATGCGCTACTACGCAACAACCAAATTTACACGCCAAAAGGAGCGTAAATAGATGAAGCATCATTAGCTTCCAAATCCCTTTATTTAATTTCCAGTAAATTACAATTAATTACTGGTTCTAGTTTGTGTTGTTTTTTTAAACAAATTGAACCTTGATAATCAAATATTTAATTAATATTTTTTTGACATATCACCGCAAGTCTTTTATAAAACTTTTATATTTATTAGTAGAGCATAAGAAAATGATTTATTCAAAATATTAATCTCGAATTAGCTTCTTATTGTTCAGTACCTGTTACTAAATTCAAAGCAGAAAACCATTATAAATTATCAGAATCGTCAGTATATAAAAGCTTTCTTTAACAATTATACGTTTTTTGTTACTAGAATAACATATAACGTCTGTTACGCTAATAAATTTAGAAATATGCAATTTTTGAATGTTTTCACAAAAATAGAATGTTTGGTAAAGTAAAAAATACGTTTGGAGATATCCGTAATAAAAAGGGGGAAAATTTTGTGAAAATGAAAAGATGGAAAACATGGGGGAGTATTTTATTTTTTAGTTTATTTTTATTTGGACTTGCAGCCTGTGGGGGTAAAGAGGAGGCAGCAGATGCTGATGGAAATGGTTTGAAAGATTCGTATACAGTAGCCACAGATACATCCTTTGTTCCATTTGAATTTAAAGAGGACGGGGAATATGTCGGCTTCGATATTGATTTAATCAACGCAATTGCAGATGAAGTTGGATTTGAGATTAACTTAGAAACTACTAACTTTGATGGTATTATTCCTGGACTGCAGACAGGCCAATTTGACATTGCTCTTGCAGGAATAGGTATTACGGAAGAAAGAAAGAAAAGCATTGACTATAGTGATCCATACTATGAATCTGGTTTGCGTATTGGGGTGAAAAATGACAATGAAGAGATTAAAGGCGTAGAGGATTTGGAGGGTAAAACAATAGCTACCCGCCTTGGGTCAACAAGTTCCGCTTATATCAAGGAAAATATTGATGGAGCAGAAGCAAATGAGTATGAACAGTTGGACCAAGCGTATTTAGCTGTTGAAAATGGCAGTGTAGATGCTGTGTTATATGATGCTCCAAACGTTGCCTACTATATACAAACCAAAGGTGAAGACAGCCTGAAAATGGTAGGGGATCTTTACGAGGCTGAAAATTACGGCATTGCTTTTGCAAAAGACCAAGAAGAGTTGGTTAAAGCTGTTAATGAGGCTTTAGAAACATTAAAAGAAAATGGAAAGTATGATGAAATCTACGAAAAATGGTTCGGTGAAAAACCAGAATAAATGACAACGAAGGACTGTCTCATGGCCTGTTATTGGGACTAGGGATAGTCCTTTTTTAACTTTACAATGAAAACAAAAGTTGCGTGCTGGTTGATAGACTGGTATTAAGCTATGTTTACACGTATGAGAGGTGACAGGATGATTGGAAGATTTGATTGGGCTGGGGTATTAGATTTTTTACCAGAGTTAAAAACAGGTTTGTATTATACACTTTTAATCTCTATTGTCGGACTATTAATAGGATTTTTTTTAGGAGCTATTTTTGGATTGGGGCGTGTTTCGAAAAATAAATTCGCCTATTCTATTTCTACTATATATATTGAAATCGTACGTGGAAGTCCAGTTCTAATCCAAGCAATTTGGATTTTTTACGCATTGCCATTGATTATCGATTTTAATCTGGATTCTATAGTAGCAGGTATTATTGTCATTGCTATTAATTCAGGGGCATATATTGCGGAAATTGTTCGTGGAGCAGTCGAATCGATCGAAAAAGGTCAAATGGAAGCAGGACGTTCCCTAGGGTTGACCCGGCGACAGACAATGTGGCATATCATTTGGCCGCAAGCTTTAAAGCGTATGATTCCTCCTCTAGGTAATCAGTTTATTATAAGTATAAAAGATACATCATTATTATCTGTTATTCTCGTACCGGAATTAATATTTCAGAGTCGAAATATAGCTGCTAACCATTTTAATGCTGTAGAAATATACACGACGGTAGCAGTCTTTTATTTAGCTATCACATTAAGTTTATCCTTAATTTTACGAATCGTTGAAAGGAGGTTGAATGTAAATTGATTCAAGTTGAAAAATTATGTAAAAGGTTTGGCGAACTAGAAGTTTTGAAAGGGATTCATTGTCATATACAGCCGCAGGAAGTAGTTTGTGTAATCGGTGCGAGCGGTTCAGGAAAAAGTACATTCCTACGTTGTTTAAATATGCTGGAAACCATGACAAGTGGGGACATTGTGATTGATGGTGATCGTTTAAGAGACCCTCGTATAAATATTAATGATATACGTACGGAAGTGGGCATGGTATTTCAACAATTTAATTTATTTCCGCACAAAACTGTCCTGGAGAATGTCATGCTTGCTCCAATCAAAGTGCGTAAAATCAGTAAACAAGATGCAGAAAAAAAAGCATTAGCATTACTAGAAAAGGTTGGTATTCGTGAAAAAGCAGATAATTATCCGGAACAACTATCCGGAGGGCAAAAACAACGTGTAGCAATAGCTCGTGCGTTAGCCATGGAACCAAAAATTATGTTGTTTGATGAACCTACTTCAGCCCTGGATCCGGAACTGGTTGGTGAAGTGCTGGAAGTTATGAAACAACTTGCACATGAAGGGATGACCATGGTGGTTGTTACCCATGAGATGGGATTTGCACGCGAAGTAGGTGACCGGGTTCTCTTTATGGATGGAGGAGTAATCGAAGAAGAAGGAGACCCTGAACAAATATTTACAAAGCCAAAATCGGAACGTACCAAGGAATTTCTAAACAAAATTTTATAAGGTTTGCTGCAATAGAATTATTCCATTGTAGACAGAATTTTTGAAATGGTGTATCATTATTCATAGCGTGTAGTAAATTTACTTTCTGGGAAAATAGCCTTTTCTCGGGCAACGGTAAAAAAACACACACATTTCTTTCTCATAAAAGAAGGCTGCCGAATCTGTTATTCCTTTGGAGAGACCGCTGGAAAGACGCAGAACAAAATCCAGTCTATATTTATTTTGTAAATATAGGACTGGGTTTTTTTATTGCCAGTTTTCCGTATGGATAGGCATTTATTCTTGAAGGAGGGAAGAATATGTGTCTCATACAATCAAACTGTAAGCTGTGCAGCGGTTGCAAAGGCTCAAAGAAAGATAAAACAGATGAAAAAAAGTAGGAATAGGAAAAAGTGAAATGATGCCTATTTCCCCTACACTTGCAGAAAATTCGCAGTAATAAACCTTTACTAGCGTTAAGACAAAAAAATAATTAGATGAATGATAAGGGGATGAAAAGACAATGTATGATTTTTTAATCGTTGGTGGAGGGATTGTAGGCCTTTCAACCGGGATGTCCTTATATAAAAAATATCCAAATGCTAAAGTGGCCGTTTTAGAAAAAGAAAGCGAAATTGCATCGCACCAAACCGGGCATAACAGTGGAGTGATCCATTCTGGTATCTATTATAAGCCTGGCAGTTTTAAAGCTGCATTTGCTAGAAGAGGAAGTAAATCAATGAAGGAATTTTGTGAAAAGCACGGTTTGGATCATGACATTTGTGGTAAAGTAATTGTGGCAACTACCAAAGAAGAACTACCTTTACTAGATAATTTATATCAAAGAGGATTGGAAAACCAACTTGATATAGATCGAATTGGAGTGGAGGAATTAAAGGAAATTGAACCTCATGTAAATGGATTAGGTGCTATCCGAGTGCCACAAGCTGGAATAGTCAACTATAAGCAGGTCAGTCAAAAATTTGCTGAAATTATAAAAGAGCATGGTGGAGAAATTAAGTTAAATAGCAGCGTTGAAAAAATAATGGAAGAAAATAATTATGTTAAAGTGGAGACAAGTAAAGAAACAATAGAGGCGAGGACTGTCATTAATTGTGCAGGTTTACATAGTGACCGCATAGCACGAGCCTCTGGATATCAAACAGATATGCAGATTGTTCCGTTTCGAGGTGAGTATTATAAGCTTGTCCCTGAAAAAAGATATTTAGTAAAAAACTTGATTTATCCGGTGCCTAATCCAAAATTTCCTTTCTTAGGTGTTCACTTTACGAGAATGATCGGAGGTGAAGTAGACGCAGGTCCTAACGCTGTTTTAAGCTTTAAGCGAGAGGGATATAAAAAATCAGATTTTAACCCGAAGGATCTGGCTGAAGTCCTTAAGTACAAGGGTTTTTGGATTCTGGCTAATAAGTTTATGAAAGAAGGAATGGAAGAATATGCTAGATCCTTCAGCAAAAAGAGATTTACGAAGAGCTTACAGCAGCTGATTCCAGAAATCAAAGAAGAAGATTTGGTTCGAGCACCTGCAGGAGTTAGAGCACAAGCGCTAAATTCAGATGGTAGTTTGGTAGATGACTTTAACATAATTATGGGAAAAAATACGATTCATGTATGTAATGCCCCATCACCCGCGGCAACAGCTGCTATTGAAATTGGGAAGGAAATCGTACAAAGGATACCCGAACCTTCTCATTTATTAAAGCAGACTAATAGGGGGGAAGTTCATGTATAATTCAAAGACGATATTTATAGCAGGTCATGCCAGATTACCACAAGGTATGGCGGCGAAAAGTATGTTTGAAACATTAAGTATCACTGCTGAGGTAGATATAAAGTATGGTGTGATCCTAAAAGCATCGTGTACGTTAGCTACAGAACAAGGAAGAAACTTTATTGGAGAACTATTAAGAGGTTTCAGTTTAAACGAAGGTACTGCCGAGGCGTCTGAATGTATTCAAAATCATTATCGAGGAAAAGCAAGTAAAACGCTGGTAGCAGCCTTAAAAGATTTAGAACAGCATTATCTTCAACAAAAATAATAAAAAATTTTGAAATTTGTTTGCATTTTTATAACTTTGTGCTATAATAAATTTTAGAAGTAATGACATATTTATCGGATGAATGAACCATTCAAAAACATAAATAGTCGGATAGCAAGTAAAAATTCCATACAGTACTGTCGAATTTACTTTGACTCTGTAAAAGCAGAGCAAGTTGGTATTTAACGCCAGTTGTAAATAATTACTCATGACGTCTGGGTAATTGTTGCAGCTGGCTTTTTATTTTAAAATTTTTAGGGGGTAATCGTCCATGAACTTGACAAAAAGCAAAACAACACCATCATTTGTTACAAAAACGGATCAGTACAAAGTTGAGGTTCATCCTCAGTCTAGTCGCTTGTATCACATTACAATCGAAAAAGAAGCGTTGATCCATTTTTTAAATAAAGTACGCGAGGATGGTCAATCTGTAGAAAGGTTGGAATATACACCACTTGAAAGACGTATTGTTGCTTCTTATCTTTTAGATGTATTGGGAGAAGCGTTTGGAACTATTTTAAAAGGAATCATCCATGACAGAGAATCTGGGGGATTTACCCTAGGTTTGGAAGGTGTCACACAGGACACAGATGAATATGTCATTTTTTCAACAGCTATTTCACATATTCTGGGTACACCTAATCATGATGCAATGTCAAATAAGTATTATGCACGCTTTACGGTAAAGCACACCGATAATAGTGATTCGTATTTACGTCAGGCTTACCGTCTCTTTACTTTGCATACAGATGGGACATTTGTTGACGAATCAACCGATTGGTTAATTATGCAAAAAATGCATGAAGAAAATGCAGTTGGAGGAGAATCGCGTTTGCTCCATTTGGATGACTGGAAAGAATTAGATAAGTATGCAAATCATCCACTAGCCGGTTATAAATTTCAATATAAAGCACCAAAAAGTAAAAATGTTGATCAAGAAGTTAACAGGGCTACATTTTTTAAACTTAATGATAAACCATGCATCTGTTTTATTGATCAATTTGTATATCCTGAAACAATTGAACAGGCTCAATATTTAAGAGGATTATCCGAATCAATGGAATCTGATGAGAGCTTAATTGAATTAGAGCTTCCGGTCGGGGATTTAGTTGCCCTGAATAACCTATTCTGGTTACATGGAAGAGCAGCTTTTGAGAAAAATCCTCAGTTAAATCGTGAATTATTACGTCAACGTGGTTGTTTTCATGCATAATGATAAAATATAAAAAGCGCCAGTATCTAATCCCCATTAGATCAATATAAATTTAAGAAGATGTCTCTTTAAAAAAGGGACATCTTTTTTTTAGAAACAAAAGATTGACAATTCTAAAAACATCAACTATGCTTAAAACAGACGTAAAGATGTCGACAATCGACAAAATAAATAAAATAATATTCATACTATTCACACTTTTATGTGCGACGCTTACAATATATTGAGGTGGATGTACAAAAGGATGCGAAACGATGGAAAAATGCGGCCTTAATTGCAGTTAACCGTGCAAAGCCAGATAGGGGCAGCGCGCGATAAATATAACGACTCGTGCCAGATAACAGAAAATTCGCGGTGTGTTACAACCACCAACTCAAATTTAAATTCTGTAGGAAGGGAAGGGATGAGAATGTCAGTATTTCCTACTGAGGAGTTTCAAATGCGAATGACGCGAACAAAAAAGAAAATGGCAGCTATGGGTATAGATATTCTTATAGTTACAGACCCAGCAAATATGAATTATTTGACAGGATATGATGCATGGTCTTTTTATGTTCACCAATTAGTTATCGTCATGTTAGATGAAGATCAGCCATACTGGGTCGGTCGCGCTATGGATGCCAATGCCGCCAGACATACGAGTTGGCTTGATGAAGATCATATTTATCCCTATGCAGACCATTATGTTCAGTCGGCACTGAGACATCCAATGGATTTTGTGAGCGATTTATTAAAAGATAAAAAGAAAGATAAGAAAATAATAGCGGTAGAGCTTGATGCTTATTATTTTACGGCCAAATGCTATATTAAGTTAGTTCAAAGTTTACCAAATGCGACGATTAGAGACGGAACAAACCTAGTCAATTGGATCCGTATCGTGAAATCAGATCGAGAAATTGGATATATTAGAAAAGCTGCAAAGATTTCAGAAAAAGCAATGCAAGTCGCCTTTGATACCCTAAATGAAGGGGTTAGAGAATGTGATGTAGTGGCTGGCATATCTTATGCGCAAATTAGCGGAACAGAAGAATATGGTGGCGACTACCCATCCATTGTACCTCTACTACCAACAGGGAAAAAGACATCAGCCTGTCACCTGACATGGACTGATGAAACTTTTAAACAAGGGGAGCCGGTTATTATTGAATTGGCAGGCTGTTATAAGCGTTATCATTCTCCTTTAGCGCGTACTGCAGTAGTTGGAATGCCTAGTGAAGAAATGCAAAACCTCGGTGAAGTTGTGGTAGAAGGAGTTAATGCAGCCTTGGACGTTGTCAAACCGGGAGTTACTTGTGAAGAGGTAGAAATGGTGTGGAGGAAAACAATCGAAAAACATGGAATCAAAAAAGAATCGCGAATTGGATATTCCATGGGGCTTAATTATCCACCGGATTGGGGAGAACATACGGCAAGCTTTCGTTCAGGTGATCAAACAATCCTAGAACCGAATATGACTTTTCATATGATACCAACGATGGATCTGGGGCATGTAGGAATGGAAATAAGCGAATCTTTTCGGGTAACAGAAAATGGCTGTGAAGTTTTCGCTGATTTTCCTCGCGATTTATATGTAAAACCAAATATAAGATTAGCATAGCGAGAAAAGAGATTGCTAAACAGCAAGAGCTGCTAAGCAATCTCTATATCGTTATGCTTGTTTAAATGAGGGTTAAGAGACAGAAATAATTGACAATTTTAAATTGTACTTATATAATGAATTTAATATTACTTAACTGTTAAATCTAATTGACTTCACTGCCGAAGTGGAGCAAAACTTAGGTTGAAAACCAGTTATATGGACGATGGGATTCATATGCCCATTAGGTCAATATAACTGGTTTTTTTATGTGCTCAATGTAAAGTGGGAGGGATTGTTCTGAAATAGGAATAAAAATTGTACATACAGTAAAAAAAATAGCAAAGTTGAAAGCGTATACAGAAAAGAGGAAGCAACGACACAAGTGAGGGTAATAAAAAATCAATGAGCTGGAGGAGTTATAATGACCAAATATCGCGTAGCAGTAGATGTTGGTGGGACTTTTACGGATGTTTTTGTATTTAATGAAAAAACAAAGGATACGCTTGTAGCAAAGACATCTTCGACACCTACCAATCCAGAAATCGGGGTTATTAATGGAATTGACAAAGCAAATGTTTCTGGTGAAGAAATCGATATTTTTTCACATGGCACAACAGCAGGTACGAACGCTTTAATTGAAAGAAAGTTACCTAAAACAGCATTGATTACTACAAAAGGGTTCCGAGATGTACCCGAAATTCGAAGGGGAACAAAGTTAGACCTTTGGGATGCTTATAAAGATGTAGCACCCCCATATATAAAAAGACGGGATCGTTTTGAGGTAAGTGAGAGAATAGATTATTCAGGAAATGTCCTAATGGAAGTGGATAAAAATGAAGTGAAAGAACTTGCACAAAAATTAAGGAAACGAAATGTAGAATCGATAGCAATTTGTTTTATGAATGCATATGTAAGCGGTGAAAATGAAATAAAGGTGAAGGAAATCTTAAAAGAAGAATTGCCAGACGTGTACATTTGCGCTTCTAGTGAGATATTGCCAGAAATATTTGAACATGAACGAATGAGTACGACAATTATTAATGCTGTTCTTGGTCCAAAGGTAAGTAATTATATTAATACCTTAGAAACTAAAATGAACACAAAAGGTTACGATGGTGATATTCTAGTTCTTCATTCAGGTGGAGGTGTAATGACATCTGAAATGGTTCAGCGTTATGCTGCCCGTATTGCAAGTTCTGGCATTGCTGCAGGAGCAATTGCAAGCAAGCATATAGCAGAATTATGCGGGTTTAAAAATGCAATTGGTTTGGATATGGGTGGTACAAGCACGGATATTTCTCTAATGTATGAAGGAAACTTACGGGTTACAAAAGATTGGTACATTGAATACGGTTATCCTATTGGTTTTCCTAGTATTGAAATTATGACAATCGGTGCTGGAGGAGGTAGCTTAGCTTATGCAGATGAAGGCGGATCGCTAAAAAGTGGTCCTCAAAGTGCTGGAGCGGAACCAGGACCTGCTTGTTATGGACTCGGTGGCGTTGAACCTACGAATACCGATGCTAACTTCCTTTTAGGAAGACTCAATAACAAACTGTTAGACGGACAAATGTCACTAAATAAAGAAGCTGCTTTAAAAGCAATGCAACCACTTTGCGATCAATTTGGCTATAACGAGTACGATGCTGCGAATGCTATTTTAAAAGTGGCTAATGCGAATATGTGTGATGCACTAAGACTGATCTCTGTTCGAAAAGGTTATGATCCTCGTGATTTTGCTTTGGTAGCTTTCGGTGGTGCAGGCGCATTGCATAGTGCGTATTTAGCAAAAGAAATGAACATTCCGAACGTTATCATTCCTCCTTTTCCAGGAGTAGCAGCAGCATTAGGATGCCTGTTAGTTGATGTTCGACATGATATCACGCAGACATATGTAGCGGATGTAGCGGAAGTTAAAGTAAATGATATAGAAGAAAAATTCAAAGATATGGAAAAGCAAGCAATTGAATTGTTGGAAAAAGAAGGTGTTGCAACTGAAAACATGAATTTAATCAGACATATAGAAATGCGCTACGTAGGCCAGTGGAGATCTTTAGCTGTATCGATAGATAGGCCGCTTCATTCATTGACAGATGCATTAGCAAGTTTTCACAAAGAACATAAACGTGCTTTTGCCTTTTCAGATCCCGAAAAAGGGGTAGAAATTTATGGTTTAAGAATCGAGGCGATTGGCACCGTTCCAAAACCTCAGCTCCCTAAGGAAAAGCCTCATGGGACTTTGGTTGAAGCGTTAAAGGAGTATAGAGATGTTTATTTTGAAGAGACCGGTGGTTTTACGAGCACACCAATTTATAACCGGCCTGATATACCCGTTTCTTCTATAATAAGCGGACCTGCAATTGTTGAACAATTAGATTCTACTGTGGTTATTCCTCCAGAATTTACTGCTAAAGTAGATGAATATAAAAATATTATTATTTCCTTATCCAAAAGAGGTGAAGCGTAATGGAGAAAATGATTCAAAATCAATTGGACCCTGTGACATTTGAGGTGTTAAAAAATGGCTTTGTGAATTTAGTGGATCAAATGTCAGAACAGATTTTACGTACATGTTATTCGTTTGTTATCTATAATCGTGATTTTAGTTCTGCTTTATGTGATGCGGAAGGAAATACTATCATGCAAGGGACGCAGGATATAGCTGTCCATGTTGGAACACTTCATCTAACTGCTAAAGCAGTCATTGAGGACTTTGGTGATGATATTCATCCTGGTGATGTTTTTTTAATAAATGACCCTTATCGTGGTGGTACACATTTTAATGATGTCAGAATTATCCGTCCTGTATTTCATGATGATAGATTAATTGCCTTTATGCAATCGAATGGGCATTGGGCAGATATGGGTGGATCTGTGCCTGGATCATTTGATGTAAGTTCAAAGGACCATTACGGTGAAGGAATGCGTATATCTCCAGTAAGAGTTTGGAGTAAGGGAGAATACCTGCAGGATGTTGCTAACTTACTTGTTTCTAACATGCGCGTTCCTGAAGAAAGACTCGGTGATTTACGGTCACAAGCTGAAGCTACAAAAGTATCTGAGAAGGAGTTGCATCGATTAATTGATAAGTATGGTATAGATACTATTTTAACAGCTTTTGACGAAGTTCAAGACTACGTGGAGCGTTTAGCACGAGCTAGATTAAAAGAACTTCCAAATGGAACATGGGAAACAACAGATTATTTAGACATGGATCCGGAAATTGGAGATGGGTTAATTCCAATTAACATAAAAATGACAATTGAGGATGATGAAATTTATTACAACCTAGAAGGAACACATGCTACAATAGGATGTTTTTTGAATTCTTCTTTTGGAGCCTCTCTTTCGGGGTTATATGCTGGAACCAAAACATTTTTTCCTGATATCCCGCTTAATTCCGGTTTCTATCGAGTAATTAAGGCGCATCTACCAGAAGGTACTGTAGTTAATGCAAAATGGCCAGTAGCTGTTTCCGGTTTTTGTTCCGGGCCTTATGAAAAAATTATGAATGCTTGCTTTGAATTATGGTCGCATGTTGTTCCTGAGAGAGCACTTGCTTGCTCCTTTAATTTGGAATATTTACTGATAGGTGGTTGGGATACCAGAAGTAAATACGATAATTTCTTTATGTGGTATGACTGGATGGCTGGAGGACATGGGGGCAGAAGAGATCGTGATGGAGCAAATGCAATGTCTCCCGTCTTTGGTGCAGGGTTAAGTGTACAGCCGTGCGAGGGGCAAGAAAGACTAACACCGGTAGTTACCTCAAAACACGAAATTATTCCGGATTCCGGAGGACCAGGAAAATATCGCGGAGGTTGCGGAATTGAAAAGGGGGGTACCCTCACAAACGTTACAGATACAGTTATGTCTGTATGTTGTGATCGTTCTCGTTCCGTTACTTGGGGAATTTTTGGAGGACTCCCGTCAAATCCACATGGAAATTGGCTTAATCCGGGTACAGATAAAGAAAAGTTTCTAGGAGCATTTTTCTCTAATTTAAAGGTAGAAGAAGGAGATAGCTTCAGTCGACCTTCAGCTGGAGGTGGAGGATTAGGAGACCCATTAGAGCGTGATCCTGAAGACGTAATGGAAGATGTTATCGATGAATACGTTTCCATTGAACGTGCTAAAAAGGATTATGGTGTTGTCATAGAGGAAATGGATGCGGATTTGGATCAATATAAGATAATAGAAAGGGAGACAAAAGAAACCCGTGAATATATCCGAATGAATCGACAAAAATGGTTAAACGAAGATGTTCATGTTGTTCATAAGATGTATAAAAACGGAAAAATCGATAAGTTAGACTTAATTCGCCGGTATGGTGTACTTATAGATTTTGCAACAGATAGCGTTTTGGAAAAATCAACGCAACAGTTTCGAGATATGCTGCAAAGAAGATCTGTAGCTTATTGGGATTAAAAAAAGAATATAAATCATATATTCATACAAACGAATCCTTGTGGGGGAGAGAAAGCTGGTATGAGCAATCAAAAACTAATGAAAATCCTTTGGAAAAAGGAAGTCCTGGCTCTTGCATTTGGGGCAATGATTGGATGGGGCTGGGTAGTAACGGCGGGTTTATGGATTTCAGAAGCTGGGTCATTGGGGTCTATTATCGCGTTTGCTATTGGAGGCATGCTTGTTGTGTTTGTAGGGCTGACGTACGCAGAATTAACCTCAGCCCTGCCACTTGCAGGTGGCGAGCTTATCTATAGTTTTAAAGCGATGGGAAGACTAGCTTCTTTTATAACAACATGGGCGGTAATCCTTGGTTATGTCTCTGTAGTGGCATTTGAATCTGTTGCACTTCCGACTGTTTTTGAATATCTAATACCCAATTATAGTCAAGGTCATTTATATACAATAGGTGGATGGGACGTTACGATAACGTGGGCAGGAGTCGGTATATTAGGATCTATTCTCATTGCTTGGGTTAATTATCGCGGGATAAAGCTGACTTCTTCCATCACCTTTATCCTAACCTTATTGATTATGATTGCAGGTGTTTTGTTAATTACGGGCAGTTCGATTACCGGAACTGCACAAAACATGGAGCCGCTATTTAATAAAGGGATTGCTGGACTATTAACAGTGGTAATTATGACTCCGTTTATGTTTGTAGGCTTTGATGTAATACCACAGGCAGCTGAAGAAATTAATCTAAAACAGAAAAAGATTGGGCAATTACTCATTGTTTCGGTCGTCCTTGCTGTTATTTGGTATATAGCAATTATTTTTGGTGTATCACGGGTTTTAACGCCTGCGGAAATGAGTAATTCTACTCTAGTGACAGCTGATGCAATGGCCAAAGCCTTTGGAGATAGCCGAATGATGGGGAATATTTTAGTGCTTGGTGGTATAGGTGGGATTTTAACAAGCTGGATTGGATTCTACGTTGGAGGAAGCCGTGCTATTTATGCGCTTGCTAAAGCAGGTATGCTTCCAAAAACTCTAGGGGAACTACATCCTAAATATCATACACCACATAAAGCGATTCTATTGATTGGACTTTTTTCCACGATAGCTCCTTTATTTGGAAGACCAGCACTCGTATGGCTTGTTGATGCTGGAGGGTTAGGATTAGTTGTTGCCTGGTTAATGGTTGCGATCTCCTTTATTGTTTTACGCAAGAAGAATCCTGACATGCACCGTCCATTCCGTCTTCGTGGTGGTGCGACCTTTGGATGGATTGCGGTATTGATGTCCATCGGAGTGTTTATTCTGTATATGCCTGGCATGCCATCAGCTCTTATTTGGCCTTACGAATGGATGATTATCGTATTATGGGCAGGTTTAGGTATGATTTTGTATAAAATTTCCATGTCCAAATATGGGAAAAAATCATCGAATCAACATTTGAATAGAGAGATTGCAAAAGTAATGAAGTTTGATGACCGAACAGAAAAACTGGAAAAAATTAAGTAATTTAAAAAAAGAGATTGTTTTACAAGTAGTATTGTAGAACAATCTCTTAATTATTTTAGTCCTTCTTCCACACATTCGAATCTATTAAGTTGGGCGGTCTGTCTCCATTCAACCCTGCATCCAGATTGCGGGCTGCTAGTTGAGACATCTTAAGTTCTGTCTCGTATGTGGATGAGCCAATATGAGGCAATGTGACAACGTTTTTCATCTTTAATAACGGATTATTAGGTTCAACGGGTTCCTTTTCAAATACATCTAGTCCGGCTGCAGCAATTTCCCCGTTTTGAAGAGCGTCAATTAAATCTTGTTCTACGATTGTTTTCCCGCGTGAGCCATTGATAAAGATAGCTGATTTTTTCATTAACTGAAATTCTCTTTTTCCGATGAGTTGTTCCGTTTCTGGTGTTAAAGGTGTCATCAAGCAAACAAAATCCGATTGTGTCAGCAATTCATCCATCGAACAATAGGATGCATTGTATTGTTGTTCAGCTTCAGGCTTTTTTGTTCGTGTGTGATACAAAATATTCATATCAAAACCATGAAATGCTCGTTTAGCGATCGCTTGGCCGATTCTGCCCATTCCAATAATTCCTAATGTTTTATGGTGGACATCTGTTCCAAAATACGCTGTTTCCAACATTCCCGTCCAGTTTCCGGCTTTTACCCAATGATCCAGCTCAGGCATACGTCTTGCGGTAGAAATTAATAATCCAAAAATCGTATCAGCTACCGTGTCTGTTAAAATGCCAGGTGTATTGGTTGCCATAATATTGCGTTTACTCAGTTCTTCGATATCCAAATTATTGTATCCGACTGAGTTATTGCTAACAATTTTTAAGTGTGGTGCTTTGTCCAATAGTTCTTTATCGACTTCTAAAGACAAACCGATTATTCCTTCTGCTTCCTTCAGGTGGTTAAAAAAGTCTTGATTCGTTTTTGGATCAATATTTTTGAAAAAATGAACATCATATCTTTCTTTTAAATCTTCTACAACTGGCTGCTCGAGACGATTATATATAATTACTTTTTTCTTCATTCAGCTCCCCCTTCATTACCGTCATCTCATTTTAAACGTAGCTATAAATAGGGTGAATGTCAATATAAATAGAAATATTTGAAATATTATATTAATTGCATTGACACGGTAAAATATGTGTTTTATGATGAAAATAAAGGAATGTCGACAATCGACATGAGAGAAATGCATTTTTAAAAGGGGGAAACGCATATACATGAATGACTCCATTTTGCAGCAACCATTAAGCCACATCATTGCAGAAGAACTTAGACAACGTATATGGAGGAAAAAGATTGAGTTTGGTGATCGTTTGCTGGAGAGTGATTTGGCAGAAGATTTTGATGTTAGCCGTAGTACGATAAGGGAAGCTTTGAAAATACTCGAACATGAATCATTAGTAATTAATAAAGCTCGCAAAGGTACGTATGTCACTGACTTCTCAGAAAAGGATTTAGAGGAAATGATTGAACTGCGTACGTTATTAGAAGAACAGGCATTTATCCAGGCACTACCACATCTTGAATCAAAGCATTTTTCGAAACTGAAATATATTGTTGATGATATGAGGGTAAAAGCGGATGAAGGAAATTGGGATGATTTGTTTGACCTCGATATGAAACTTCATGGATACGTTGTAAGTTTATGTGGCAATTCACGAATCATTAAAATTTACAATTCACTTCAAGTACAAATCAGAACATACCTCGTACACCTCGATCGATATTATTCCAATCATCAATCATTTTATGAAGAACACCAAGACTTACTACAAGCCTTATTAACAAAGAATAGCCAAACAGTGAAAGCGAGTGTGAGAAATCATATTGAATACGTCGAAGAAAAATTACTCGGCGTTTATCAATAAATAATTTGGAAATCTGGGGAGGTTGCAATAATGAATCAATCCTTTGTTAACGTGCAGACAGAATTACCAGGTCCAAAGGCAAAAGAATTGCTTAAAAGAAGACATGATATTGTTCCAGATGCAGTCAGTTACGGAATTCCAACTTTTGTGGATAAAGCAGATGGGGCTATCCTTCAGGATGTAGATGGTAACCGTTTTATTGATTTTGCCGGAGCTATTGGATGTATTAATGTTGGTCATCGTCATCCAACCGTAGTCAAAGCTTTGCATGATCAAGTAGATCGCTATCTTCATACAGGATTTAATGTCATGATGTATGAACCATATATTGAATTTGCAGAAAAAATAGCTGCACTTGCACCAGGCTCTTTTGATAAGAAAGTTATGTTTTTAAATAGTGGTGCTGAAGCTATCGAAAATGCAGTGAAAATAGCCCGCAAACACACGAAAAAGCAAGCAATTGTTTCTTTTTCTGGTGGATTCCATGGACGGACATTAATGACCATGTCATTAACTGGAAAGGTGAAGCCATATAAATATGAGTATGGACCATTTGCACCGGAAGTTTATCATGCAGCTTACCCATACCATTATAGAAAACCTAAGTCAATGAGTGAAGCGGAATACAGCCAGTATTTACTGGATGAATTTGAGAAGTTTTTTATCAGCGAGGTAGCTCCAGATAATGTAGCAGCTGTTCTCATGGAGCCTGTACAAGGAGAAAGTGGCTTTATTATTCCAGATAAAACATTCGTCCAGGGTGTAGCTGCTATATGTAAAAAACATGGTATCTTGCTTATTGCAGATGAAATACAAACCGGGTTTGGCCGAACTGGAAAATATTTTGCGATGGAGCATTTTGGAATAGAACCTGATTTCATTACTATCTCAAAGTCGATGGGGGCGGGTTTGCCAATTAGTGGTGTAATCGGACGGAAAGAAATGATGGATACAGCTAATGCTGGTGAACTCGGCGGGACGTATTGTGGAAGTCCGCTTGGCTGCAGTGCTGGTATTGCTGTTCTTGAAGTGATGGAAAAAGAAAGATTAAATGAACGAGCGGAAGTTGTTGGAGATAAGGTAATGACTAAATTCAAACACATGTATAATCGCTTTGACGCAATTGGAGAGGTTCGTGGTTTAGGTGCTATGTGTGCCATTGAGTTTGTAGAAGATCGGAGCAGTAAAAAGCCGGCTCCACAACTAGCCGCTCAAACACTAAAAGAAGCGCGTAAACGGGGAGTTATTGCTTTAAAGGCAGGCGTTTATGATAATGTTGTTCGGTTGTTAATGCCGCTTGTGATTACCGATGAACAACTCGAAGAAGGGTTAGATATCTTAGAAGAAGCAGTTGAGGTAGTACTGATGAAAAACAAAACAAAACAAGTTTAATTCATAAAACGCACTTGGAGGGGATGAACATGAAGCAGTATTTGATGAACATCAACGGCAAGTGGGTTGGTGAGGAACTTGAATCATTAGATGTTATCAACCCAGCTAGTAATAAAAAAATTGGCACGGTTCCAATAGGTGGAAAGGAAGAAACGACGAAAGCAATTGATGCCGCGTATGTGGCCTTTGAATCATGGTCAAAACGTACGGCTTACGAACGAACAGCTTGTCTGAAGCGATTGCATGGACTGATGCTAGAACATCAGGAAGAACTGGCGCAGATCATGACGCTTGAGATGGGAAAACCAATTAAGGAATCAAGAGGTGAGGTCAACTACGCGGCCACTTTTATCGAATGGTTTGCTGAAGAAGGCAAGCGCGTATATGGAGAAACGATACCTTCACATGCAGATAACAAGCGATTACAAGTATGGAAAAAACCTGTTGGGGTTGTCGCAGCAATCACCCCGTGGAATTTTCCAGCAGCAATGCTAACAAGAAAAATGGGTCCAGCGCTCGCTGCGGGTTGTACCGTGATAATTAAGCCTTCTAGTGAAAGTCCGATCACTGCGATAAAATTAATGGAATTATGTGAAGAGGCAGGATTTCCAAAAGGAGTTATTAATCTGGTCACAGGGTCGTCTTCAAAAATTGCAAAAACAATCATGGAAAATCCAAAGGTTAGAAAAATAACATTTACTGGTTCAACAGAAGTCGGAAAAATACTCATCAGACAAAGTGCGGATCAAGTAAAACGTCTTTCGCTCGAACTTGGCGGTCATGCACCGTTTATTATTTTAGATGACGCAACTATAGATAAGGCAGTTGCAGGAGTAATGGCTTCTAAATTTAGGAACGCTGGTCAAACATGTATTTGCGCAAATCGCATTTATGTTCAATCTGGTATTTATGATGCATTTCTGGAGAAATTTGCTAAGGCTGTGAAAAAATTAAATGTAGGGGATGGCACAAATGAATCAGTCGATATTGGTCCCCTCATTAATCGCGCTGGTCTGGATAAAGTATCCAACCATGTGAAAGATGCAGTTAGCAAAGGTGCTTCGGTTGTGACAGGAGGGGAACCGATAACAAATGAGGGTGGTGTGTTTTATGCACCGACCGTAATCGGAGATGTAAAACCTTCGATGATCATGATGCAAGAAGAAACATTTGGTCCGGTAGCTCCTGTTCAAAAAATAGAAACGGATGAAGAGGCAATAAAGTTAGCAAATGATACACCGTATGGTTTGGCGGCCTATCTTTTTACGGAGAACGTTGCACGCGGAACGCAAGTGATTGAGCAGCTTAACTACGGTATCGTGGGCTGGAATGATGGTGCACCATCTGCAGCACAGGTTCCATTTGGAGGAATGAAAGAAAGCGGTATTGGTAGAGAAGGAGGGCATGAAGGAATCGATGCCTTCTTAGAATCACAATATGTTTCGATCGGGATGAACTAAAATGATAAAGATGAAAAGGATGTGACAGATTGAAGCGAGAGATTGCGACAACAAAAGCCCCCTTACCTGGGGGTCCTTATTCACAGGGGGTAAAAACGGGGCACCATATTTTCGTCTCCGGCCAAGACGGGATTTATCCAAACGGTGATTTGGCTGGTAAAACAATTGCTGAACAGACGAAGGCTTGCTTAAATAATGTGAAACATATTTTAGCAGCCGCAGAGACACCCATTTCAAATATTGTTTATGTTACTTGTCATTTATCTGACCTAAGTGAAGAAAATGTTCAGGAATTCAATCAATCATATGAAGATTTTTTTAAAGACATCGAGGTAAAACCTGCACGTATCACCGTTGGCAGCCAACTATTAGACGGTAAAGTGGAAATAAGTGCAATTGCTTTACGTTATTAAACAGGTGCTTGAAAGGCTTAAAGCTATACGTTACTCATCATCATAATGATCGGGGATGGTGATTTTGTTTAAACAAAAAGAAGTGTTGTCTCGAGCAGAAGCGCTAACTCCACAGTTGATCAAATGGAGAAGAAATCTGCATATGAATCCGGAACTCAGTTTTCAGGAAGTAAGAACATCACGTTTTGTTACGGATATTTTAAATGATATTCACGGTATGCAAGTTCAAACAGCAGTTGGGTTTTCCACAGCTGTTGTTGGCACGTTATCGAATGGTCCAGGTCCTGTTATCGCAATACGAGCAGATATGGATGCTCTCCCGATCGATGAAGAAAATGATGTCGCTTATCGATCACAACATGATGGTGTGATGCATGCCTGTGGTCACGATGCTCATACAACGATTGCTCTAGGTGCGGCACATTTATTAGCTGAAAAAATGCAGAAAGGAGAGTGGAAAGGATCCGTAAAATTTTTGTTTCAGCCTGCTGAGGAAAAAGCAGATGATCACGGATTAACAGGAGCTCCATATATGGTAGAAGCCGGTGTTTTAGATGACGTGGACGCTGTTATTGCACTGCATATGAGCCCGGAAGATGAGCTTGGCACGGTTAAAATGAACGATGGATATAGTATGGCAAGTGTGGATGTATTTGATGCGAAAATTCATGGTACAGGCGGACACGGGGCATATCCGCATTTAGGAAGTGATCCTGTTTGGATGCTTAGTCAAGTACTGCCCGCTTTATATGGACTTACAGGCAGGCGTGTTTCACCGCGGGATTCTGCTGTACTCAGTATTGGCAAAATAAACACGGGATTTGCAAGCAATGTTATTCCTTCTAAAATAAATATGCAAGGAACGATACGAAGCTATCATCCAGATGTTAGAGAAGTGATTCATGCTGAATTAAAAAAAATATTAGCGGTAGTTGAGCCGTTAGGTGGTAATTATGAATTAACGATCAAGCCTGAAGATCCTGCACTAAAAAATAATCCGAGGATAAATAAATTGATAAAGCAAACAATGAAAGAGCTTTATCCTCATTTCATACTAGTGGATAGCCCTTTTGGTTTAGGTGGCGAAGATTTTGCACATATGACACAGGTTGCTCCTGGTGCCATGTTTTTTCTTGGATGCAGAAAAGCTGGTGATCAGATCCGAAATCTTCATACGCCAATTTTTGATATTGATGAACAATGTTTGCCTGTTGGGGCAGCAATTATGGCTGAAGCGGCTAGCTGTTTTTTAACGGATAGCAATTGATTTTTTAAGGAGTCGGGTTGAAAATGGCTACTCGAAACTTTACCAAGGAACCGGTTCATTTACGAGATGTGTGGAAAGCACAGAAACGAATTTCTCCTTTTGTGAATCAAACACCAATGATTTATTCACAAGTTTTATCCGATATTGCAAAAACATTTGTTTATCTCAAACTAGAAAATCTCCATATAACAGATTCATTTAAAATCAGAGGAGCGGCAAATAAAATTTTAAGTTTGACAGATGAAGAAAAAAGGCAAGGAATAACAACGTTTTCTACCGGAAATTTTGCTAGAAGTGTTGCTTACATTGCTAACAAATTGGGGATAAGAGCAGTAGTCTGCGTTTCAAAGCGGCTCCCAGATGCAAAGGTTGAAGCACTTAAGAGCACAGGGGTGCAAATAGTAATGAGTGGAGAATCACAAGATGATGCCAAGAAACGGTGTGAAGCTTTGCAAGAAGAACAAGGTCTTACCGTTATTCATCCCTTCGATGACCCTTATATTATTGCTGGGCAAGGAACGATGGGACTGGAAATTTTAAATGAGCTCCCTGAAGTAGATACTGTAGTCGGCGGATTATCTGGTGGCGGTATGCATAGCGGGCTTGGTGTTGCTATGAAGTCGGCTGATTCAAGAATCGGTATTTACGGAGTTTCTCCTAAACAAGGGGCGACAATGTATGAGAGCATGCAAGCAAAAAAACCGATTTTGATAGAGGAACAGGATACTTTAGCGGATAGTTTACTGGGAGGAATAGGCGTACCAAATCATTATACCTTTGAACTTGTAAAAAAACATGTCGATGATATAGTTCTCCTCAATGAAGAGGAAATAGCCCAAGGGATGGTTTTTATGATGCATAAACATCGAATGATCATCGAAGGTGCTGCAGCTGCAGGGATTGGTGCTATCTTAAATCATAAAATACCTTTAGGTTCCCATGTTGTCTTGATTATTAGTGGTTGTAGTGTAGATCCTTCCGTTTTATGGGATTTAGAGACTAATAGCTAGAATGGGGGAGGTTTTATCGTGATGAAAATGTTGTATAATGACCGGATCATAGGTAGGGAAAACATCATTGATATGGAAGATCGGGCTTATCAGTTTGGTGACGGTGTTTATGAGGTTATCGGTGTATATGACAGGCAACCGTTTTTGCTTGATGAGCACATGGAACGACTGGAAAGAAGTGCAAAGGAATTACAGTTGAAATTACCCTACGCTACGAAACAACTGAAAGTTAAGCTTGAGGAATTGGTTGCTGTCAATCAACTTGTTGAAGGTATCATCTATTTACAAGTATCTAGAGGCATTGCATCGAGAGAGCATTACTTCCCAAGTTCAGGTGTTTCTCCAATCACGGTTGCATATACAAGAGAAGAGGAGCGAATGCGTTCTGTTGAAGATAAAGGGGCTACTGCTGTGTTAACAGAAGATATTCGCTGGCTACGATGTGATATTAAAACATTGAATCTGCTCCCGAACGTACTAGCCAAACAAAAAGCGGTTGAAAATGATGCGATTGAATCGATCCTGCATCGTGGAGACATCGTTACAGAAGCAAGTGCTTCCAATGTGTTTATGGTTAAAGATGGAAATGTGTTCACACACCCGGCAAACAATTATATTTTAAACGGAATTACACGAAAGAAAATTTTCCAATTATGTAAAACATTAGGTATTACGGTAAAAGAACAGACGTTTACAGTTGATGAGATGCTTAAAGCTGATGAAGTATTTATCACAGCGACAAAATTGGATGTCGTACCTATTTTAAAAATTGATGACAAAACAATTGGAAATGGGAAGCCTGGGAAAATAACTCGTAAATTGGTGAAAGAATTCCGCTTGTGTATTAATGAAGTAGTGCAAAGGTAATCATCCCTCAATAAAACCGAGAAGAGAATCCTGCTTATTTTTTTAGGAGGGGTACTTTGCTAAAAACAATCGTATTGTCTGCTTATCATCCGACAGTAGCGGAAATTGATCTGGAAGCATTTAAAGAGAATGTGAAAACCCTTAAACAGCATATTACTAGCGAGCTATTGCTTGCAGTCGTGAAGACAAACGCTTATGGACATGGGATTGTCCCAATTAGCCAGGAGGCGGTTCGCGTAGGGGCGGACCGTCTGGGGGTAACAACGGTTGAAGAAGGTGCAATGCTTCGCGAGAGCGGTATTACCGTTCCCATCCATATTTTAAGTTCTATTATGCCAAGGCAAGCAGAAGATATTGTACGTTATCATTTAACTGCTTCCATCTCTACATTTGATTTAGCTTATGCCCTTAGTAAAGCAGCTGAAAAACGCAAAAAAATAATTTCTGTTCATTTGAAAATCGATACTGGTTTGCATCGATTTGGAGTTTTTCCGCGTGAAGCAGTAAACTTCTGCAAAACTTGTTATCAACTTCCGGGACTAGAATGGGAGGGAGTTTTCACCCATTTCTCAAGTTCAGATGAAGGAGATTGGAAAAAGACAGATCAACAATTTGAAGTGTTTAGAAGCACTGTCAATGCGTTAAAAAGCTGCGGTTATAACTTCCCAATTCTTCATGTTGGTGGCTCAACAATAGCTATTGAAGGAAAACCCGAAATGCGTTTAGATATGCTAAGGCCTGGGATTGCCTTATTTGGGTATACCCCCGCGCCTAGGCAAAAGGATAAAATAACATTAAAGCCTGTTATGAAGCTTAAAAGTGAAATTGTTCAGGTGCATGAGTTGCCTCCGAATACTCCAGTTGGTTATGGGGGCAATTTTATAACCAAATCAAAAACTAAAATAGCAATTGTACCGATTGGGCATGGCGATGGATATAAAAAAGCATTGGTTAATAAAGGTGAAATGCTTGTGAAAGGATGCAGAGCTAAAATTATCGGATCCATCTCTCAGGATCAAACAATCATTGACGTGACAGAAATATCAGATGTGACCGAGGGAGATGAAGTTATTTTACTTGGTAAACAAGGTCATGAAGAAATCACCGCACGCGATATAGCCGGATGGATGGACAGTATTGTAGATGAGGTAGTATCTAGTTTTACAGAACGTATTCGCAGGATTTACATTTAATTTGAATTGACGGAAAATTCGTAATTGTAGGGAGGGAAATAATGGATTTTTTATCTGTCATTCCGCCGATTGTTGCGGTAGTACTTGCAATCTTAACAAAACGTGTGTTGTTTTCATTATTTATTAGTATTTGGGTAGGGGGCTTCATTGCGGCAGATGGCAATCCATTTGCCGCAGTTGGGATGACTTTTACATGGATGAAGGATGTGATGGTTGACCCTTGGAATGCGCGATTTCTTGTTATGACCGCATTACTAGGTACTGGAGCAGCTTTTATGTTTAAAACGGGGGGGTCGGATGGACTTATAAAGATTTTGGAAAAACGTTTAACAACCAAAAGAAGAGTTGGTTCTTTAGCGTATTTTCTTGGAATTATCATTTTCTTTAATGATTACGTGAATTCCGTTATTGTTGGAAATGCAACGAAGGACATTACAGCCCGACATAGAATGTCAAGAGAAAAACTATCCTACATTATTGATTCAACTGCTGCACCCATGGCAACAATTGGACCTGTATCTGACTGGATTGGTTTTCAGGTATCTCTGATTGCTGCTGCAATTGCCAGCGCCAGTATTACCGGGATAGAGCCATATTTTGCTTTTCTGCAATCAATCCCATGGAATTTTTACGCAATTTTATGTCTTTTTGCAGTTCCAATGATCATACTTGGAAAAGATTTCGGACCTATGGCGAAAGCGGAACAACGAGCCAAGACAACTGGAAAACTAATACCAGATGGTTTAACCCCACTATCTTCGGTAGAAGAAGATTTGGGAAAACCTCACCAATCAGGTGCAAGCGTTTGGAATTTTATCCTTCCTTTGATAGCCCTGATTACCGTAGGATTGTGGGGGTTATGGTATACAGGGGGAGGCGCAACAGGAAAATCAATGATGGATGCGCTTGCCGATACGGACGTATCTGCCGCTTTAACATGGGGTGCCTTTGCAATGACGTTAACAGGAATTATTCTTGCACTCATTCAAGGGATGAATTTGAAAGTGTGTGAAGATACGGTATTAGCAGGCATAAAAACAATGCTTCCTGCACTGATAATTATTGTTTTAGCTTGGTCAATCGGCACCGTAACAGAAGATCTAGGTACTGCAGAATTTGTAGTTGGGGCAACAAAAAGTTGGATGACACCAGCACTCTTACCGTTCTTAATTTTTATCATTGCTATGTTTGTCTCCTTTGCAACTGGAACTTCCTGGGGAACAATGTCTATTCTGACACCAATTGCAATTCCTCTTGCATATGCTATTGGAGGAGTTGAGCTTGTTCATATCGCTATCGGTTCTATTTTTGCAGGATCCATTTTTGGTGATCATATCTCCCCAATTTCGGACACAACCGTAATGGCATCGATCTTTTCTGAATCGGATCACATTGCTCATGTAAATACGCAAATCCCATATGCGCTTGTTCCCGCGGGGATATCGAGTGTCTTGTATTTATCCTATACATTAATTGGAAGTAGCATTATTCTGCTTCTTATTGGAATAGTAGTTCAATTCTTCCTTCTTCGTTATTTAGGAAATAGATATCAAAAGAAATACGAAATGACAGCTAATAGGGTTAGCGTCTAACAAATTTGATATAATGGCCCTAAAGAATGGGGGAAGAGAAGATGAAACAATTCAATATTGCATTAATACCCGGGGATGGAATCGGTTCCGAGGTGGTAGCAGAAGGTGTGAAAGTTTTAAAGGCAATTGAAAAAGCAGATTCCAATATTGCCTTCTCTTTTACTGAATTCCCTTGGGGGTGCGAGTATTATCTCAAATACGGCAAAATGATGGATGAAGATGGAATTGACCAACTTAAAAATTATGACGCTATCTATCTAGGTGCTGTTGGCTATCCTGGAGTTCCTGATCATATATCATTAAGAGATTTGCTGATAAAAATCCGAAAGGAATTTGATCAGTATGTTAATTTACGTCCAGTTACATTATTAAATCCGACACTTACACCATTAAAATCAAAAGCAGAACGTGATATCGACTTTCTAGTGATTCGTGAAAATAGTGAAGGAGAATATGCTGGTGCAGGAGATTGGTTATATAAAGGAAAACCAGAAGAAGTTGTCCTGCAAACAGGTGTATTTTCACGTAAAGGTACCGAACGGATTATCCGTTATGCATATGAAGAAGCTCGTAAATTGAAGAAAACGTTAACAAGTGTCAGCAAAGGAAATGCTTTAAATTATTCAATGGTATTTTGGGATGAAGTTTTTGAGGAAATAGGCAAGGAATACCCCGATGTAAAAACATATTCTTATTTAGTAGATGCGGCCAGTCTATATTTTGTAGCTGAGCCAGAAAGGTTTGAGATTGTTGTTACATCGAATCTTTTTGGTGACATATTAACAGATATTGGAGCTGCCATCACTGGAGGAATGGGACTCGCTACGGGGGCAAATATCAATCCGGAAAAAGAATTCCCATCTATGTTTGAACCTGTCCATGGTTCGGCGCCAGATATAGCAGGGGAAGGAAAAGCGAATCCAATCGCGGCGATTTGGTCGGTCAGTCAAATGTTGGATTTCTTTGGAGAAGAAGCGTGGGGGAAAGCCATTCTTTCTACGATCAGAGAACTACTTATGGATACAAAAGCACTGACGCCAGATATGGGTGGAAAAGGTTCGACCAAAGATGTTGGTGACATATTTATTGAGTTGCTTTTCGCTTAATATTCACCTGTTTCTTCCATTTCTTTATTACCTTTATTAGGAATTTTAACGTATTTGCTGCCAACGGACGAAAAGATCAATCAGTGGAACAGCAAATCGTAAATTAGAATTCTATGTTTCTTGTAATGCTAGAGAAAAATACTAAAGTATACTATAATTGTTTTAAATGAATAATCAACGTTACCATAAGGGGAGCTAAGGCTGAGATTGAACAAAATGTTTATGGGGAATTCTGCAGGTAACATTAGGAGATGCATGGATTTTGACACCTACCCAAGCATTTATCGAATACTTTATTGCCTTTACATTTGTTGGATTTTCGGGACTTTTTGCTCGTTTAGTAAAAGAGAATTTGAAAGAAAATTTAAAAGGACGTGCCCTCTTCTGGGTAGTTATTGCGATATTCGTTGGAAGTATTGCACGTTACTTTTGGCATTTTGTGGCTGGTGTTATTTTCTTTAAAAGCTATGCCATTGAAGCAGGAAAATCGCCATTTATTTTCTCATTGATTACGAACGGAACAACCTTTTTCTTTACTGCCCTGGGCTGTGCAATCGTACTCGTGTTACTAATTGGCAGGGCGCCACAATTAATAACGTCAGCAAATCGAAACGAAGGAAATAAATAGATTAAAAAGAAGGAGCAATATTGCTTCCTTCTTTTTAAATATCAGCCTCTATTTATAGATTTTGTTGCAAGTTGCATGACAGTCATATCATCCATTGGTGGGTTGTGTAAGCCAGCACGCACGTCACGGTAATAGCGTTGCAGGGGATTCTTTTGTGACAAACTTCTTGCCCCAACTACACGCATAGCTAGATCGACTATTTTCAACGCCTGATTGACAACAGATAATTTTACAGCACCAAGTTCCGGTTTCATTGTTTGACGGGTATCTTCATTACTTTCATCCCATTTTTTGGCAACTGCATAAAGAAAATGACTGCTCTGGAGCACATGCAATTCCATTTCTCCTAATTTTTGTTTGATATTTGGTAACTCAGAAATGGTCCCTTTAATGCTATTCGGTGAATAACTGGTAGCAAAATCGATCGCATATTCCTGTGCTGCACGGGCGATGCCTAAATAGCATGCTGGAATATGAAGCAGCCAACCAGCAGCTGGTTTATTTCCCGGAGTAAGATACTGTACAAGGTCATCTGCATCCACTTGTACATTTTCAAGCACAAGATCATGGCTTCCGGTTGCCTTCATTCCAATTGAATCCCATGTTTCATCGATGCTTACTCCATTGCGATCTCTTCTAATAAGAAAGTTCCCTACTTGATCTGTACCATCAATGGATGCACTAACGACAAAGTAAGTAAGAATGGGAGCAAGCGTCGTAAAATTTTTTCTTCCGTTGATGATCCAGCCATCTGCATTTTTCTCAGCTACAGTTTCAGGCCTGCCTCCACGAGTGGGACTACCTGTTGCTGGTTCAGATGCAGCGTTATTTAATAATGCACCTGTGTTAATAACTTCTTGTGCAAATGATTGATATGTAGCCTTATCCCATATATCATTTTCCCCAAGCTGTTTCGTAATCCCCATATGCCAGCCGATCGACAATGCTGTAGATCCGTCTGCTTTAGCAATTGTTTCTTGATGCTTTAGCATTTCGGTAAGGGATATACCTAAGCCGCCATATTTTTTAGGGATCGTCAAAGCGGGGTATCCAATTTCTTTTAGTGCGTTAAAATTATCAAAAGGAAATGTTCCTTCCT
Organism: Virgibacillus alimentarius; assembly: GCF_017874635.1. Lineage (NCBI taxonomy): Bacteria > Bacillati > Bacillota > Bacilli > Caryophanales > Bacillaceae > Virgibacillus > Virgibacillus alimentarius. The sequence goes on from NZ_JAGIKX010000003.1 coordinate 44,857, forward strand.
CGTCATGTTTTTTCGCTTTTTCAGCAAAAGACGTAACTTTTTCAGCTAATGCTTTGTTTCGTTCTTCAGCAGACTTCATATCTGTTAATTTCAAATCCATTTCCCTCCATCTATTTCATATTCCGATGAAAACAGTTGGAATTATATATCTCATATTATTCCATTACTTTTATAAAAGTGCAAGGAAAGACGCTTCTCTTTTAATCAATATGATCGTTGTGATACAAATAAATTTTCCACGGAGAACCCTCCAATTCAAAACTTCGTTCAAATGTAAGATCGATTTCTTCAGCATTTTCTATAGGCAAGGCAGAGAAAACAAATTCCCCACCCAATTGTGCTAATTGATCCGTATTAATATTCAGCTCTTTGATGGATTTTTCGCTGTGTTTGGAAAACATATAACTTTTCCCTAATTCACCCACATACATATATAATCTGCTTCCCCATGTATCAAAGTAATTTTTCAGCTTTGGATTTTTCTCCAGTTCGGGTGCTATCACTTTGCGAAATTCATGTTTGTAGGCAAGCGGAAATGTATTATTATAGGTATCCAGCGTATAAAAGCCGTTGTACTGAGCGATGGTTGGATGCATCGCAACACTGACGACACGATAGTCTGCCTGATCCTTGCCAATGTAATCCTCAATCTTTTGGAATAAATTCGTAGAATAAAATTCCTTGTATGTCGGTGTATCAATTATACTGTATTTTATTTCTTCCGTAAGCGGAAAAAGAATTGCACATTGACATACGATTAGGATGGCAACGATAACTTTACCAAATTTCCATTTCCATAAAACTGTTAAGGCTAAGGCAAAAGATAGATACCACATAACTGGGCGCATAAACTGGATACGGCTAAAGTTAAACGTATTAAAGATTGAAAAACTATCCTTTAAGAAACGCATCTCTTCCCAATACCAGAATGCATAAAATAATGAAAAGAGTGTATTTGCGATCAACAGTCCGAGCAAAAGCTTATAATCCATTTTACGATAAACAGCTATCACCAGAGCAATGATCGTAATAGGAAAAATAATGGTCGCATGCATGTCCCAAGCATGTGTGTGCCCTTCGATAAAGTTTTTTAAAAACAAATCCCATGTTTCAGGCAAATTTTTATGACCAAGATTAAGCGCTTCTCTATGCGAGGTAAATGTACTGTTGAGAAACATGGAAACGATAAGCATATAATTTTTTATTAAATAAATAAAAGTCATTCCAGCGATGCTGAAGAAAAAAGCAGGATTGAACTTTCTACTCCGAAACCAGTCGATGAGCCAAAGCAATCCGATTAATCCAAGGAAAAAAATAAACGACAAAATAAAGCTTGAGTAAAAAGGAAATAGAAATAAAAGTACCCAATATAATTTTGGTGTATGTTTTCCTTGCTTTCTAATAGTCAAGAAGATATGTAATGCAAGAGGTAATCCCGCAATCGATAACGATCCGGATGGCCAGTAAGGCAGGAGTGCATAGCCTAAAGCAACTCCTGTTGTGATGAAAGCTGATTTTTCATTTAATATATTTTTTCTTAGTAAAATATACATTCCTATGTAAGCAACAAAACGCATGAACGTTTGGTTGATCGTATAAGCAGTGAAAGGGCTAAAAAGCACATATAACCAGACATTTGCATCTAGCCCTGATGCAAGTGCACTTCGCGGAAGCCCATTTATTACATTTGGCAGTGTCGCATTGGGGGATGAAAAGATAGCCCCGCTTTCTGCAAGCATTTTATACCAGACAATATTAGAATCCAGATTATCATGAACGCGAATATGTGTGTTTTCTTCTAAAATATAATAGGGTAGAAGATAGGCGATGATGATAAGAAACGCAATATAGAAAAGTTTATGAGCTGAAAAATGCTTGCGTACATTGAACCACATAGTCGACATCCTCTTTTGTTATTCCATAAAACAATGGAAGGCGTACAATTTTTTCACTTTCTTTTGTTGTATAATGATCTTCACCGATAAAAGCACCATATTTTTTACCAGCATGGGAGGTGTGTAAAGGAACATAATGGGAAACAGCCATAATATCATTATCCTTTAAATCATTCATGAGGGCTTGCCTTTCATTTCCGTTTTTCATCTTCAAATAAAACATATGCGCATTATGCATGCATTCTTCAGGAATAGTAGGTAACTTGATATATCCCGCTTCCATTAATGGATACAATTTCTGATAATAATACTTCCAGGTTTGCATTCGGTTTTCATATATTTGGTTCGCGTTTTCTAATTGTGCATATAGAAATGCCGCATTCAGCTCACTTAATAGAAAAGAAGAGCCCAGGTCGCGCCATGTATACTTATCGACCATCCCTCGAACAAACTGTGAACGGTTGGTACCTTTTTCTTGTATGATTTCGGCGCGTTCAATCGATGGCTTATGATTGACAAGAAGAGCACCACCTTCGCCACATGTATAGTTTTTTGTGTCATGAAAACTAAACGTACCAAAATGTCCGATTGTTCCTAAAGGTTCTCCCTTATATGTACTAAGAAGTGCTTGAGCAGCATCCTCAACAACAAACAGACGGTGCTCTGAAGCAATTTCCATAATCTTATCCATATCGCAGGAAACACCTGCATAATGGACAACCACAATCACTTTTGTCCTTTTGGTAATTGCGTTTTCGATTGCGGCCGGTTCAATATTCATTGTTTTAGGATCGATATCGACGAATATGACTTTAGCTCCTCTAAGTGCAAATGCACTTGCTGTAGAAACAAAGGTATACGAAGGCATGATTACTTCATCACCTTCGCCAACTTCCGTTAATAATGCTGCCATTTCTAGAGAAGCTGTGCAGGAGGGGGTAAGTAACGTTTTATTGCATCCTAAACGTTCTTCCATCCATTCATTGCACTTTTGGCTGAATGGGCCATCTCCAGACAGTTTGTTCTGCAAAATTGCTTCATGTATGTATTTTTTCTCATTTCCTGTAATACATGGCTTATTAAACGGAATCATAAAAATCACCTCACAAGGATTGACTGGTAACGATAATACCGAAAACAATTAGTAATAGTCCGATTACTTTTTGACTCGTCATCGGTTCACCAAACATAAATACTGAAAAAAGGAAAACAAGAACAAATGAGAGACTCATAAATGGGTAAGCAAAACTGATATTAAATTTAGTCATTGCAGCCATCCAAAATAAAGAGGCCACAAATGCTGATAGGAAACCCGATAGAATGAGCGGATCCAGGAGTAATCGCAGTAAAAATAAAACCTTATCAAATGTTTCTTTTGGAAGACTCCCGAATTTATCGATGCGCCATTTCAGCATTAACTGGCCGTATACCGTAAAAAGGATGGTTCCAAGAATATAAAAATACCCCATCATTACACACCTTTTGGAGCAGGACCATTTAACTTATGATAGACATCAAGTGTCTTCTTTAACTTGAATCCAAGAGAGTAAAATAAATTAAGGGAAGCCACATTGGCAGCAGAAATGGAAGTTCTTAATTTAGAATATCCCAAATTAAACTGCTCTTGACACCCTCGGCTTGTAAACGATTTTGTTAAACCCTTGCCTTGAAATTCCTTTTTAATTCCGAGTAAAAGAACTTTATTTGCGTCATATGCATAAAACCCAGCTGTTCTTCCTTCATATAGAAGATTAAAAATTTTATTTTCCTCAATCAAATCGCCGACCCACCGCTTATATCTCATGTCAGCAAGGGAGTTTGGAATATTAAAATCACGATGAAATCGACCATGCATAAACGCCTCTTCAGCTATCTGTAAAATTTCCGCTTCATCATAATTTCTGGATATGGAAGTTTTTTCCTTGTGGATAGTATGGAAATTCTCTTTTTTGCATACAGGTTCAATTAATGAATCCATGTAATAAAAACCATGCTTCATAATATTCTTAGGGTTTGTTAATGGGTCCACTTTCAGAGTGAAATGGCCTTCCTTTATATTTGTTTCTTCTAATGCTTCCTCTGAGGAATCTGTAAGTTCATATGTATCAATATGAAATGTTCTTTTATCCCATGGTGTTGGTTTTAAATAGTTATTCATTCTCCCATCTCCGATCCTTACACGCATCAAAATTCTCTGTTTTATCCTGAATGATATAAAGGGGTCTTGCTTTCGTTTCATTAAAAACCTTTCCTAAGTAAAGTCCCAATACACCAAAATTAAAAAAGATCAGCCCACCGATAAAATAAATGGAAACCATGACACTTGTCCAGCCTGGGACTGTTTCCGATAGAAAAAAATATCGCATAAATAAGTATATTCCATAAATTAAAGATGCAATTGAGATTAAAAATCCAAATTGAATGGATAACCGTAATGGTTTATTTGATTGTGAGATAATAGCGTCAGTAGCAAGTGTAACAAGTTTTTTAATATTATAAGATGATTCGCCGTCTTTTCGTTTATCATGTTCTATCGGAATGGAAGCTGTTTTAAAGCCCATCCATTGTAAAAAAAGCGGAAAAGAACGGTTTTGCTCTCGCATTGTTTGAAAAGCCTCAATTACTTTTTTGGAACAGATGCTAAAATTGGCAACGGTATGGTCAGATGAACGCTCTGCTAAGTAATCGTACACCTTATAAAACATTTTTGAGGAAAATCTTTTGGACCATTTATCTTGACGCTGGACTCGGTTACCAAGTACAACTTGATATCCTTCCGTTGTCTTTTCATATAATCTGTTAATTTCTTCTGGCCGATCTTGGAGGTCACAATCCATAACAACAATCCAATCGCCTTTTGTATGATCAAGCCCGGCTGTTATGGCGTGGTGCTGGCCAAAATTCCGGGAAAGATTGATGCCTTTAATACGATAATCAGATTCATTCAGCCTTTTAATCGTTTCCCAGGCATTATCCGGGCTCGCGTCGTTAACTAAAATAATCTCAAATTGAGCTGGAATTGTTTCAATTGTCTTTCTGATTCGTCTGCAAAGTTCCTTTAGGCAAGTTTCACAGCCATAAACGGGGACAACCACCGAAATCAAAGGGTGATGCGATCCCATTTTTCCACGTACCATTCTATGGTTTCCTTCAATCCCGTATCTAAATGTATTTTAGGTTTCCAGCCCATTTCTTGTCGCAACTTTGTGTCATCAATGGCGTATCTTCGATCATGTCCGAGGCGATCTTCCGTAAATGTAATTAATTCTTTAAAACTAGATAAATTAGCATTTTTTCTTACAGTTGGTCTGAGCTGATCTAAAATTTCACATATTGCAACGGCTACATCAATATTTGCTTTCTCGTTGCCCCCACCAACATTGTAGGTGTTCAGTGTCTTGCCATGATGATAGATGTTATCTAAAGCCCTGCAGTGATCTTTTACATGCAGCCAATCTCTAACATTTTGTCCGTCCCCGTATAGAGGGATTGGTCTACAAGCTAAGGCATTCGATATAATCGTAGGAATTAATTTCTCATGATGCTGCATTGGCCCATAATTATTCGAACTGCTCGATATAATGATATTCATTCCATGTGTATATCCAAAGCTTTTAACAAGCATATTTGCACCAGCTTTTGATGCACTGTATGGGTTGCGGGGATCATATGGTGTTTCTTCCGTGAATTGTCCTTTTTCACCTAATGCTCCATATACTTCATCTGTTGAAATCTGATGGAAACGATTTTCGAAGAGTGTCCCTTGGTTTTGCCATGCATCTTTAGCGGCATTTAGTAATGTAAATGTTCCTAGAACATTCGTTGTTACAAAGGATTTTGCACTCTGAATGGATCTGTCTACATGTGATTCGGCAGCAAAGTGAATAACTCCAGTAATAGGATAATCAGAAAAAATATCATGGACTAACTGCTCATCTGCAATGTCACCGTGGAAAAATTGATAGTTTGGCAGATGTTCTACCTCAGCTAAATTATCCTGTGAACCGGCATAAGTTAATAAATCTAAGTTGAGCAGGTGATAATTAGGGTATTTTTTAACGAAGTATGTGATGAAATTGGCGCCAATAAATCCAGCCCCTCCTGTAATTAAGATTGTTTGTTTGTGTTTATTCATTTTCCACCAATCCTAACACAGGGTCACGATCAATGGACTCCCAGTATTGCTGGTTATGTTTTCGATTAGCAATCTCCATAAGATACTTGCCATAGTCATTTTTTTCCATTGACTTCCCCTTTTTGTACAATGCTTCTTTGCTGATATATCTTAAATAAAAAGCAATTTCTTCCAGACAAGCTAGTTTAAAACCTTGTCGGTCTTGAATGTTTTTGATAAATTCAGAGGCCTCAAACAACGATTCATGTGTACCGGCGTCCATCCAAGCAAAGCCTCGACCAAGTAGTTGTACGTCCAACTGTCCTTTTTTTAAGTATTCCCTGTTCACATCAGTAATTTCCAGTTCCCCTCGTGCAGAAAATGTGAGTTTTCTGGCTATTTTTGCTGCATGATGATCATAAATATATAAACCGGTAACTGCAAAGTCTGATTTCGGTTCTTCCGGTTTTTCCTCTAAAGAGAGTACTTTCTGATTTTGGTCAAACTCCACAACACCAAATCTCTTTGGATCTTTAACACGATACCCGAAAATTGTTGCATGTTCATGATTTTTAATTGCCCTGCGAAATAGGTTTGTAAAACCTTGGCCATAAAAGATGTTGTCACCCAGAATAAGAGTTACATCATCTTTTCCAATAAATTTTTCACCTATTATTAAAGCTTCTGGAATACCATTTGGCTCGATCTGATGTTCATAGGTTAAGGAAATACCTAGTGCAGATCCGTCTCCCAGTAAAGCTTTAAATCGTTCTTGATCATCCTTTGTACTAATGATCATAATATCTTTAATTCCGCCTAACATTAAAATGGATATTGGATAATAAATCATTGGTTTATCATATACTGCGAGCAGGTGTTTATTAATACCATCCGTGCTCGGTGATAGTCGGGTTCCGCTACCTCCAGCAAGTATAATCCCTTTCATGAACCTCAAGCCTCCATTTGTTCATATTTAAAACATATGGTTATTCTATTTTATTGCCTGAATTGGAAAAAATAAACTTACAATTGTATTGCAAATATATTTCAGTATTCACATTATTTATCAGAATTGAGATAAAATTGTAATAACAAACTAGAACAATCGGATAATGGAAAAGTCAAAATATTCATGTTAGGATTAGAAAATCAGATAGAACATGCAAGATGTTTTAAAAAGGAACGTGATTTTCATGAAACAAAAGGACATATTTATTGCCTTTTTCAGAGCAGGAATGCTTGGATATGGGGGAGGTCTGTCAGCTATTCCTTTGATGCATAGAGAAGTTGTAACGATCTATAAATGGATGGATGACGAAGAATTTTCGGATATTTTGGCGTTGGCAAATACTCTCCCAGGACCGATTAATACGAAACTGTCAGGATATATTGGATGGCGACTGTCAGGTTTTAAGGGTTTATTATGTGCGATAGCTGCTACAGTGCTTCCGACGGTTGTTTTAATGATTTTATTACTTACCGTTTTAAACGCTTATAAAGATAAGCCATGGGTGCAAGGGATGTCCAAAGGAGTTATACCGATTGCAGGGGTGATGATCGGTGTTTTAGCTTGGGACTTCATTAAAAAATCGAAACAATCGATGGGGTGGTTGGCAACTATTGTTATCGCGGGAATCAGTTTGATCGTGATGCAATTTTTTGGAATTCATCCAGCTCTAATGATCATAGCGTTAGTAGCAGCTGCATTGTTATCCAAAGAGGAAAAAGATGAGCAGGTGAGGGGAAAATGATTTACTGGAAGATATTTTTGGCGAATTTTATCGCAAACTTACTCGGGTATGGTGGAGGACCAGCAACTATACCTCTCTTGGAACATGAAGTAGTTGACCGCTATAGTTGGTACACAACGGGCGAGTACAGTGAAATGGTGGCGCTTGGAAATGGATTGCCAGGACCGATTGCGACGAAATTAGCTGGTTATATCGGTTATGACCAAGGTGGACTTTTAGGTGCTGCAATTGGGCTGTTTGCATCTGTAGCACCATCGCTTATCATGATGATTGCCCTGTTAGGTTTACTGTTAAAATTTAAAGAATCAAAAAAAGTGAAAAGGCTAACTCAATTTGTACGTCCAACCATTGCAGTATTGTTAGGGGTGATGACTTATCATTTCTTTTTTGATTCTTATGTAAGTACAGGGATAATGCATACAGCTATTATTGGTGTTTTAGGTTTGATTTTTCTTGAGAAATTACATATTAGTCCTGTTTATGTTGTGCTTGGTGCATTAGTATATGGAGCAGTTTTTCTATAAAATGTTTTGCCCACTTCGTACGAGGATTTCCTCGTATTTTTTTTATATGAAAAATCATTTTGTACAATGCAAATCGAAAGTATATTTATGCATTATCTATACATTCGGTGTGGTAAGCGGTAAGAGGTTTGATTTGTTATTACACCTATTAACAGGTGAAAAATAATTTTAAAAATTTATAATTATGCCCTTGAATTTATTTTTATACAGTTTATAATAAATACTAACAAAAATTTTAGGAGTGGATTTCATGAAAGTAGCAATCATAGGTTCGACTGGTTACGGTGGGGTTGAATTAATTCGAATCTTACAACAACACCCAGCTGTATCTCTTTATACAAACCACTCTTCAAGCCAGGACGGAAGTTTGCTAACAGAAGGCTATCCGCATCTTCAATCGATTATTGATCAGCCGCTCCAAGCTATTGACACAAAAAAAATAGCAAGTGAAGCTGATCTGGTTTTTACAGCTACACCCTCCGGAATTTCTGCAAAGCTCGTACCAGAATTACTGAAAGAGGGTTTAAAAGTAATTGATTTATCTGGAGATTACCGCCTAAAAAATTCAAAAGACTATGAACAGTGGTATAACAAAGAGGCTGGAGATGAACATTGGCTTCACGAAGCGGTATATGGATTAACAGAATGGCTTGAAACAGACTTAAAAGATGCTAAATTAGTTGCAAATCCTGGTTGTTATCCAACTGCGGCATTATTAGGACTTGCGCCATTAATAAAAGATAGATTAATAGATGAAAAGACGATTATTATTGATGCGAAAACAGGAGTAACCGGTGCTGGGAAAAATCCTTCTCCAATGACGCATTTCTCAGAGATGAACGATAACTTGAAAATATATAAAGTCAATAAACATCAGCACATTCCTGAAATAGAACAAGTGCTGACCAGTTGGGACGCAGCTGTTGGGGCGATAACATTCAGTACGCATTTACTTCCGATGACAAGAGGCATTATGACGACAATGTATGCAAATGCAACCGAAGAAGTGAATATAGATCAGCTGCATAATTTGTATAAAGAAAGTTATAAAGACGATTATTTTGTCAGAATTAGAGAAAAGGGAATATTCCCAAGTACAAAAGAAGTATACGGGTCAAATTTTTGTGATATTTCAATTGCCTATGACGAGCGAACAAATCGGATTATGATCGTCTCCGTTATTGATAATCTGATGAAAGGTGCTTCAGGGCAAGCGGTACAAAATATGAATAAGATGCTTGGAATGGAAGAAACAATGGGACTTGAGTTTGTTCCTGTCTTTCCTTGACCACAGATAACCATAGATGTGAAGAAATACTGGCTTAAAAAAGAAGGGAGAATGAATGATGGTGATTGTTGAGGAAAAAATGAAAAAAATTGAAAATGGATCGATTATAACACCGAAGGGCTTTCAGGCAGCAGGTCTGCATTCTGGTGTAAAACGTAAACGAAATGATTTAGGGCTGATTTATTGTGAGAATCCAGCGAATGCTGCTGCTGTTTATACACTAAATGTCATACAAGCTGCTCCCTTAAAAATAACGAAAGAAAGCCTGTCGGAAGCTGGTAAGATTCAAGCGCTAATTGCAAATAGCGGGAATGCAAACGCATGTACAGGAAAACAAGGTGAGCAAGATGCACGTATGATGAGACAGGTTACGGCAGAAAAATTAAATTTGCCAGAACATTACGTGGCAGTTGCTTCAACAGGCATTATCGGGCTAGATATGCCAATGAACAAGATAATCCCTGGTATTAAACAACTTCACCTTGAAGATACAGACAGAAGTGCAGAGGATTTTAATGAATCTATTTTAACTACTGATCTATGTACTAAATCAACATGCTATCAAGCAAAGATAAATGGTAAAACAGTTACAATGGCAGGTTCTGCAAAAGGATCTGGTATGATTGAGCCAAATATGGGAACGATGCTTGCCTTTATTACAACAGATGCGGTAATTGAGCCGCCTATGCTCGATTTGGCTTTAAAGAAGGTTACGAACCAAACGTTTAATTGCATTACGATTGATGGGGATACATCGACAAATGATATGGTGCTCGTTATGACAAGTGAATTGGCAAAAAACGAAACACTCACTCCAGAGCATGAAGACTGGGACGTATTTCTGGAACTATTAAACAAGACATGTGAAGACCTATCAAAAATGATTGCTCGTGATGGGGAAGGTGCTACAAAGTTAATAGAAGTAGAAGTTAACGGAGCATCTGATAATGAGCAAGCAGGGAAGGTTGCAAAGTCTGTTGTTGGCTCATCATTGGTGAAAACAGCAGTATGTGGTGCAGACGCGAACTGGGGACGAATTATAGCTGCCATTGGTTATAGTGATGCGGTTATCAATCCAGATACAATTGATACATTTATCGGATCGATCCAGTTGTTAAAAGATAGTCAACCAGTGCCTTTTTCGGAAAATGAAGCAACAAACTATTTAAAAGAAGATACTGTGACAATAGTAATCGATTTAAAAGTAGGTAATGGAACGGGGAAAGCTTGGGGTTGTGACTTAACTTATGATTATGTACGTATTAACGCTAGTTATCGATCGTGAGGGGGTGTAAGCGGTGCAGGATGTAATTGTGCTTAAATGTGGCGGAAGTATTATCAATGTTTTGTCTACTGAATTTTTTGCCAATATTTTAACTTTACAGCAAGCAGGTTACAAGCCGGTTATCGTTCATGGCGGGGGTCCAGCAATAAAAGAAATGCTGGATACGTTAAAAATTGAAACGGAATTTATCGACGGTCTCCGAAAAACGACAGAACCAGTTATGGATGTTGCCGAGATGGTACTTAATGGATCAGTGAATAATGAATTGCTACGTAAATTTAATCAAGCTGGGATACAAGCAATTGGGTTATCTGGTTCGGATGCAATGACCCTGACAGCAGTTTCCAAAAATATAGAGCGCTACGGATTGGTAGGAGAAATAACAGATGTCAATGTACCGTTACTTCATCATTTAATAGCTGCTAGTATTGTGCCTGTCATTGCTCCGATAGCCCTCGGTGAGAATGGAACAAGATACAATGTGAATGCTGATACCGTAGCAGGTGCAGTTGCTGAAGCTTTATCGGCAGAACAGTTAATTTTTGTTACCGATGTACCTGGAATACTTAAGGAAGGTAAATTACTTGAAGAAATATCAGAGCAGGAAATTAAACACTTAATAGAAACAGGTACAATTTATGGCGGTATGATACCTAAAGTTAAAGCAGCACTCAAAAGTCTAAATGAACAATTGCGTGAAGTAATGATTGTTGATGGGAAGCATTCCGTTATCAAAGCAGACATGAAATTGAAAGGAACGGTTATTACAAAATCGATGGAGGTGGTAAAATGACTGCGTTATTTCCAACATATAAACGATTTGAACTATCGGTATCAGAAGCAAAAGGAACGATTGTAAAAGATACGAGCGGAAAGGAATATCTAGATTTTGGATCGGGGATCGGGGTTTGCAACCTAGGACATCGCCATCCCGATGTACAAAAAGCAGTAGAAACTCAGCTAACTAAATATTGGCATGTTTCGAATCTTTATCACGTGCCGATTCAAGAAAGTGTAGCTGAATTACTCACTACAAGCAGTTCTGGATCATCTGTCTTTTTCTGTAACAGTGGAGCAGAGGCGAATGAAGCAGCCATTAAATTAGCGAGAAAAGCAACAGGTAAGACGAAAGTGATTACATTTCATCAATCATTTCATGGAAGAACATTTGCTACGATGGCCGCTACCGGACAGGAAAAAGTTCATACGGGATTTGGGCCGATGCTTGAGTCGTTTGTATATGTACCGTTTAATGATATCGAAGCAGTACAAAACACCATAGACGGCCAGACAGCAGCAATCATGCTTGAAGTAATTCAGGGAGAAGGCGGCGTCCTTGATGGAAAATTAGAATTTATAAAAGAAATAGAACAGCTTTGTTTAGCAAATAATATTTTACTTATTATTGACGAAGTGCAAACAGGTATTGGAAGAACTGGTAAGCCATTTGCGTATCAGCATTACGGTATTTCGCCAGACATTATTACTTCAGCAAAAGGACTGGCGAATGGACTCCCGGCAGGAGCGATGATCGCTAAAGAGCATCTTTCGAGTTTCTTTGGACCAGGCAGTCATGCGTCCACATTTGGCGGTAATCCGGTTGCGATGGCAGCCGCGGATGCAGTTTTACAGATCGTGTTTCAGATGGACTTTTTAAATGAAGTAAAAGAAAAAGGTATTTATTTAAAAGAGCAATTAAACAAACGGATTGGTACATCCAGCTTTGTATCCGATATACGTGGGAAAGGGCTCATGGTTGGTATTGAATGTAAGGAAGATATTACTGCTCTTATCCCCAGCCTTATTGAAAAAGGATTACTTGTTTTAAATGCTGGGCCATATGTAATCCGTCTACTCCCCCCATTAACAGTAAGCCAGCAGGAAATAGATAAGGCTGTAAATCTTATCGCTGAAAATCTTAAAAAACCAATCACATCCATTTAAATGAATAACAAATCCCCTGAGGAAGGGGAAATCTAAAAAGAGGAAGTGATGACGACATGTTCGTCCCCACTAAAAGCAAAAATATAAAAACTACTTTAGAAGGACAGCATTTTCTAACATTACAAGATTTTACAAAAGAGGAGATTTTATTTCTTTTGGATTATGCACTGGAATTAAAAGAGAAGCAGCGTTCAAAAGGAGCAAATCATTTACTTGAAGGAAAAACATTGGGTATGATTTTCGAAAAATCTTCAACTAGAACACGAGTGTCATTTGAAACAGGAATGTTCCAGCTTGGCGGTCATGCTTTATTTTTAAGCAAAAATGATATACACCTTGGCAAAGGGGAAACCATCGCAGATACAGCAAAGGTATTGTCCCGTTATGTTGATGGCATTATGATTCGTACTTTTGAACATGCACTAATTGAAGAGCTTGCAGAAAATGCATCAATTCCGATTATTAATGGACTGACAGATGATTTTCATCCGTGCCAGGTACTTGCAGATCTTCTTACAATTTATGAGAAAAAAGGGAATTTGGAAGGAAATAAGCTTGCTTTTGTTGGAGATGGACATAATATGGCAAACTCACTCATTATTGGCTGTGCCATGATGGGAATTGATTGTTCACTTGCTGTTCCTAAAGGATACGAAGTAAAAGATGCTATTATGGATAAAGCAAAAATATTGGCCGCGCAAAGTGGGGCGGTAATCGAGCAATCAAATGATCCTAAAAAAGCTGTAGAAAATGCAGATATCATCTATACAGATGTTTGGACGAGTATGGGATGTGAAGATGAGATGGATGATCGAATGCAAGCTTTTGCTAAATACCAGGTTAATCAAGAGCTTGTTCAATATGCAAAAGATGATTATTTATTTCTACATTGTCTTCCGGCTGTACGTGGACAGGAGATGACAACAGATATCATTGATGGTCCAAATTCCGTTGTGTTTGACCAGGCGGAGAATAGATTACATGCACAAAAAGCGGTAATGGCTTCCGTAATGGGTGGGAATTGATCCGAGATCGCGGGATCGGTCTACTAATATGCTTCCCTGATTGACATTTAAATCGATCATTCTTATAATAAATCGAGTATATCCTGCAAAAAGCGGAGAGGTTCTTAGCATTAACCCTCTTAAAAAAACTAAGGACAGCTGTTTGTAAAGCCATGTGCCTTAGGGCCTGGCTTTTTTTAATGGCGGAAAACAGGAGGTATGAAGGATGGTAGATAAAAAAGATGATGGATTAGAAAGGTTAACCCATTTAGGGAGCAAAGGGACAACCTACGTATTTGATTATAATCCGGAGCTATTAGAAACATTTGATAACGATTACCCGGACAGAGAGTATTTTGTCAAAATGAATTTTCCGGAATTTACAACACTTTGTCCGATGACAGGGCAACCGGATTTTGCAACATTATATATAAGTTATATCCCGGACATTAAAATGGTAGAAAGCAAGTCTTTAAAATTATATTTATTCAGCTTCCGAAATTACGGTGGTTTTCATGAAGCGAGTGTCAATATGATTATGAATGATTTAATTAACTTAATGGATCCGCGATATATCGAAGTATGGGGGAAATTCACTCCACGCGGAGGTATTTCAATTGATCCGTACTGTAATTATGGCAAGCCAGGTACAAAGTATGAACAAATGGCAGAGCATCGGATGATGAACCATGATATGTATCCTGAAAAAATAGATAACCGATAACATGGTCAAAGGGGTAGTTTTTTAGCTACTCCTTTATCTATATGTAGCTTTGATTAAAAGGGATAGTTTGCCATATTCCAGCAATTATAAACAAAATTATTGCACTTTTTAAAAGAATCGTTATAATAGAAAAAAGTAAACTTTTATAAAAAGAAAAATATAGGGTGGGAATACAGATGGAAAAAGACTTACGCATCAAAAGTAAAGTGTTTAGTGACGACCCAAAAAGAGCACCCAATCGTGCCATGTTGCGTGCAGTAGGCGTGAACGATGAAGACTTTAAAAAGCCGATGGTTGGTATAGCGAGTACATGGAGTGAAGTGACACCATGTAATATACATATAAATGGTTTAGCTGAAAGTGCTAAAAAAGGAGCACGAGAAGCCGGTGGTGTACCACTCATCTTTAATACGATTACAGTTTCAGACGGGATATCAATGGGAACGGAAGGAATGCGCTACTCCTTGCCAAGCAGAGATGTTATCGCAGACTCCATCGAAACCGTTGTAGGAGCGGAAAATTTAGATGGATTTGTAGCAATTGGCGGATGTGATAAAAATATTCCAGGGTGTTTGATTGCGATTGCCCGAGCAGAAGTTCCTGCTGTTTTTGTATATGGCGGAACAATATCTCCAGGGTTTTCAAATGGCGAGAAACTGGACATTGTATCTGTTTTTGAAGGAGTAGGAAAGCATAATAATGGTGATATTGGTGATGAACAACTCCGTAATATCGAATGTCATGCTTGTCCTGGAGCAGGTTCTTGCGGAGGAATGTACACCGCAAATACGATGGCTTCTGCCGTTGAAGCAATGGGGATGAGTATGCCTGGTAGTTCATCACACCCTGCTGAATCTAAAGATAAAGCAAAAGACTGTGAAGAGGCTGGTAAAGCAGTATACACATTGCTTGAAAAAGGAATTTACCCGAAAGATATTATGACAAAAGAAGCATTTGAAAATGCAATTACTGTAGTAATGGCACTTGGCGGATCGACTAATGCTACATTACATTTACTTGCGATGGCACAATCCATCGGTGTAGATCTGTCTCTTGATGATTTTAATAGAATAAGAGAAAATGTACCACATATAGCTGACTTAAAACCAAGCGGTAAATATGTAATGGAAGATTTACATCGCATCGGCGGTATCCCTGCAGTAATGAAATTACTTTATGAAGCAGGTTACCTGCATGGTGATTGTTTGACTGTTACAGGAAAAACAGTTGCTGAAAATGCGAAGGAAGCTCCTTCTTTAGAAGAAGGTCAAGAGATTATATTACCATTTGACAAAGCATTTCGAAAAAATGGCCCGTTAGTTGTTTTAAAGGGAAATTTGGCTCCAAGCGGTGCAGTTGCAAAAGTTTCCGGGTTGAAAGTTACAAAGCACACAGGACCAGCGCGTGTATTTAACACCGAAGAAGAAGCAACGGAGGCGGTAATTAATAATGAAATCAAAGAGGGCGATGTGCTCGTTATACGTTATGAAGGGCCTAAAGGCGGACCGGGAATGCCGGAAATGTTATCTATTTCTGCTATTTTAGTAGGGAAAGGACTCGGAGAAAAGGTAGCACTATTAACGGATGGCCGATTCTCCGGCGGTACGCATGGACTTGTTGTAGGTCATATCGCGCCAGAAGCGCAGACAGGTGGACCAATCGCATTCCTTAAGGAGGGCGATATGGTAACCATTGATGCGGACGAGCTTCTCATTTCTATGGATATCTCCGAAGAAGAAATAGAACGTCGCAGAAAAAATTGGACTGCACCACCGCTAATGAAAAAAGGTGTGCTGGGTAAATATGCGCATAATGTGTCTTGTTCCTCAAAAGGAGCAATAACAGACTACTTTGACAAAGAATAAGGATATAAAGATAAAGCCCCGAATAATGGATGTTTTCCATTATTCGGGGCTATTCGATCATTCAAGAAATAAGCTAAAAAATTATCATTGACGTTAAGAAAGAGTGAGAGCAATGTCACTAGATCAAAATAGTTCCATTCCACTACATGTACAGTTAAAAGATGTTATTGAGGAAGGTGTAACGAAAGGAGTCTTTTCAGGCCAAATTCCAAGTGAACGCAAATTTATGGAAAAATATGATGTAAGTCGTAGTACAGTTCGGGCAGCGATCAGTCTGTTAGTGCAAGAGGGAATTCTTGAAAAAAGACATGGAAAAGGGACGTTTGTCTCATTAAAACCAATCCATGATTGGCTTGGTAATTTAAGCAGTACAACGGAGACCATCCGGCAAATGGGAATGAGACCTGGGGCTAAGCTTGTAACGCATTATCGAACAGTACCGAGCACCTATATTAGGGAACGCACCGGATTTGAAGAAGCGTACTTTATAAAAAGAGTTCGTTACGCGGATGATATACCAATTGGAGTTGAGCGTCATTATTATCCGGTTGAAATAGGGAAAGAACTTATACAATATGATTTGGACAATGCTACGTTATATGATTTAGTGGAAAATGAACTTGGCATCCAATTTGCTGAGGCAAACCAAACAATAAAAAGTGGCCCGTTATTAAATGAAGATAAAGGTTATTTGGAAATTAGCCCACAAAATCATGTGCTTATTGCTGAAAGGATTATTAAGGATCAAAAAAATGATATTATCGAGATGGAAGAAGCATTTTATCGTAGCGATATGTATGCGTTTGAACTTAATCTATCCCGCAAATTTGGCTAATTATTGACTTATTAATATATCTTATCATCATTATTTAATAAATAAATAACTGAATTTAATAAAAATATTGAAAATTCACCCAGTTATCCATTATACTAAATGTAATCTATTACAACGTAACTGGTACGGACATCATGATGTATTTAAGGATCTTCATTTCAATCGAATTGTAATAGTTATTATTCAAAGATGGATCGGAGTGATTTTCATTTATTTTAAAATTTCTTGAGAAATAAAAAAGTAGATAACATGAGTTTCAGCTGTACTGCAGTTTTAATGTTAGTAAGCCTCATGAATTATCGCAAAAGTAAATGAAAGCGATTTCCTCTATGGGAATTTGTTGTCTTCGATTCGAATGAAACCAGTTTCTATTACTTAAGCTTTACCTGAGAAAATTTATGGGGGTACTTAATAAATGAAATGGGGGATTGAATGATGAAGACTGAAAGAGAAGTAGGGAGTGCAGTATCTCAAGATAAGTTATGGAACGCAATGCATCGATACGATCCAAAAGGAAAGAATACAATAGCCGCATCAGGAGAAGGATCATGGTTTGTGGATGAAAAAGGAAATAAATATTTAGATGGTGTTTCTGGATTATGGTGCTTGAATTTAGGGCATGGCCGGCAAGAAATTATAGATGCTGCAGCTGAACAGATGAAAAGTCTTTCTTATTTTCCGTTAACAATGAGTCACCAGCCAGCTGTGAAATTAGCGGGGAAAATTAGTGAATTATTAGGCGCAGATTATCAAACGTTTTTTTCAAATAGTGGTTCAGAAGCGAATGAAACTGCATTTAAGATTGCTAAGCAATACCATATTCAAACTGGAAATCCAGGAAAATATAAAATAATTTCACGGTATCGCGCCTACCATGGTTCAACACTAGGTGCCTTAAGTGCAACAGCGCAAGCAAATCGCCGCGTGAAATATCCTAGTGCACCAGGATTTTTACATGTCTATCCACCGTACAGTTACCGTTCTATTTTTAATGGATCTCCGGAAGAAACAGACCTAAAAGCAGCGCAATTAGTTGAAGAAATGATTAATTGGGAAGGAGAAGAAACAGTTTCAGCATTCATCATGGAACCATTTATCTCTGGCGGTGGTGTTCTTATCCCATCGATGAAGTATATTCAACGTGTCGCTGAAATTTGTAAAAAATATAATGTACTACTCATTATGGACGAAGTGGTATCTGGATATGGCAGAACGGGCAAAATGTTTGGATTCATGCATGCTGAAGGAGTGCAGCCTGATATCGTTACAATGGCGAAAGGACTAACGAGTGGGTATTTGCCATTAGGTGCAACGGCGGTAAAATCTGAAATCTATGATGTGTTTAAAGAACAGGGAAAGGATAACCATTTCCGTCATGTATCCACTTACGGCGGACATCCGGCAGCATGTGCAGTCGCTTTAAAAAATATTGAAATCATTGAAAAGGAAAAAATTATTGACCGTGTCGATCGGTTAGGTAAATCGAAACTTAGTAAGTTTAAACAATTGGAGGAACACGAAAATGTAGGTAAGGTACGTCAAGTAGGGTTTTTAATTGGATTGGAAATGGTGACAGATAAAAAATTTAAAACACCGCTTGATGATGCAACGATAGGAAAAGTTCTGGGAGGATGCAAAAAAAGAGGACTAATCATTGGTAAAAATGGGGATACCGTTCCGGGAAAAAATAATGTGATTATCATTGCTCCACCACTTTCAAGCACAGAAGAAGATTTAGATTTTGTAGTAAATACGGTTACATCTGTCATTCACAGTCTATAAATGGAAACTTTATCATCACATAAAATTGGTAGATCAAAGAGGATGGTCATGTAGATGAATTATGAACGGTTAAAAACATTTATAGCAGTTGCAGAGAGGAAAAGCTTTTCTGAAGCGGCCAAAATTTTATTTGTTACACAACCCACCATTACAGCACAAGTGAAGGCGTTGGAGGAAGAGTTGGATACGAAACTATTTGAACGCACAACAAAAAAAGTAGAAATGACACAATCTGCATCCATTTTATTAAAATACGCAAAAGAGATTGTTCATTTAAATGATGTAGCAAAAAAAGAAGTATTAAAAATAGAAGAGTTCATGTACGGGGATTTAAGTATTGGGTGCAGCCTTACTATTGGTGAGTATATTTTGCCTGAATTCTTAAAAAGACTAAAGGAAATGTATCCTTTAATAAATATGAGTGTAGATATTACAAATTCCAATAATATTGTGGAACATATGAAAGATCAATTGATTGATGTTGGTTTGGTGGAGACACCAATTGAAGATCCGAAGATGATATTTGAGCCATTTTGGGAAGATGAACTGCTTTTAATTGCTGCTCCGGATTATTTTTCTCAAGATGAGATAAGAATTTCCCATGATTTATTAAAAAGCACCCCGCTCATTATGAGAGAAAAAGGGTCTGGTACACGGTCTGTTCTTATGAATCACTTAAAAGATGCCGGAATTTCGATCAATGATTTGAATATCGTAATGGAATTAGGAAGTACGGAAGCGATTAAATCAGCGGTAGAAGCTGGGTTAGGGGTCTCTATTATTTCTAATCATGCCATCAAAAAAGAGCAAAAGCTTCAATTACTTAAAGCATACACCATAAAAAATGTAACGTTTAATAGATATTTTTATATCGCTGTTCGAAAAGACCAAGTTTTAAAATCAACGGCAGATGTATTTGTTGAAGAGTTGAAAAAACTTAAACGCGAAAAAATGAAAAATACACTTATTCATCTTCCAGCAAGCAATTGTTGATGATGATAGATTGTTAACATTAGATTTTTAGGAGGTATGATGGATGGTAAAACAACAGGCAGAAATAAGAAAAGCAACAAATCAAAAGGTGAAAATGACGCCGAGTGAAGCTATTGTAGAAACATTGGTAGCAGAAAATGTGAAAGAAGTTTATGGGATTGTTGGTTCCGCATTTATGGATATGTTGGATCTATTCCCGACTGCTGGAATCAGGTTCTTACCGGTTCGGCATGAACAAAGCGCCGCACATATGGCAGATGCGTATACAAGAGTTTCAGGAGTTGCAGGGGTTGTTATTGGACAGAATGGACCGGGAATTACAAATATGGTCACTTCGGTTGCTGCTGCAAATCAAGCACATACACCGATGGTTGTGATTTCCCCATCTGCAGGAACACCTACAATTGGGTGGGATGGTTTCCAGGAAGCTGATCAAGTCTCAATTTTTGATGCGATTACGAAAGAAACGGTCCGTGTTACACATAAAAGCAGGGTTGCAGACTGTTTAAGAACGGCCTTCCGAATTGCTTATGCGGAACGTGGCCCTGTGCTGTATGATATCCCGCGTGATTTATTTTACGGCGAACTGGAAGATCAAATACTAGAGCCGCATCAATATCGTGTTGATTCTAGAGGAAGTGGTGACCCTGCATCAATTAAGCAAGCTGTTGAATTATTAAAAGGAGCAAAGAATCCTGTTATTATTTCCGGACGAGGAGCAGTAGATGCGGACGGGGTTGACGCTGTTAAAAATATAGCAGAACATTTATCTGCACCAGTGGCTGTATCTTATATGCATAATGATGCTTTTCCAGCGGATCATCCTCTGGCAGTTGGGCCAATTGGTTACATGGGGTCTAAAGCAGCCATGTATACATTGAAGGAAGCAGATGTTGTCTTAGCAATTGGAACCCGCCTGTCTGTTTTTGGAACCCTGCCATGTTATGATATTGATTATTTCCCTAAAAATGCAAAGATCATTCAAGTTGATATTAATCCGCGTCATATCGCAAGAACACATCCAGTTGAAGTTGGAATTATTGGTGACGCTAAATCTACAAGTGATGAAATGTATCATCAATTGCAAGCTCTGCTGCCATCACCACAGGAGAATCGTGCTTGCCTGGAAAAGATCAGTAAAAGGAAAGAAGACTGGGAAAAAGAGTTAGTTGATTTAGCAATGAAGGATGGAAATCCAATTAATCCACGCCGAGCATTACTGGAGCTAACAAAGGCGTTACCAGAAAATGCGATTATTTCCACTGATATTGGAAATGTTTCATCAACAGCAAATGCTTATTTAAAATTCAACCAGACGAAACGCCATATTGCAGCATTAACATTTGGAAATACTGGGTTTGCATACCCTGCTGCTTTAGGGGCACAGCTGGCAGAGCCAAATTCTCCAGTCGCAGCTATTATAGGTGACGGCGCATGGGGCATGAGTCTGCATGAAGTAAGTACAGCAATCGAACAAGACATTCCGGTTATAGCCTGTGTATTTAATAATAAATCATGGGCAGCCGAGAAGAAAAACCAAGTTGATTATTATGACAATCGATTCATCGGTTCAGATATTGAAGCACCAGATTTTGCAGAAGTCGCTAAGTCGATGGGAGCACTTGGATATACAATCGACAAACCGGAGGACATAGCTTCTGTTATCGAAGAAGTTCTTAAAAAGCGCAAGCCAGCAGTCCTTAACATCTTTGTAGATGGTACGCAGCTTGCACCGCCATTTAGAAAAGATGCACTAAAAATGCCAACGCGGTTTTTAGATAAATACAAACATTTAGACCACGATGTCTGGGGAAAATAAGAAATGAGGCAAGTCCCTTTATTAGTTAACGCTGATAAAGGGACTTTTTTAAATGGAAGCTATGATTACTTAAAGTCACTTTTTAGATTTTATATGCATATATTAGGGTATTCGTTTTATAAAAGGTATTTAAAAGACAATTTCAAGACATTGATGAAGCTTTTTTGCGTATATATGATAAGTTAAGTAGATTTACATTTAGTAGCTTTGTTCGATAGGAAAAAATATCCCTTTCTGTTATTATTTATTTTGAGGTGGAAGCATGAAACAATGTCTATCCAGTAAATTAGGCTTCTTTTGGGCAGCTGTTATCCTCCTATGGATCAAAACGTTTATCGTTTATATGCTCGAGTTTAAACTAACTGTTTCGAATATTCTTCAATCGTTTTTACTGTTTTTTAATCCACTAAGTTCAGCGATCCTTTTTATAGGAATTATGCTATTTATAAAAGGAAAAAAGGCTGGATTATTTATGATAATTATAGATGCGATATTAAGCTTCGTCTTATATGCGAATGTTGTTTATCATCGTTTTAACAGTGATTTTATTACACTACCAACACTTACCCAAACAAGTAATTTTGGAAGTTTAGGCGGAAGCATTATGGATCTAGTTGCTTTTTATGATGTTGTATTTGCAGCTGATGTTATTTTCTTAATTATTTTATTCAACAAAACAAAGGCATATTGGCCTTCGGAAAGCCTGCCTGTACGTAAAACCCTGTTCATTTTATTTGCTGGTGTGGTTGCATTTGTCATTAACTTAGGTTTAGCAGAATTAGATCGACCTCAGTTGCTGAAACGTACATTTGACCGCAGTTATATCGTGAAATATTTAGGTACTTACAACTTTATGATCTATGATGCCATGCAAAGCTTAAAATCGACGACACAACGGGTTCTAGCAGATAGCAATGATATCACTACAGTTGCGAATTATACAAAGAATAAGTATGCCAAACCGAATGAAGTTTACTTTGGGAGAGGCAAAGGCAAAAATATCATCAAAATACATTTGGAGTCCTTCCAGTCATTTTTGATTGATTATAAATTACATGGTGAAGAAGTAACACCTTTCTTAAACTCGTTAGCAGATGAAAATAATAAGAACTTTACGTATTTTGATAACTTTTTCCATCAGACAGAGCAAGGGAAAACTGCTGATGCGGAATTGATTATGGATAATTCATTATTCGGATTACCCCAAGGCGCTGCTTTCGTTACAAAAGGAAATAATACGTTTCAATCCTTACCAGCCATTCTCGATCAACGACGAGGTTATACAAGTGCTGTCTTCCATGGTGATGATCGAACATTTTGGAACCGGGAGGAAATATATAAAGAAATGGGGATCGAGCATTTCTTTGATTCCAGTTATTATCATATGAGTGATGATCAAGTCATTAATTATGGTCTAAAAGATAAACCTTTTTTCGAAGAATCGATGCCAATGCTTAAGTCTCTAAAGGAGCCATTTTATGCTCACATGATTACATTGACACATCACCATCCGTTTTTAATCGATGATGAGGATGCAACGATTGATCCTGCAGAAACAGGTGACGGCTCCGTGGATCGATATTTTCAAACTGCTAGGTACATGGATGAAGCATTGGAGCAATTTTTTAATGAGTTAAAAGAAGCGGGACTATATGAAGATAGTATTATTATGATTTATGGAGATCATTATGGGATATCTGATAATCATAATCAGGCGATGAAAGAAATTATTGGAGAAGAAATTACCCCATTAAAAAATGCTGAATTGCAACGCGTTCCTTTTATGATACGTGTTCCAGGGGTTGAGGGCGAGGCAATCAATCATGAATACAGCGGGCAAATGGACGTAATGCCAACTTTGTTGCATATAATGGGGATTGATGCACAGGACTATATCCAATTCGGTACTGACTTGTTGTCAGAAGAGCATAAAGATTTTGTTTCCTTTCGTAATGGTGACTTTATGACTGAAAAATACAGTCATATAAATGGTGTGTTTTATGATCATGAAACGAAAAAAGAAATAACCGATATAACAAAAAAAATGGAAGAAACAAAGAAAAAGGTCTATCACGAGCTAGAGTTATCTGATAATGTTTTATATGGTGACTTATTACGATTCTATTCCCCAAATGATGACTGGGAACCAGTTGATGCAACCGAATATGACTATGGAAAAAGAAACAATAGATGAATGCTTATGATAGTTCTAGTTAGAGATGATTTTTTACAAAAGACTGGCTTATCGCTTGATGAGCCAGCATCTTTTGTATATCGCATATATCGCATCAAAGTTCATTATATATTTTCGTATTAGCTCCGCCTGGAATTTGTGGGAATGCCACCGATTCAGGTTTGGTAGTTGGTGACTCTTTTGGAACATTATAATCCCCTAAAATATAGTGGTCCATGTCTGCTTTAGAAATTTTGCTGTATTTTTTAAATCGAATAATGAAGAAAAGTGCTCCAAGACTTATCCAGATAAGTAATGCTATCCATGATGGAGCCCCAAGGAATCCGGGAGATCCGGGAACAACTAGTAGAAGAAAGAAAGCAATACTGGTGATAGTCCCGAGGAGAGAGAAAATTTTGCGACCAGGAGCAACGATCAAGACTTTTTCTGCATTTTTAGTCGCGTCTTCTGACCATGTAAATAATCGATAAGCAACAAAGCAAGCGTAAAAGTAGGCGATTGTCACACCAAGTGCAGACATATCAACAACCCATAATAATGCTTCACGTCCAAAAAATGGTGCAAACAACGTAAAGGCTAATGTGAATAAAATTCCAATATGCGGTGTTTTGTATTTGGGGTGTAATTTTCCAAATGCTTTTGGAAGTATTTTAGCTCTTCCCATTGCAAATAATAAGCGGCTTGTTGAGACATAAAAGCCGTTTAACCCTGTAAAGATCCCCATGATTAAAGCAAAGGAAAGCAACGTAACCCCCCAAACGCCATATGTGTTTTGAACAATGGCACCTGTCCCCCATACAGACCCAGCTTCAACTGCTGCTGTCCATGGCTGTCCAACTCCAGTAGCTATGATTGCAATGGAGTAGGCAAATCCCGCACAAAGCAATGCAAGAACAATTAATTTAAATGATTTTTTGGGAGAAAAATTAAATTCTTCAGCGGCTTGTGGAATATTGTCGAAGCCGATATATGCCCATGGCGAAATAGCAACAATGGCTACAATAGACGAAATCGCACCTACCCCAGGGTGGAAAGCGGGTTGTAAATGTGTAAATGAACTTGATGGATGTAAAATCATTCCTATCGTTAATAAAATTAAACCAGCTAGGAGTGCGATACAAAATATAAATTGAGAGAAACCAGACAAGTCTGATCCGCGTATGTTTATGAAGGCAAATAAGATTAATGCAATACAAGCAGTAACAATTTCGCCAGCATAAACTTCCCAGCCGGCAATATTGTACATAAAGCCTCGTTCAATAACAGAAGGTAAAACAAATTTTCCAAGCAGTGCCAGTGCCGATGCATTAAGAGCAACAATCGATATATATCCAAGTGTTAGAAACCAGCCGCATAAAAATGCATGATATCTGCCTAATCCATAGTAAGCATAAGCAAATTCACCGCCGGAAACCGGAAGTTTCTCAACAAGAAATCCATAGCTGACACCGATAATAATCATCAAGATAGCACCAATTAAGAATCCAATAATCACACCTAATGGTCCAGCCATTGCCATCCAATCAACCGGTAAAACAAATACACCCCAGCCGATTGCTGAGCCAAAAGCGATTGCCCAAACCCAATGAGGCTTTAACGTTTTCTTTAATTCTTCACGTTTTGCCATATGATCGATTCTCCTTTATTTGTTTTTTGTAAACGCTATCATTTCTGATCTGAAATTTAACTTGGTTGATTACTTTACATTTAACCATGGGAGTGTCCTTAAA
This sequence comes from Virgibacillus alimentarius, assembly GCF_017874635.1. Lineage (NCBI taxonomy): Bacteria > Bacillati > Bacillota > Bacilli > Caryophanales > Bacillaceae > Virgibacillus > Virgibacillus alimentarius. The sequence goes on from NZ_JAGIKX010000003.1 coordinate 70,604, forward strand.
TCAATTCCACAGTGTGAATTTGAATTATCATAAAATTTTATTATGTATATGGATATTGTTTATAAACGTTTTAGATTGCGAATATACTAGATTTTTTCCATTAAACATTATAGGTATGATATATTTGTAGATATATTGATTTTATTGGAAGTGACTTATATGCAACAACAAAGATATACCATTCGAGATTTTTATTTTTGGAAAATAACAGTGTGTTTAGCATTGGCATCTTTCTTTATTTTCGCTTGCATGTATGCTGTTCAGCCATTACTTCCCGTGTTTGTGAAGGAGTTTGGGGTCTCGGTTTCTGAGTCAAGTTTAGCATTATCTTTGACAATTTTAGGTCTGATTATCGGACTTGTCGTTCTTGGATTTCTTTCAGATCGTTACGGGAGAACATTATTTATTAAACTTTCCTTAGCAGGGTCTGTTTTTCCTTTTCTTCTCCTTCCTGTAACGGAATCCTTCTTAATATTTCTTCTCCTTCGCCTGATGCAGGGCTTTGCACTGGCAGGGCTTCCTGCTGCAGCATTAGCGTATCTTAACGAAGAGATGGATAGAAAGAGTATAGGAGTAGCGACTGCACTTTACATTTCAAGCAATGCTCTTGGCGGGATGCTTGGGCGTGTGTTAACAGGATATATTACCGATCATTATTCATGGGAAAGTGCTTTTTACTTTTTAGGTATTCTTGGACTGATTATTTTAATAATGGTTTTCGTTATCTTGCCAAAATCCCGATTTTTTGAATCCTCGGCTGTTCCATTTACAAAAGATATAGAAGGATTTTTAATCCATTTGAAAAACCCGGCATTATTACTTATATTTGGATTGGGTATCGTTTTGCAGTTTTCTTTTACAGGAATCTGGACGTATCTTCCTTTTTATTTGGAAAAACCGCCATTTGGTCTGTCACTACAAGCCATTTCGTATACATTTTTTGCTTATGGATTAGGAGTTATTGGTTCTCCATTTGCAGGATGGATTGTCAATTTTTTCGGCTTAAGGAAGGTAAGAATAGCTGGTATTATTGTACTTTCTCTGGGCGTATTTATGACACTTGCTTCAACCGTTTGGATGATCGTGTTAGGTTTATGTGTTGCTTGCCTGGGGTTTTTTACAACGCATTCGTTAACCGCTGCATCTGTCAGTGATCAGGTTACACATCATAAAGGAAGTGCATCGAGTCTGTACCTTGTTGCTTATTATGTTGGGGTGGCATCAGGAAGCTCCGTTCTGAGTCCAATTTGGAGCTTCGCTGGTTGGAGAGGGATTGTTTGGTTTACAGGGATATTACCGATTATTTATCTTAGCTTTGTGACAATCATGTCAAGGAAACTGGAACGTAAGCAAGCTAGATAATTGTATTGAAAATTTTTTAAAAAAGAAAGTCTGCTAGGATTGAACGGTTTCTATCATAACGAACCGTCAAATCTAGCAGACTTTTTTTAGGTAAAGTTATTCTTTAAACATCTCTGGAACATGAGTCAGGTCAATGCCCCAAACAAGCGGAAGCAAGAAGTAAACAGCTAGTGTAACAAGGAAAATGCCAACAATATTTAATATAAACCCTGCTTTTACCATGTCTGGAATTCGTAAGTATCCAGAACCAAAAACGACAGCATTTGGCGGTGTTGCAACCGGAAGCATGAATGCACTGGATGCAGCGACCGCTGCAGCAATCATGACCGTATATGGATGCACACCTATTGCCATCGCTAGTGAGGCCATAATCGGATACATCATGGAACCAGTAGCTGTGTTGGATGTTATTTCCGTTAAGAAAATAACAAGACCGGATACAACAAGTAATACGACAAACAAATTAATCCCTTCAAGTGCACTTAATTGACTTCCTATCCATTCGGACAATCCTGAATCAACAAATCCGTCTGCAATCGCCAAGCCTCCGCCAAACAGGAGCAGAATTCCCCATGGGAGTTTTACGGCTGATTCCCAATCTAGTAAATGATCACCTTTTCTATTTTTAGCAGGAATAATAAATAAAATGATAGCAGCTATCATGGCAATCATCGCATCGTTAATATTTTCATTAATCACTTCTTCCAAAAAGAACGTACGTGAGATCCATGCGAAGGCTGCAAAAATAAATACAACAAAAACAGCTTTTTCTTCAAAAGAAGCTTTACCCAAACCTTTTTTCTCTTCCATAATAACGGTTCTGCCCCCAGGAAGCTGCTTTAATTTCAATGGGAAAGCAATCTTTATGAGATAGATCCAAACAAGTAAGATAAATAGCCAGGCAATTGGCACACCAAAAAGCATCCACGTTCCAAAGGAAATTTCAATTCCATATAGTTTTTCAACTGCTCCGGCAAGTAATGCGTTTGGCGGAGTTCCAATGAGAGTGGAGATTCCACCAATGGAAGCCGAATAGGCAATACCTAGCATTAATGCTTTTCCAAACCCAAAATTTTCCTTTGATGTATCAATGGAAGAATCATCTTTGAGTGCATCGGACACTTGATAAATAATTGCTAAACCAATTGGTACCATCATCATCGCTGTTGCGGTGTTGGAAATCCACATAGATAAAAATCCAGTTGCTACCATAAATCCAAGAATAATTCGATTGGTGTTTGTACCAATGATCGAAATAATTGATAGAGCAATCCGTTTATGCAGATTCCATTTTTCCATAGCTAATGCAATCATGAAACCACCCATAAATAAAAAGATGGTGTCATCACCATAAGCGGATGTAGTCGTTTCCATATCTAGTCCATTTGTTAATGGAAATAGAATAATAGGCAACAGGGAAGTAGCTGGGATCGGGATTGCTTCGGTCATCCACCAGATAGCAATCCATATCGTGCTTGCCAAAACTGCTAAACCTTCTTCTGATAAACTTTCAGGAGAGAAGTACGTCAAAGTTAAGAAGAAAAATAATGGCCCCGCTATCAATCCAATCCATTGAGCAGTGTTATAGCTGCGCTTATTGTTGTTCCCACCGTTCCTGGCAGTGTGCTCGGAAGTGCTAGCCTTCCCTCTATCTGTTCCCATTTTAGACGTATTTGGTTTCACAAAAAAACGCAGCAAATCTTTTACTTGGTCATGCTTATCCCATAACCAGTTCCAGGTCGTAATCAATTTTTTAACCCCCTACTACAACAAAATATAAAAGTTATTTATAATAATAGCCATAGAGTAATTTTACAGGAGATTTCATGATATGTCGAATACGCTTTCATTCAAATTATTCTTATATGTAAATGAAATTGTGCTATGATTTAATGAAGAGGTATTTATCAGGGGGGATATTCATTGCAGCAGTTTTCCATACAAGCACTTGGAGATACAGCGATTAAAATGAAATTTTTTGAAAACGTTTCTCCTGAATTGAACAAAGCGATTCAGTTAGTTTGCCATAAGTTGGAACTTGCGCAGATTGATGGTGTGATCGAATGGGTTCCTGCATATGATTCGGTTACGATCTATTACTCACCGCTTGTTATTTTCTATGATCAGTTACGTCAAAAAATAACCGAATTAATGGAATGCAAAATGAATACGAGTAGAGTGAACTCCAGATTACTTTTCGTACCTGTATGTTACGGGGGAAATTTTGGGCCTGATTTGAACCGAGTGGCGGCATATAATCATTGCTCTATCGATGATGTTATCGATTTACATCAAAAGCCAAACTATCTTGTTTATATGCTTGGTTTTTTACCAGGATTTCCTTATTTAGGCGGATTAGATCCAGCTATTGCAACGCCTCGTCTGGAAACACCGCGCCCGGCTACTTTTGCTGGTGCAGTTGGAATTGCAAAAGAGCAAACAGGTATTTATCCATCTTCCTCACCAGGGGGCTGGAATATTATCGGTAAGACACCTCTGCAATTATTTCAAAAGCGCCAAGATAAGCATTCGTTTTTATTCCAAGCAGGGGATTATGTTCGCTTTTATTCGGTGTCTGAAAGTGAATTTTACAGTATACAGCAGCAAATAAAAGATGAAACATTTCATTTAAATGTTACATCGGTAAGGGATGATGCATGATAAAAAATTTAGATATGTGATTGTCATACTTCTAAAATGAATCAGAATAAATAGGCAGAAAATCAATGCCTAAATATACGATGCGAGGGGAGTGCGTATGTTCAAACAAATTGATTTAAATTGTGACATGGGTGAAAGCTTTGGGGCTTATACGATAGGTTCGGATGAAAAAATAATGGAATATATCACATCTGCCAATATTGCCTGTGGCGGACATGCGGGCGATCCAAATGTAATGAATAAGACAGTGAAATTGGCAAAAAAGAAAAACGTAGCAGTTGGTGCACACCCGGGATTTCCGGATATCGGAGGTTTTGGCAGGCGCATGATTGATTTTACACCTGAGGAAATTTATCATGTGATTGCTCACCAAATTGGTGGATTACAGGCATTTTGCAAAGTTCATCGGGTAACCATGCAGCATGTGAAACCGCATGGTGCATTATACAATAAAGCCAGTAAAAACCGGGGAGTGGCTAAAGCGATTGCTCAAGCAGTGTTCGATTTAAATCCAAAATTAGTATTATTTGGGTTGGCAGGAGGAGAGCTTCTTGATGCTGGTCGTAAAATAGGGTTACGTGTTGCTTCAGAAGTTTTTGCAGATCGTACGTATCAACCTGATGGAACGTTGACACCAAGGAGAGAAGAAAATGCATTGATAAAAAATGTCAATGATGCTGTGGCGCAAGTAAAACGAATGGTGTCAGATGGTGTTGTAGAAGCAATGAACGGTGATTTTGTAAAAATAAAAGCAGATACAGTTTGCATCCACGGAGATGGCATGCATGCAGTAACCTTTGCAAAACAAATGCGTGAAGAATTGGAAAAAGCACAAATAAGTATAGCATCGCTGAATAAATAGAGAATTGCAGTGATCGAAGTTGTAGTTCACCATGCAAAAAAGGAGTGTCTATATGCGGGGGGAAATTATTTTTCATGTTCTCAAGCCTGGGGTTTACACCACCTTTCAAGATATGGGGCGTATTGGCTATCAGCGTTACGGTGTTCCAGTTTCCGGAGCGATGGATCCTTTCGCTCTTCAAGTTGCAAATATCCTGGTTGGAAATAAACGTAATACAGCTTGTTTAGAAGTAACGTTAGTTGGACCAAAGCTTGAAGTTCGTTCTCCCATTACAGTTGCGATTACGGGGGCTGATTTAGAGCCTAAAGTAAATGGACAAAACAAGGAAATGTGGACTTCCTTTCACTTGAAAAAGGGGGATATCCTCACCTTTGACAGTCATAAATCAGGTGTGAGAGCCTATATTGCTGTAGCTGGCGGCTTTGAAGCTCCAGCTTTCTTTGGAAGCAAGTCAACAGACATGAAAAGCGGATTTGGTACAGCACTAACTAAAAATGATACGTTAAAAGGTTTCCCGCAAAAAGTAAAATCTAGTGTAGGTGTAAAGAAGGACTTTATCCCGGTCTATAAAAAGAGCATTGATGTAGCGGTAGTTAAAGGACCCCACACGGATGCATTTACAAAAAAAGGAATAGAAAATTTTTTTCATACAAAGCATATTGTCGAAGCAAATTCCAACCGAATGGGATATCGGTTAAAGTCTGAAAAGATCGGATTAAAAAAAGACATTGACATATGGTCTGACGCAGTTCCTCCTGGGGGTATTCAGGTTCCCCCTAACGGACAGCCGATTATTTTAATGGCAGAACGGCAAACTACTGGGGGATATCCAAGAATTGGAACTGTTGTTTCAACAGATCTGGAAAAATTGGCACAACTTATACCTCAAGGAGAAATAACATTTCATTCTGTCTCAGTGGATGAAGCGCAGAAAAGGGCAGTCAAAAGGGAGAGATTTTTGTATGAACTAGCCATGTTCTATTCTTACATATAAAAGAATAAAATACGACAATAGCTTTATTGCTAGTGGAATGGAAATGTACAATCATTAGCAAATGGATGATAGACAAGAGAAAAAGAGACGAAACATACCGAAATAAGTCTGGTTATTTGTGATCGCAATTACAGTTAACGGTGCATCTCTGTTTTGCAAATAGCGAATGAATTAATATTTTACTGAAATGAGGAGATTACTGCATGACGGATAAGAAACAAGCGATTAAGCTGATTGCACTTGATATGGATGGGACATTATTAACGAGTGATGGTGAAATCACAACAGTTACTCGGGAAGCCATTGCAAATGCATTAGAACAAAACATTCACGTTGTATTAAGTACAGGCAGATGGTTTGGTAACTGTTATCCATTTGCTGAGTCACTCAACCTTACTTCCTATTTAGTTACTGCTAATGGGGGAGAAATTTGGACTGTAAATAAAAAATTAATTGAACGTCATTTACTAGATCCGGCTATGATGGAAAAAATGTGGGGACTTGCCAGCTTTTATGGTTTGAATACTTGGATCGTATCCACCGAAAAAGTATATTACAACGGGGAACGTCCAGAGGATTTCTATGCACATGAATGGTTGAAATTTGGTTGTGATGCTATGGATAAAAGAAAGCTCGATAAAGTAATTGAAGCTTTCTCTTACTATGATGCATTAGAATTAACCAATTCCTTACCGACAAATATTGAAGTAAACCCACTTGGAGTGAACAAAGCGACCGCACTAGAGAGGATAACCCAGGAGATTGGGATTACGATGGATAATGTATTAGCAGCTGGCGATAGTTTGAATGATATAAAAATGATTCAGCAAGCAGGTATTGGGGTTGCAATGGGAAATGCACAAGAAGCTATTAAAAAAGCAGCTGCTTATGTGACAGATACCAATGATCAAGATGGAGTTGCTAAAGCAATTAAGCGATTTGCGCTTTAAGAGGAAGTTGTCAGCCCCTTTCATTGTTGCACGTAAAGGAGTATAATAGAGGGAGTTACCATGAAAGGGGATGTTACCATGTCTTTTTCACGCGGTCCAAAAGAGCCTGTTGCAGAAGTAGATACCAAAGTATGGGCTTGTACGAATGATGAATGTCAAGGTTGGATGAGAGAATCATACTGTTTCGATTCAGAGCCTGAATGCCCGCTTTGCCACTCTTCTATGAAGCAGGAAATAAGGGTTTTACCAGAATTAAAATAAAGGGAAGTCCCTTCCAAAGTATGTTAAATGTCAGTTTAAAGGCATTTTTTTATTTAGATGAATTGTATGTTTACATCATTCGTCAATAAATATAGAATTTGCACTCACATTATCCGAAAATGGATGGTATAGCCATCCATTTTCGGATGTTTTTTGAGAGCAAATATGTTTAAGTGTCGGGAAGATGGTGGTATAATATAATTAGAATTTTCAGCTAGTTTTACATCGGAAAATGATAGCGTTTACAAAACATGGGAGGGATATATTTTTATGAGGTATTCAAGTCCAAATACAGACGGAGCTGTTGTGAACTTTAGGGATCGGTATGACAATTTTATTAACGGGGAATATCAACCTCCGTCCAGTGGAAAGTATTTTGAAAATATAAGTCCTGTAACTGGGAAAGTATTTTGTGAGATTGCTAGATCAACGAAAGAAGATGTGCAAGCTGCCGTAGATGCTGGTCATGCTGCACACGATAATTGGGCAAAAACTTCCGTTGCAGAACGTGCAAATATTTTAAATAAAATTGCTGACCGCATGGAAGATAATTTGGAAATGCTTGCAGTTGCAGAGACTTGGGATAATGGAAAAGCGGTACGAGAAACATTGGCAGCAGATTTACCATTAGCGGTGGACCATTTTCGTTATTTTGCCAGTGTAATCCGAGCCCAGGAAGGCGGAATCAGCCAAATTGATAATGATACGGTTGCATATCACTTTCATGAACCTTTAGGAGTAGTGGGGCAAATAATCCCTTGGAATTTCCCTATATTAATGGCGACGTGGAAATTAGCGCCTGCACTGGCTACAGGAAATTGTGTTGTTTTAAAACCGGCTGAGCAGACACCGGCATCCATTCATGTACTGCTGGAATTAATTCATGACTTATTGCCACCAGGTGTTTTAAATATCATTAATGGTTTTGGAGTAGAGGCAGGAAAACCTTTAGCATCCAATAGTGGTATTTCTAAAGTGGCATTCACTGGGGAGACAACAACAGGCCGATTGATTATGCAATATGCTTCTGAAAATATTATCCCTGTAACATTGGAACTTGGTGGAAAATCTCCAAACATTTTCTTTGAAGATGTGATGGATAAAGATGACGCGTTTTTAGATAAAGCAATTGAGGGAATGGTTATGTTTGCTTTAAATCAAGGAGAAGTTTGTACATGTCCTTCCCGAGCGCTTGTACATGAATCGATTTATGAGCGATTTATGGAGCGGGCAGTAGAAAGAGTGAAACAAATTCAAGTGGGTCATCCGTTGGATACGGAGACAATGATGGGTGCACAAGCCTCAGCAGAGCAGATGGAAAAAATAAAGTCATATCTTGATATTGGTAAACAAGAAGGTGCTGAAGTGCTTGTAGGCGGTGGAATAAACAAACTAAACGGTGAACTAGAGACAGGTTATTATATTGAGCCGACAATTTTTGCAGGTAATAATAAAATGCGTGTTTTCCAGGAAGAAATTTTTGGACCGGTTTTATCTGTAACATCATTTAAAGATGATGCCGAAGCAATGGAAGTTGCTAATGATACGTTATATGGTTTAGGAGCAGGGATATGGACGCGCAACATAAATACTGCTTACCGTTTCGGACGTGGTATTCAGGCAGGGCGCGTATGGACGAATTGTTATCATCAATATCCTGCGCATGCAGCGTTTGGTGGTTATAAAAAATCAGGTATTGGAAGAGAAAATCATTTAATGATGCTTGATCATTATCAGCAAACGAAAAATCTATTAATAAATTATAGTGAAGAGCCGACAGGTTTGTTCTAATGAAACAAGCTAGTTAGATAGAAAGGGTGTGAAAAATGGTTGAACGTGTTACAGCGACAGAAGAAGCTCTGACACTTATAAACACACTAAAAGAAATTCACGGCGATCTGATGTTTCATCAATCCGGGGGATGCTGTGATGGAAGTTCACCGATGTGTTATCCCCGCGGGGAATTTCGAATTGGAGATGCAGATATGCTACTTGGTGAAATAGGAAATACCCCTTTTTATATATCAAAAGATCAGTATGAATATTGGAAACACACGCAATTAGTCATTGATGCGGTTGAAGGGCGCGGCGGAATGTTTTCATTAGAAGGGCCTGAAGGAAAACGCTTTTTGACCAGATCAAGAATATTTACAACACAAGAGCGAGAAGAACTGACAAAAGAGACTGAATAAATAAAATGGTCGTCAAATCATAGTAGAAGATTTGACGACTGCTTTCTTTTAGGATGCTTTTTTTGTGTGAAAGTAATCCTAAAGAGGATATAAAAAAAGAATGAATTAGGCATAATTCACCACCTTCACTCATTATACATAAAATAATATAAGAATAAATTGATAAAGGGTGTGTCCCATTGTCGAACGAAAAGTACTATGTTACTGGGAATACTGCAGAAGGGTTTGTAAACTTCCTGCCGACAAACGTTAGAAATTTTAATCACGTATTCATCTTAAAACATCCATCAAATAAATTAAAAACAGCTATTATAAAGGAGGTCATTCGTCGCTTAGACTCCAATTACAAGCTTGAAATTCTTTGTAGTGCACTGAGTGATAACTATTTAGATGGGGTCATTATTCGCAAGAAGTCAATTGCTTTTATTATTGATAACATTGCTTCTTCAGAATTAAGCGGAGCAATTGAAATTGATTTAGAATTATTTTTAAACCATTCCGTAAAGCCAGATGTCTCAGATTACTTATCATCCTATCAGGAATATACACATAAAGCCTACAATAACTTTAAAACAGGTTTAACCATCCATGATGACCTAGAAAATATATATATTCGTGAAATGGATTTTAAAAAAGCGGATAAGGCTGCAGACCAATTCATTCAACATTTATTACAACATGTTTCAAAACAAACCCGCACATCCAACACATGCCACCGTCTTTTTGGAACAAATACAGCTGATGGTATAGTGAACATTGTTTCAGAGCTGATTCAGCCATTAAAGAGACGATATTATTTGAAAGGTCGAGCCGGAACTGGCAAATCTCACTTTATGAAAAAAGTTATGCGTGCATGTCGAAGCTATGGTTTTGATATTGAATTATACCATTGTAGTTTTGATCCAAACAGCATCGATATGGTTCTTATTCGGGAACTTGACTTTTGCATATTTGATAGTACAGATCCGCATGAATTCATGCCAGAAAGAAAAGAAGATGAGATTATTGATCTCTATGAAGAAACGGTTACACCTGGAACGGATGAAAAGTATGAAGAGGAAATTCAACATATTACTCTAAATTATAAATCATATCTGAAAAAAGGAATGAGCAATCTAAAAAAAGCGGGAGAGTATGTGGAAAAAATGGAAGTTCAATTTGAGTTTACAAATCATGATGTTCATTCTATTACAACCTTTATTTTAAATCAGGTGAAGTAAGCAGAACGTTATGGACTGGTTCACCTTTACAATGATTCAGTCCATAACAGAATAATTGCACTTCATTTACTTGTTTTTTTGAGAAAATTATTGTAAAATAAATTTACAGAATATTATGAGTACGACATTATTAGGAGGTGGGTGGAATGGTAAGTGTTAAAAGGTTACAGCCATATTATATAAAAGCGGATAGTGATTATGTCCGTGTGGTGCTAGCTTATCAATATTTTGCCGTATTAATAGAAGATCAAGTTTATCAGTTTGTACCACTGGAAGCAAAAGAAATACGAATCAATCGACGTACGCAAAGAATTGAAAATACAGAAGCAAGGTTTGCTTTCCAAAAAGGTAAAGATGTTCGATATATTACGATGACCAAATTAATTTCCCTCCCGGACTTTCTAGTACAAATACATGCGCTTACGAAAGCATATTATATTCAACCGCGAATTGAACATAAAAACGATTCACAAAATGAAAGCGTTGCCATGATTATTTCTGAGCTAGAATATTTAAATTTAAAGCGTTTAATTGATAAAGCTTTGGATGAGGAAAATAAAGAGGACTTCGATGCCTTAGTAAAGTTATTATAATTATAATAGTCATATATAAAGAAGCATTTCTTCATTTTAGAAGAGTGCTTCTTTTTCATGTATTGAGTACGAACATAAAAATATTTTCTATGTTTATGTTTCATTATAGCGGGTATACATATAGAACAAAGATATAAGCCCCGGAGGTGCGATCAATGGTTTCGGTAAAAAAGTTTAAACCTTATTACATTAAGTCTGATACAGATTATGTTCGTTTAATTTTAGGCTATCGGTATTTTACAATTTTTATTAATGGAGAAGAGTATCAGTTTATTCCCATCAGGTCGAAGGAAATTAAAATTAATCGAAAGACCAGAAAAATTGAAAACATCGAAGATCAATTCGCATTTCAAAAGGGTAATGATGTTATTTATATAACAATGAATGAGTTAATTTATCTCCCGGATTTTTTGATTCACGTCTATGATATTGCTAAACCCTACTATACGGATATACAGGAACAAAATGATGAGACAAATGAGATTATTATTGCAGAACTTGAGCGGTTAAACATAAAGAGATTGATTGATAAAGCATTGGATGAACGTGATGAACAATCATTTTTTACATTAATAAACTTACTTTAAATTAAAGGAGGCATACCTGGTCCAATGAAGGAATGCTTCTTTTTAATATTTAAAAACAATTTATTAGAGAAAAAGAAACTTTGAAAAAATTCCCCATTCTTAAATTCACTAAAATATGTTAACATAATATAGTTAGATGTTATGTTTTTATCACTATTAATCAAAATATTCATAACATTACGATATCAAAAAATGGGGAAGGTGTTTCTTGTGTCAAAAAAAGAAGCGAAGCCAGAATTTAAGCCATATATTCCAGCTTCTGAAAAACGTCCTGAATTTACAGTAACGGCCATGATTGTTGGGGCAATTTTAGCGGTTGTTTTTGGTGCGGCTAATGCGTACCTGGGACTTATCGTAGGGATGACTGTATCTGCATCCATACCTGCAGCTGTTATTTCTATGGCAGTCTTACGAGTTATCATGAAACGGACTTCAATCTTGGAAAATAATGTCGTGCAGACGATAACTTCGACAGGAGAATCATTAGCAGCAGGAATTATTTTTACCTTGCCGGCATTGTTCATTTGGCAACTGCAGCCGAGCTTAACAACCATTGCAATTATTGCACTTGCTGGTGGTATTTTAGGGGTTGTTTTAATGATACCATTACGTCGTGCACTCATTGTAAAGGAACATAACACGTTACCGTATCCGGAAGGGACTGCTTGCGCAGAAGTGTTGGTTGCTGGAGAAGAAGGAGGCAAAGGTGCAAAATTAGTTTTTAGTGGGCTAGGAATTGGCGCTCTGTTCAAATTTTTAACAGATGCCGTAAAAGCATTCCCATCTACCGTAGAATGGGAAATTTATAAATTTAAAAATGCAATGATAGGTATGGATACCCTGCCCGCACTCTTGGGTGTTGGTTTCATTATTGGACCGCGTATTGCTGGTATTATGTTTGCTGGTGCAGTACTTGGCTGGATTGGTATTATTCCATTAATCAGTTATTTTGGCGAGTTTGCTAATACTGTCATATATCCGGGGGAAGTACCCATCAGTGAAATGAATTACCATGATATATGGGGAAGTTATTTACGTTATATTGGTGCGGGTGCTGTAGCATTTGGAGGGATAATTGGACTCGTAAAAACATTACCAACCATTTGGTCGTCATTCACTGGAGCCCTGAAAGGATTTAAAAACACCGGTAATGCAGAAGAATTAAGAACAGATAAAGATATTTCTATGTTATTTATTGTCCTATTAACAATTGCATTTATCGCTACTTTAATGTTCTTTCCTAATATTGAAATAGGGATAATAGGTGCTATTTTACTATTCATATTTGGATTTTTCTTTGTAACCGTTTCTTCACGGATTGTAGGTATTGTAGGAAGCTCCTCAAATCCAGTTTCAGGAATGGCGATAGCGGCTCTCATTCTTATATCTATTGTCCTGGTTGGTGTTGGTCAAACAGGTGAAAATGGAATGGTTACGGCCATTATCATTGGATCTGTTGTCTGTATCGCAGCAGCAATTGCAGGAGATACTTCGCAAGATTTAAAAACAGGTTATATTGTCGGGGCAACACCAAAATGGCAGCAAATAGCTCAGTTATATGGTGTACTTATTACAAGTATCATTATTGGCTTTATTTTAGTCTTGTTAGATAATGCATATGGCTTTGGATCAGCTGATTTACCTGCTCCACAAGCGGTACTCATGTCGATGGTTGTAGAAGGCATTATGAGTGGTGATCTACCTTGGAACTTAATTTTTATTGGGATGGCTGCGGCTGCAATGGTTGAATTGTTCGGTATAGGATCCCTGCCGTTTGCAGTAGGGCTATACTTGCCGATTACGCTGACAGCGCCAATTATGATAGGTGGTATACTTAAAGGAATTATCAAACGTCGTACCAAAACAGAAGGAGAATTCAAAGAGAAAAATGAACGGGGAGTTTTACTTGCATCCGGTTATATTGCCGGGGAGGCCCTTACAGGTGTCATTATTGCACTCGCAGTAACAGCTGGCTTAACGCTGCCTGAAGAGATTATTTTTGGCCCAATTGTTTCTCTTATAGCATTTGTAGTAGTGGCGTGGTTATTATTCCGTACCGCTAATAAGCGTGTAAGTAAGTAGAAGTAAGGAAAAAAAGAACGGCTTGGATCATTTGTGATCCTGGGCCGTTCTCTATTTTTTTATGTTTTTTATTATATCTGTTACCTGTTCAACAGCAACACCGCTGCCACCTTTTTTTTCGACATGCTCTCTCATTAAAGCAATCAATATATCTTGATCCTTTGTAGGATATCCCACAAACCATCCGTTTTCTTGGCCTTTTTCATCACTCGATTTTTTTAATTCTGCTGTTCCTGTTTTACCAGAAATTGCAAGTCCGTCCATTTTAGCCTGTTTTGCTGTTCCCTCGGTGACTACTTTTCGAAGTGCATCCTGTAGTATTTTTGCTTGTTTTTCGTTGATAAGCTTTTCTTGCCAAACTTTACTTGTTTTCTCCGATAAAAGTAAAGTGGGTTTTAGCATATCACCCTTATTCAGTATAGGGGTATAGGTTAAAGCCATATGTAAAGCGCTTATTTCAACTTCCCCTTGTCCATAACTTGTATTTGCAAGTAAAACTTCATTTTCAATCTTTCCATTGGATGATATGGAAGATTTGGTGATCGGATATTTATAAGGGAGATCCTCTCCAAATCCAAATTGTTTTAATCCTTTTGTGTATGCCCCATTTCCCATCTCGACTGCTTTTTTGGCAAAATAGATATTATCTGATCGTACTAGTGCATCTGTTAAGTCGACCGGTCCATCCGACTCGGAGACACGACGCACTTTATAATCGCCCCAACCTTCATTACCCCATGTTAAACCTTTTATATTTATTCCTTCTCCGGGTTTTATCGATCCATTGGTTAATCCTATGGCCGCCGAAATTGGCTTCATAACAGAGCCAGGTGCGTAGGTTGCTGAGAATCGATTTAACAATGGATTTTGCTTGTCATTTTCTAGTGAATCTAGTTGGTCTTGCGTAATGCCGTATAAAAATTTTTCTGGATCAAATCCAGGACTACTCACTAGTGCCAAAGTTTCTCCTGTTTTCGGGTCAATAGCTGCAGCTGTGCCGGCACCATCATCATATGATTTATAGACTTCTTCTTGGATATTTGCATCAATGGTAAGTTGAATTGTCTCGCCATCCTTGACCTCACGTTCGGCCAGGATAACGTCTTCTTCTCCTTTTTTGACAACAAAGATTTTAACACCTTTTTCTCCTTTGAGCTTCTCCTCGTATAATTGCTCGAGACCGCGCTTACCTATCATATCGTTCGGATGGTACATTCCTGGCTCCGCTTTTTCCATTTCCTCTGCATTGATTTGTCCTATATAACCAACCAAATGGGAAGTAGCTTTATTTAGTGGATAAACCCGTCCGAGCACTTCATTTCCGACAACGCCATCTAATTCCCATAGTTGATCCGTATTTGGATTATCTTTGGAGATTTTTTTAAGTGGTACAAATAAGTTTGGCTCTACCCAATCAGCATTTAATGCCGTTTCAACTGTATCAACAGATATGTTAAGTAAGTCAGCAACTTTTTCCTTGGTCTGTTCAGCATTTGAACCTAAGTTTTCCGGGATGATACCTACTTCCCATATAGTGTCATTAATAGCTAATGGCATTTTATTACGGTCTAGAATTTCTCCTCGCCTAGGTTCCTCTGTTTCAATTTTAACTTCCCCGCCATCTTTTAGTTCCGGAAATATAAACCCCTGATCCCATTTAATAAACCAGTTTTTATTATCCTCTTTACCTTCATATAGAAGCGTTGCTTCATAATCAAACGTGATAGGTCCCGCTGCACTATCCATTTTCACAGTAAAAGGGAGTTTTGCAGTACCTTCTTTTTTACCCTTTTTAAGCTGTTTATCGCTTAATTTTTTATATTTAATTTCTAAGTTAGAAATATCAAGGTCTGTATAAATTTTCATATAGCGATCAGTAAATTGCTCTTTAGAATATGTTTCCTTGGACTTTGCAGCAAGCATTTTATACATTTCATCAAATTTTTGCTCATCCCAATGTTTTACATATGTATCAAAACGTTCATGTGGTGAAGTTGTATCTGTGGAACAACTAACAATAAACACTAAGAAAAATATACTTAACAAGCCTAATATTTTCTTCACGTTATCCCCCTCCATTCCAGCAAAAAGTATTTACGGATTTCATCATAACAATTTGGAAATATATTTAGATATATTGTGAGGAAAAGTCATTCTATGACACAAATCTAGAATAACTTTTCTTGCGGAATGATTTATTAAGCTTCCATGCTGTTTTTAATTTCAGTTTGTATTCGGTGAAGTCCCTGTTCAGATACAATATAATACCAAACCCCATTCCCTTGCATTCAAAACTGATCTCCGACTTTGTTATATAAATAATAACTGCCAGATACTAAAATCAACGCAAGGGAAATGCCTCCGATCCAACAAAGTTATTTACTTTTTCGAGTTGTTTTTATGTTATCAGATCTTGTACTCACGTATATGCTCCTTTTAATATTTAAAAAATAAAAATTCTAGGTAAAATTATAGCGGATAATGGACTATTAGTCTATGTCAAATGAGTATTTTTACTCATTTTGTATAAAACAGGTTTCATAAAAATGAAAGGGTTTATCTATTATTTCGATTAAATTTTTAGCATTTCCTTTATTTATCATTTCAATTCTTACCTGCTCCTCATCACAATCAATTTGATCATTTCCTTTTTTTCTTTGATTGCATATGCTGAAGTAAATGAGTATCACCAAGGATTTCAAGAAATTGTACATCGTATATTGGTGATGTCATTTTAGATATGTTCAGCGTGCTTTTGTGTATGTTTTTAAATAAAAAACATATCTATAAATAGCTATAATAAGAGTGCTGTAAATGTAAACAATATAATCGAAGGAATTTGACAAATTCATTAAAAAATCTAAATTACATCCCAAAATTCTATTCGGTGTGATAAAATAATTTTAATTGAAATTATACGCAATTGTATGCTGAACAATTTAAAGGTGGGAATGTGATGGGAGAACAGGAACAATATAAAAAAATATTAAAAAAAATAATTAAAGAAACAGAAAGTTTTAAGATTCAATCTTCAGAAGAGCTTATTCAGTCTTTGGTGCATGAGTTGGGACAATTCAATAAAATGGTAAATAAGTCCAACAACATTCAAACGAATTCAGTTTCAAAGTAACAATTGGAAAGAAAAACTACATTTCGAAATGAAATGTAGTTTTTTAAATGCGGGGTATAAATTTGTTAAGCTGTATAAAAAATAAACCTGATCTGTTAATCTGAAATAAAGGGGTGAGAACGTGTTAAGTTATTTACAACGATTAGGTAAATCATTGATGCTTCCTATTGCGATGTTGCCGGTAGCAGCTTTGCTCGTAAGACTTGGAGCTGATGATCTTTTTGACATTCCATTTGTACATGAGGCGGGTAATGGAATACTGAATAACTTGGCAATTATATTTGCTATCGGTATTGCAATTGGATTCTCAAGAGATGGAAGCGGGGCTGCTGCTCTTTCGGGCGCGGTTGGTTTTTTAGTTTTGAAAGGCGGTTACGAGGCAATTGATCCCGACTTAGACCTTGGTGTTTTTGCAGGGATTATTGCAGGTATTACAGCTGGGCATTTATATAATAAATTCCACGATATTCAACTGCCTCAATTTTTAGCCTTTTTTGGTGGTAAACGTTTTGTCCCTATTGTTACCTCTACTTTAATGGTTATTGCTTCAGGAATTATTGGTGTTATTTGGGGACCGATTCAAGACGGGATTAATGCCTTAGGTAACTGGTTTATTAATGCAGGAACAATAGGTGTAGGATCATATGGATTTTTTAATCGGCTATTAATACCAATTGGTCTGCATCATGTATTTAATTTCTTGATTTGGTTTGATTTTGGGTCCTTTACGGATGCTGCAGGGCAAGTTTGGAATGGAGAAATTAATCGTTTCTTAAAAGGGGACCCTAATGCAGGATATTTCCTGGCAGGATTTTTCCCAATCATGATGTTTGGTTTGCCGGGAGCTTGTTTGGCTATGTATTTAACAGCGAAAAAACACCGAAAAGCTGCGGTAGGCGGATTTTTAGGAAGTATTGCGTTTACAGCGTTTTTAACAGGGGTTACGGAACCAATTGAATTTTCATTTATGTTCTTATCTCCACTATTATATGTTGTACATGCTATATTAACAGGATTATCTATGATGACAGCGTATCTGCTTGATATAAGGCATGGATTCGGATTTTCTGCAGGTGCCATTGACTACATTCTAAATTTTGGGATTGCGCAGAAGCCGTTGTTATTAGCTCTACAGGGACTTGTATTTGCTTTTATTTATTTTGTCGTTTTCTATTTTCTTATTAAAAAGCTCGATTTAAAAACGCCGGGTCGGGAAGATGAGGATGAGGAATATAAAGAAACAAATGAACAAGCAGGTTTAGAGAAAAGTGGGGCAAATGACTATGATAATAAAGCGTACCACTATTTAGTCGCTCTAGGCGGACCAGAGAATATCGAATCACTTGATTACTGTGCTACACGACTCCGCCTGGAAATGAAGCGTATGGATGAAATAGATGAGAAAAAGATCAAACAACTTGGTGCCAATGGCGTGATGAAAATGGGCAGGAAGAATTTACAAGTAATTATAGGAACAACGGTAGAGTTTTTAGCTACCGCAATGCGCAAGCGTATGGAGCAAAATAATATGGAAGCCCCTAATCAACCTAGAGAAATTCCTGAGGCACATCAAGAATCATCTATGAATAATCTGTCTAGTAAGGATATTGTCATGCCTGTTAAAGGAAAGATTCTTAGTATAACGGATGTACCTGATCAGGTGTTTTCTGAAAAAATGATGGGAGACGGGTTTGCCGTTTCGCCTGTTGAAGGTGAGTTTGTTTCACCAGTAGAAGGCGTAATTCTCAATATATTCCCTTCGAAGCATGCAGTAGGAATCCGCTCCACACAAGGTCAGGAAATATTAGTTCATGTCGGCTTGGATACGGTGAATTTACAAGGAAAAGGCTTCGAAATTCGTGTAAAAGAAGGACAAAAAGTAAAACCCGGAGACTTACTTTTAAGGGCTGATCTGGACTATATTAAAAAATATGCATCTTCA
This sequence comes from Virgibacillus alimentarius, assembly GCF_017874635.1. NCBI lineage: Bacteria > Bacillati > Bacillota > Bacilli > Caryophanales > Bacillaceae > Virgibacillus > Virgibacillus alimentarius. The sequence goes on from NZ_JAGIKX010000003.1 coordinate 89,440, forward strand.
ACGATTTCACCGATTGTATTTACAAATTTAAGCGGCGAGGAAAAGGTAACAGTTAAACAATCAGGAATAGTTAATGCTGGAAGTGAAAATATAATTGAAATAAAATAAGATAAAAGCTAGTGTTCTTTTTAGGAAGGAAGTGCACTAGCTTTTTATACCTGGCTTAAGGCATTAACTCAAAACTTAGCCTTTGTGCACACATGAAATATAAAAGGAGTATTTAGACGGTGACTACTATTTATATTAAAAACACTACTATTTTTACCGAGAAAAATATCATTAAAGAAGGTGGCTTATTAATAAAGGATAAACAGATTCAAAAAGTTTACCGGAATTCGGAAGCTCCCGATCATGTACCATCGGATACCGAAGTTATTGATGGCACGAATTGGAATGTTATCCCCGGTTTTATTGATGGGCATATTCATGGTGCAGACGGAGCGGATGTGATGGATGCAACAGAGGATGCACTTGATAAGATGGCAGGCGTTTTGCCACAAGAAGGAACAACCAGCTTTCTGGCGACTACAATTACACAAGCGCCGGAAAATTTGGATAAAGCGCTGGAAAATGTGTCAAATTACTCAAATAAGCCAGGAAAAGCGGAAATCATCGGTATACATCTAGAAGGGCCATTTATCGAGAAAAATAAAGCGGGAGCACAACCGCTTGAATATATTATAGAGCCAGATATTCATCAATTTAAAAAATGGCAAGAATTATCCAATCATATGATTAAAACAATTACCCTTGCCCCAGAACATGATCATAATGGTGAATTTATTAAATATTTATATGAGATGGGGATTAATGTATCCGCTGGACATACAGAAGCAGATTTTTCCGGTATGAAAAAATCCGTATCCTACGGCGTTCGACAAGTAACACACATTTGTAATGCAATGACAGGGATACACCATCGAGACATCGGTGTAGTTGGTGCAGCTTTTCAATTAGAACAATTACGTGCTGAATTGATCGCAGACGGAATACATGTCTCGCCAGAAATGCTACAATTAATATATAATAATATGGGGAGTGAACGTTTAATTCTGATCACAGATGCAATGCGAGCGAAATGTCTCCAAGCTGGTAATTATGAACTTGGAGGGCAGCCTGTAATAGTAACCGAGGATCGGGCCGTATTAACGAATGGGACATTGGCTGGAAGTATTTTAAAGATGAATCAAGGAGCACAAATTATGCTCAATTTAAAGGATGTTTCCATTTCTAATATTATTGAGATGACTTCTGTTAACCCGGCGAAACAACTTGGCGTATACGACAGGAAGGCAAGTATAGCAGAGGGAAAGGATGCGGATGTTTTGCTTGTCGACGATGAATTGAATCTTAAATATACAATTTGTCGTGGTGTTATTGCATACAAGGAGGAATAATGATGTTAGATATCATTCAAGCAAAGAATTATGAGGATATGAGTGAAAAGGCCTGTGAAATAATGGTTGACAGGTTAAATGCGTTGATTAATCCTATACTAGGATTTGCAACGGGCTCCACCCCCGAAGGAGTTTATAAACAATTAATTGAAAAAAATAAAGAAAAAGCAATATCTTTTCAAAATGTAATGTCCTTTAACTTGGATGAATATGTAGGTCTAAAGAAAGATGATCCAAACAGTTATTACCATTTCATGTTTCAAAAATTGTTTAAGCATATAGATATTTTAACAGATTGGATACACATACCAAATGGAGTTGCTCCTGACCTTGAAAAGGAATGTGATGAGTATGAGCAATTAATTCGTGATCATCCGATTGACTTTCAGATACTTGGTTTGGGCGTGAATGGACATATCGGTTTTAATGAGCCGAATACTTCATTTTCAAGCAGAACCCATATAGTTGAATTAGATGAATCAACACGCCAGGCAAATGCACGCTTTTTTACTTCTATGAATGAAGTACCAACAAAAGCAATTACGATGGGGATCCAAACAATTATGGAAAGTAAAGAATTAATGTTGCTTGCTTCAGGAAGCCATAAAGCTGATGCAGTTGCTAAGTTGATCAATGGTGAAATTTCTGAGTCTTTCCCGGCTTCTGCATTAAAAAACCATCAGAAAGTAACAGTTATTGCAGATGAAGCAGCGCTTGCAAAAGCATAACTGAAATAAATGGAATTTGTTTCCTGTTACAAGGAAAAAGGGAAAACAGGAAAATAAATTGTCTCCCAACGTGTTTGGGGGACAATTTATTTTTCTTTTGTTGAAGAAACATCTATTTCTATATATGCTAAATCCATTTCTTCAATTGCTGCTTGATCATTTGTAAGGTCAATAATCCAGTCACTGAAATCTATTTTTTCCTCCATATTGACATAAACAATAAATTCGACTCGTTCAAGATAATTGATCGACTTTAAAATATGTTTTGAGTGACGTAATACATTTTCCAGTTTTCCAAGTAGTGCATAATCAACAGTAATAGAAAATCCTTGCATCAGTTGACGCCTAACAATACCAGTAGCTTGAATAGCTTGAGATGTTGTATTTCCATAAGCTCGAATTAAACCTCCTGCACCAAGCTTAATCCCTCCAAAATATCTCGTTACTACCACTGCAGTATCTTTTAAACCCTGCTTTTTCAAAACTTCCAGCATAGGAATACCAGCAGTACCACTCGGTTCACCATCATCATTTGCTTTTTGAATTTGATCATGTTCTCCAATCATATATGCAGAACAATTATGTGTTGCATCATGATGCTTTTTTTTAATTTCTTGTATAAATTTTTGTGCATCTTCTTCTGTTTCAACACGTTTAACATAACCAATGAATCTGGATTTTTGTATGTTTATTTCCACAGATCCCCTTTTTTTTACTGTAAAGTATTGGGTTAGCATTTAGTATGTACCTCCTATGACTATTATTTTAGTATATAATAGATGTATAATTACAATAATTAGATTTACTTTCTGTAGAATAGTCAATATACCCCATGAAATGTAGATGTAATTTCGTATTATTATACCATAGGTTGGTGGAAGCTTTTGAGAAAAAAGATAGATGAGAAAACGTTGGATCATATAGTGGAAGAAATGGTTAGTATGGTGGAAAATAGCAAGGATGAAATTTTTAATATTGGTGAAGAGGCGCGAAGAGAACATGAAAACTTGCTTCTTGAATTGCAAGATACGAAAGAAAAAGTAAGTCACCATATTGATAATGGAGATAAACTAGAACAGCAAGTTAAATCGTTTAAGAAAAGATTATCTGTGGTCAGTAAACATTTTGACCGTTACTCGGAAGCAGAGATTCAGGAAGTTTACGTAAACACGAATGATATGCAAACAAAACTAGCTGTTCTCAGGCAAGATGAAAAAGTCTTGAGAAAAAGAAGAGATGAGCTGGAACGAAGATTAGTGATGTTGAATCAAACGATTGAACGTGCCGAAAGTTTAGCAAGTAAAATATCCGTTATTTTAACCTATTTACATGACGATTTTAAACAAGTGAATGAAATCATTGCAGAAGCAAAAGAAAAGCAAGAATTCGGCTTAAAAATTATAGAGGCACAGGAAGACGAGCGTAAAAGGATATCAAGAGAGATCCATGATGGACCGGCGCAGATGCTTGCCAATATTCTTCTTCGATCTGAGATTGTTGAACGTTCCTTTAAACAAGGAACAATGGATAAAACGTTAACCGAAATTAAAAGTGTCCGCAGGATGATTCGTTCATCCCTGTATGAAGTAAGAAGAATTATTTATGATTTACGTCCTATGGCATTAGATGATTTAGGCTTACTTCCTACCATAAAAAAATATGTAGCTACAGTTGCAAGTTATCATGAATCGATAAAAATTGAATTCATTCCGTATGGTGAAGAAAAACGCTTGCCGCAAGAATATGAAGTAGCGTTATTCAGGCTCATTCAAGAGTCTTTACAAAATGCGGTGAAACATGCAAAAGCAACTCGCATCAAAGTAAAACTAGAAATAGGCAAAAACAATTTAACTGTGATAGTAAGTGATAATGGCATCGGTTTTGATCCGGATTCGATAAAAGATAAATCATTTGGTCTCATAGGGATGAGAGAGCGTGTTGAAATGCTTGAAGGCAGATTATCGATTACAAGTAGTGAGGAAGGCACAAAAGTTTTTATTACAGTGCCATACAACGCCCCATTTTCAAACTCTTAGAAGATAAAGAGCAGAAATGAAATAAGATGAAAAATAAATAGCTCAGCATATAATCCATGTAGGAGGAAATCTAACAATGAAAATGACTGAAGTAATTGACATTGTATTAATAGATGATCATAAATTATTCCGTGAAGGAGTAAAAAAAATATTAGAATTCGAACCATCTTTTAAAGTGGTTGCAGAAGGCGGTGATGGAACAGAGGCCGAAAAATTAGTAGAGGAATACCAGCCTGATGTTGTTTTAATGGATATTAATATGCCTGATATGAACGGAGTACAAGCTACTTCTAAATTAGTGGATAAATTTCCGGATACCAATGTCATTATCCTGTCCATTCATGACGATGAGAGTTATGTTTCACATGCATTGCAAACAGGAGCACAAGGGTATTTATTAAAAGAAATGGATTCAGACTCATTGATAGAGGCAATCAAAGTGGTAAGTGAAGGTGGATCCTACTTGCATCCGAAAATTACGCATAACTTAGTCCAGGAATATCGAAAACTTGCCCAGGAAAATATCTCATCATTGGGAAGTAGCGACATTGAAATCCGCAAACCACTCCATTTATTAACGAAGCGTGAATGCCAGGTATTACAACTATTAGCTAATGGTAAAAGCAACCGTGTTGTTGGTGAAACTTTGGATATCAGTGAAAAAACGGTTAAAAATCATGTCAGCAATATATTGCAAAAAATGGAAGTAAATGATCGAACGCAAGCCGTTGTTACCGCAATTAAAAAAGGATGGGTAGAAGTATAATAATAACGCAAGGCTAGCAGCATTATTATAGAAAAAACAGTCATAAGGCATGTCATTGTTCTTAAATTTACTAATGCATTTTTTATGCTAATCATGTAAAATACGAATAGATAAAATAATCGATTAGTATATTAGTAGAGGAGCAGTAAAATAATGAAGGTTGCTGTTATGACAGATAGTACGGCGTATATATCTGCAGATTTACGAAAAAAACATAATATCCATATGGTTCCCTTAAGTGTCGTCTTTGATGATCATTCTTACCAGGAAGAAATTGATATCACGACAGAAGCGTTTTATCAAAAAATAAAGAGGGCGGACGCTTTACCAAAAACTTCCCAGCCATCAATCGGTTATATTACGGATAAATTAGAAGAACTTGCAAAGGAATACGATGCAGTTATTTCAATACATCTTTCAAGTGGCATTAGCGGGACTTATCAGGCTGTTAGTAGTGCTGGAGAAATGGTGGAAGGAATCGAAGTTTATACCTATGATTCCGAAATTAGTTGTATGGCACAAGGCTTTTATGTGCTAGAAGCAGCTGACATGGTAAAGGCAAATGAAAAACCGAAAGAAATCATCGAACGGCTGGATGAAATGAAATCGACGATACGGGCCTATTTTATGGTTGATGATTTGAATAATCTCCAACGTGGCGGACGCTTAAACGGTGCACAAGCTATTATAGGAAGTCTGTTGCAAGTCAAACCTATTCTGCACTTCGTTGATAAAGTAATCGTTCCATTTGAAAAAATACGAACGCGTAAAAAGGCAATCAAGCGTATTAAAGAAATGTATGAAGCGGATGCTGATGCGAAAGGTCCGATCAAAATCGCATTTATCCATGGAAATTGCGAAGGTGCAGCTGAAGAATTAAAAAATGATTTTTTAAAGAAGTACCCCGATTCTGAGGCAGTAATTAGCTATTTTGGCCCAGTTATTGGAACACATCTAGGTGAAGGTGCTATCGGGGCAACCTGGTATAAAAAATAAAAAAACTTGCATTCAGTAAGGCTCTTAACCACTGGATGCAAGTTACTTCATTCATAATTGTATCCTCTAAAAAATTAATAAGGAAAGCGAGATATCTATGAATAGAAACCTCTTAGTACAATCTCAAGGAAATTTAATTGCTGAACTGGCAGCCCGCTTCTCAGGAAAGTTACTCCTGCGCAGAGAAATTCCCCTAGACGAAAAACTCTTTCAACGTTTAGTAAACCAATCTTATTTCACCCCAACCCTATCAATTAAACGAAAAAAATTTCACTACATCTGTGAGCGCTGCGGCAATCGCAAGCGAAGATTATTTGCTAACATCCCTTGTAATTCCTGCAAAAAGAATCATTTATACTGTCGAAAATGTATTGATATGGGACGGGTGATGGAATGTGAACCCCTTTATTATTGGACTGGGCATGAACCAAAATGGAAGAAATATAAAAGCCCTTGTTCATGGACAGGTACTTTAACCCCGGAACAAAAGCGTGCAGCAAATAGAATTGTTCAAGCCGTTAAAAATGATGAACGTGAGCTACTAGTTTGGGCTGTAACCGGTGCCGGAAAAACAGAAATGCTCTTTCCCGCAATAAGTCACCTATTAGCATTGGGAAAACGAATTTGCATTGCTACTCCGAGAACAGATGTTGTAAGGGAATTAATACCACGTATGAAACAAGCTTTTATTCATGTTCCTATTCAAGGACTATATAGTGGAAGTCCTGATATGGAGGGAACCGCCCAGTTTATTATTGCTACCACACATCAATTACTGCGCTATCAATCAGCATTTGATTTGATTATCATTGATGAAATTGATGCATTTCCCTTTCACTCTGATCCATCTTTAGCTTTTGCCGTTCATCGGGCAAAAAAATCCGCAAGCACGTCTATTTATTTAACTGCTACTCCTCGAAAAAAGCAGAGAGTACGTATGTATAGCAAAAAACTCCCGCATATTTTTGTACCAATACGGTTTCATCGGACTCCTTTGCCTGTACCACGTCTTAAAATGTGTTTTCAATTAAAGAAGAACGTAAAACGATCCCTGCCTCCACCTGCTTTTATCCATTGGCTAAAAACAAGAAGTAATCCTGAAAGACAAATCCTTTTATTTGTTCCAACAATTTTGTTAGCTCAAAAGATGGATCAGAAATTAGGTGAGCTTTTGGTGAAAGAAAAAATGATAAGAAGAGAAGGTTTATTAGAAACAGTTCACGCTGCTGACCAAGATCGGGAAGAGAAAATACAATTATTTCGCAGTCAAAACATACAGATTTTGATAACAACAACAATTCTTGAACGAGGGGTTACGTTCCCATCTGTAGATGTTGCAGTAATTGATGCAGGACATACTGTCTTTGATGAATCAGCACTTGTTCAAATTGCTGGCAGGGCGGGAAGAAGCCCAAGTGATCCAACAGGAGAAGTTATTTTTTTCCATGACGGAAAAACAGAAGCAATGGAGCATGCAATTGAGGCCATTGTTTCCATGAATAAGCGGGGAGGGTTCCGGTAATATGTACTGTGTATGGTGTGATGGGCTTTGCATTCCAGAAATGAACTGGGAGAATTTATGGTCTATGGGAAGAACAAAAACACTTTGTAACCAATGTGAAAATGCCTTAAAGGTCATCGATGGAAATCGATGCAAAAAATGCAGTTGCCAACTGAAAGAGAAACAATACATATGCTCTGATTGTATGCAATGGGAACAAAGATTCAAGCAAGACCCATTAAAGTTTAATTACTCTATATTTAATTACAATGAACGGATGCAGGATATGGTCACAAGGTGGAAATATCGCGGTGATTACCATTTGTCCTGTGCTTTTGAACAAATCTTTATCGAAACATTTAAGAACACGTTTGCTTTTTTATCTAAAAAAGTATGTGTTATCTCGATACCTTTAAGCAGTGAGAGGATCTTAGAACGTGGGTTTAATCAAGCAAAAGTGTTAGCGGATTATTTAATTCCCAAAAGGGAGGAATTCATAACCAGAGTATATAGTGAGAAACAGTCCAAGAAAACACGTAAAGAGCGTTTGGCTACAAAAAATCCATTTTTCCTAACAAAAAAAGTTAACAAACCCGTTATTCTTGTCGATGATATATATACAACAGGCAGAACATTACGCCATGCTGCAGAACTATTATTAGAAAATGGCTGCCCTGCAGTATATGCTTATACATTAATACGTAGCTGATCAAACCTGCTCGTTACGTTATGCTATAATGTGCAAATGGAGGATGGCAAAAAATGACTGAAATAGCAAATTGCTCTCGCTGTGATTCAGTTTATGTGAAAAATATTCGTGACATTTGCCGAAAATGTTACGAAGAAGAAGAAAAAGCATTTGAGACAGTTTATCGCTTCTTAATAAAGCGAAAGAATAGAGAAGCAACAATATCAGAAATTGCTGCGGTTACTGATGTCGATGAGTTGTTGATTATTAAGTTTATGAAAGAAGGACGATTAAGTACGTCCAAGTTCTCTAAATTAGCATATCCATGTAAAAAATGCGGAGTGCCAATCAATTCTGGGAGGTTATGCGGCCGTTGCTCAGAAACATTACTAGAAGAATTAGAACAACATGAAAAGGCAAAAAAAGAAAAAACTACGAATAAGAAAATACGAGTTTATTATACACTCGATAAGAATAATGAATAGCCGATCAAAGTTTTGAGATAAATGATTTCATGTAATAAGGATAGTGAACGATTTTGCATTAAATGAGAAGCGAGGTGTGTGTTTTACGATGAAAATACATGGTCCTAATCATTCAAATTTTAATCTATATAAAAAACAATTACAAAGCCAAGCTGAACAAAAGAAGGAGATAGATCAACAGGATCGATTGGAAATTTCCAATCGTGCAAAGCAGCTACAAGAAAACAATCAGCCAAGCACAAAGCGAAAAGCCTATGTACAGGACATAAAAAAACAAATTGAATCTGGCAAATATCAAGTAAATCACGAAGTTTTAGCGAAAAAAATGTTCGATTTTTGGTCGAAGCAATAACGAGGGGAAGATAAAAGGTGTCTGTAAAAGCCATTATACAAGTCATAGAAAATCTTATTCGTTTACATGATGCATTATTAGAAAATGCCAAGCAAAAAACCGAGGCTGTTAAAGAGGGCTCTTTAGACAAGTTACAAATGGTGCTCATTGAGGAACGGAAATATATTCAATTGCTAGAACAATCAGAATCAGACAGGAAAGCTGCGATAGATCATTGGTTTTTACAGAATAATTACCCATTAAATAATAGGCCTACATTGACAGAGTTGTTGAACTTGCTCTCCAATCAAAAAGAAAAAAATGAATTGGAAAGGAAATCACATCTTCTGAAGGACCTTATTCTGCTTTTAAAACAACAGGAGCAGCTTAACCACGCCTTAATTCAGCAGTCGATGCAATTTGTGCAATTATCACTTAACGTGCTGAATCCTTCTATAAATAATATGAACTATGGAAACAAATCAAAAAAGGTATCAGTAAAAAGAACTGTTTTTGACTCGAAAGCTTAAGAGATAAATTTCTGCAGGGAGAGTGAGAAGATGAGTACCTTTCATGGATTAGAAATGGCAAAACAAGCCCTATCCACGCAGCGTTCAGCTTTATATACAACAGGTCATAATATTTCTAATGTGAATACCGAGGGATACTCCAGACAGCGGGTTCATTTCGAAACAGCAAGACCATATCCGTCAGCTTCAAGAAATCGTCCTCAAATTGCCGGACAAATGGGAAACGGTGTGGAAGCAGGGTCTATTGAAAGGATTCGCAATCAGTTTTTAGATTATCAATATCGTACGGAAAATAGCAAGGCAGGATATTGGGTTGAAATGTCTGATGCTATCAGTCGAATGGAAAGATTAATGCATGAACAATCAAAAAATGGATTAGGTAGCACAATGAATCAATTTAGGGATTCTCTGCAAGAATTATCCGCCCATCCTACCAATTCAGGGGCTAGGTCTGTTGTTGTTCAACGTGGGCTTGCAGTTGCTGAAACATTTAATTATTTATCCGAATCGCTAAACGCGAATCGATCAGACTTACAAAATAAAATCGGTATAACTGTAAAAGGTGCAAACAGTTTATTGGGGCAAGTAAACGAAATAAATGAACAAATAAAACATCTGGAATCTAGTGGATATTTAGCGAATGATCTTTATGATCATCGCGATCGTTTGCTTGATGGATTATCTGAAATTGTCAATATAAAGGTTACCTATCATAAAAGCAGTGAAAACGCGCTAGACGTTGCAGATGGAGTAGCAACAATTGAATTGGTTGATGCCAAAGGACAACCGTTCACCCCTCCAGCAACTTTAATAGATGGACAAACAGGTGAAGTACAAACATTATCCGTCTATTATTCACCGGATAATCAAGCTGTAACATCTTTACAAACAGGTGAAAAGACAATACCAATAAAGCAAACAACTGGTTCTTTAGCCGGTATCATTGAATCTTACGGATATATGCATAAAGATAAATTAGAAGGTATCTATCCGGATATGTTAGCAAACCTAGACAAGTTAGCAGCAACATTTGCTACAGCTTTTAATGGAGTCCATCAAGAAGGATATGATCTAAACGAAAATAAAGGAAAGGCTCTGTTTGAATTTAAGAAAGGTTATGGTGCTGCAGGATCAATAACGGTTTCTCGGGAAATATTGGATGAACCGGATTTGATAGCAGCTAGTATTGATGAGAATTCAGGCAACGGGGACAATGCAGCATCTTTAGCAAATATTTTTGATGAAAAGCTTACAAGTCTGGGAAGCAATACAACGTTAAATAGCTTTTATGAATCTTTGATTGGTGATTTAGGAGTCCGTGGACAGGAAGCGCACAGAATGGCTAAAAATACAGAAATTCTTCGTTCTCAAGTAGATAATCAGCGGCTTTCAGTTAGTTCTGTGTCATTAGACGAAGAAATCACAAATATGGTCAAATATCAACATGCATATAACGCTGCAGCTAGAAGTATGACAACGTTAGATGAAATGCTCGATCGGATTATTAATAACATGGGGCTAGTAGGAAGGTAGGCGGTGATATATATGCGAATTACACAAGGAATGCTAACGAATAATATGTTAAGAAATTTAACAAACAGTTATAAGAAGTTTAATACTTATTTTGAACAGTTAAATACTGGGAAGAAAATCAGTCTCCCTTCTCAAGATCCAGTTGTAGCCATGCAAGGGGTAAACTTTCGTTCACAAGTAGCAGAAATTGACCAGTATAAACGAAATATCAATGAAGTTTATAGCTGGATGGACAGCTCTGATACAGCTTTAGACAAGGCTACACAAACAATGCAAAAATTAAGTGAATTAGCTGTACAAGCAAGTAATGATACATATGATGAGCTAGGAAGGCAAAGCATGAAGGAAGAAGTAAAACAACTCAAAGAACATTTAATGGAAATTGCAAATACAAACGTAAATGGCAAACATATTTTTAATGGAACGGACATAGAGAATGCACCTATTCAAACAGATGGGACAGGCAATGTGCAATTAAAAAATAATTCTAATCCTGTAGAAATTGAAGTATCCAAAGGAACTAAGCTCAAGGTTAATGTGGATGGGTCGGCTTTATTTACGGAAACATTATTCGAAGACATTAATTCATTTATAGGAGCGTTAGAGGAAAATAATCGAGATGAGATTGAAAAGAGTATTGCAACATTAAATAATCATGCTGACAATGTTGTTAATATGAGAGCAGATCTAGGTGCGCGCATCAATCGTCTAGAATTGATAGAAAACCGCTTGAATGATCAAGAAATCATAACAAAGAAAGCGATGTCCGATAATGAAAATATAGATTATGAGGAAGCGATTACGAATTTGCTCACACAAGAAAGCCTTCATCGCGCTGCCCTATCTGCCGGGTCAAGAATCATACAGCCTTCGTTAATAGACTTTCTGCGCTAGTAAAGAATGAGAATGGACCCTGGATTGATGTCCAGGGTTTTATTAGCAAGTTTAATTTTATCACTGAATCCGACTAAAAAATTTAGAAAAACGGTGTAAAGGAGGTTCCAACGTGAACATTTTAACTAAATATACAGGTGAAGTAGCAATAAAAAATCAAAATATTATCAGTTTTTCCCACGGCCTGCCGGGTTTTGCTAAGGAAACTAAATTTATGTTATTGGATTTGACTGGAAACCCCTTGTTTCAAATTTTACAATCTGTTAAATCACAAGATATAGCTTTTATAGTCACGGATCCTTATCATTTCTACTGTGATTATGAATTTGAAATAGATAATAACTTGCTTGAAAATTTACAGATACAAGATAAAAATGATGTTTTTGTTTTAACGATTGTAACGTTAAAAAGCCCCTTTGATAAGAGTACAATCAATTTAAAAGCCCCGTTGATTATAAATCGAACGAATAAACAAGGAAAACAGTATATATTAACAGAAATCGATTATACTACAAAAGCTCCAATCGCACCTCAAGCTGTTTCGAAAGCGAAAGGAGATTAATGATGCTTGTGCTTACCAGAAAAAAGAATGAATCCATTCAAATAGGAGAAGACATCGAAATAAAGGTGCTGGCAATAGAAGGAGATCAAATTAAGTTAGGTGTATCAGCTCCGAATTCAATCGACATATATCGAAAGGAAATATATCTTGATATTCAAAAGCAAAATAATGAAGCAGCAAATGTTTCCTCTGATTTACTCCACTTATTAAATGAAAAGAATTAGTAAAAGAAAAATACTTAACAATACAAGCAGCGAAGCCGATATAAGATTTGAAAATAAATTTAAAAACGACAGAACTTCATTTATGCAGTAATTCTTGAATTTCTTTATGAGGTGATATTGATGCGTATCGGCGGTTTAGCAACAGGGATGGATATTGACCAGCTTGTCAATAAATTAATGACGGCTGAAAGAGTGCCCTTAGATCGAATGAATCAAGATAAAACAACCTTAACGTGGAAACGTGATGCTTTTCGCGATATAAATAAAACTTTATTGGAATTAGATAATGTGATGCTGGACATGAAATTAAGTAATACTTATCATTCAAAATCTGTCCATTCCTCTCAGGAGAGTGCTATCAAAGCTATTGCTTCGGCAAATTCTGCAAATGGCACATACCAGATTAAGGTAACAAAACTGGCAAGTTCAGCTATTAATATAAGCACAGAAGAAATAGATCCAAATCAAGTTTTAAAGCCTGGAACTATTGAGTTTTTTACATATGATGATGCAGGGGAAAAGAAAAACCATGAAATAAAAATAAATGAAAATGATTCCATAGAGGATGTATTGAAAAAAATAACGGATGGAGATAACAATGTCCGGGCTTTTTATGATTCACAAACAAATAATGTGATGATGGAAGCGACAAGAACCGGAAAATATAGTCCAAATGGAGAACCAGAAATAAATTTTACGGAAGACTCTTTCTTCGCTAAATCACTTAAAATGGATCCAAAGAAGGAAAAAAATGGAACAAATGCGGAGTTTGAATATAATGGGATCCAAATGGAATCCAAAACAAATTCGTATGAACTAAATGGTGTAACTTTTCAATTTAACGATGTATCAAAAGGCAATACAAATATTACGATTGAGAATGATGCGGAATCGCCTTTTGAGTCAATCATGGAATTTATTGACAAATATAATGAAGTGATTGAAAAGCTGAATGCATCTCAAAGAGAGGAAAGATTTCGTGATTTTAAACCGCTTACCGTGGAACAAAAAGAAGAAATGTCTGAAGATCAAATTAAAAAATGGGAGGAAAAAGCGAAGAGCGGTATATTAAAAGGAGAATCTGTGATAAAAGATGGTATGTTTTCCATGAGACGAAGCTGGTACACGAATGTAGACACCGGTGGGGCATTTTCATCTTTAACAGAGATTGGAATAACAACTTCTAGTAATTATATGGATGGCGGAAAATTAATCATTAAAAATGAAGATGATTTAAAAAATGCTTTGCGTGATAATCCGAATGATGTGATGAAACTTTTTTCTAACAATGCAGAAGGAACTAGCCGTGGCATTGTTAATCGTTTAGAGGATGTTCTTGAAGAAACCATGAATAAAGTCAAAAAGCGGGCCGGAAGCGGAACAAGTACTTTAGAAACTTATACACTTGGTAAGCGGATGAAAGATTTGAACCAGAGAATTACAGCTTTTGAAGATCGATTAGTACAAGTGGAAACTAGATACTGGAATCAATTTACTGCAATGGAAAAAGCAATTCAAAGAATGAATATGCAATCAGCACAATTGATGTCCCAGTTTGGTGCAAATGGATGAATGTAATATTATCTATTTGCACATTAAAAGGAGGTATAATATATGTCCATCAATAAGGGATATCAGACATATCAGCATAATGCAGTCCATACTGCTTCCAGCGGAGAATTGACTCTTATGTTATATAATGGCTGTATAAAGTTTATAAAGCAAGCAATGAAAGATATAGATGAACATAATTATGAAGCTAAAAATAATAATATTCAAAAGGCACAAAATATTATTCAGGAATTAATGCTAACATTGGATCCGAAAATTGAAATATCAAAACAAATTCTACCATTATATGAATATATGCATCATCTGCTTAAGGAAGCAAATATACAAAATGAAATAACTGAACTAGAAGAAGTCCTACAGCTTGTCAGCGAGTTTAGAGATACCTGGAAACAAGTCATTTTAAAAAATCGAAAAACAGAGCAATCTGTTCAAGGTGCACAGGTATAATGAATCGTTTAGAAGAGGTTTATACAATAACCAAACAATTGGAACACGTATTAGATCAGCCAATTACTTCAAAAAATAGAGAGAACGTGATTAAACAAATTAATGAGCTGATCGATCAAAGAGGAGAACACTTGCATCATCTTTCTTCTCCTTTCACTGGCAACGAAAAAATAGTTGGAAAAAAGCTGGTTCTGCTCAATAAAAAAATTCAGAAGCAAATGCTTTGTATCTTTCAAGATTTAAAACAGGAGATGAAATTAGTTAAAAAAAAGAAGAAATCAAATCAAACTTACGTTAATCTGTATAACAAGATAGAATCAATCGATGGAATGTTTATGGATAGTAAACAGTAAATCTGCCTAACAACGAATCTTTCACAAAAATTGATGTAGTTTTTTCGACAAATTTCCTAAAAAATTATTTAAAATAAGTTGTTCAGGCAGGAAATTTATTCGGAAAAATAGTATACTATATATATAAGATGAAAGGAGGACACTTATATGAAATATAATATTCGTGGTGAAAATATTGAGGTGACTGAAGCAATAAGAGACTATGTAGAAAAAAAGATTGGTAAACTTGAACGCTACTTTGATACACCGCCATCATCCGAAGTACATGTGAATTTAAGTGTCTATAATGAAGAACAGCAAATAGAAGTTACTATTCCAATGACAGATCTGCTTTTAAGAGCGGAAGAACAGCATATTGACTTATATGCTGCAATTGATCTTGTAGTTGATAAGTTAGAAAGACAAATAAGAAAGTATAAGACGAAGATTAATCGTAAATTCAGACAAAAAGGTTCTCCAAAGCATATATTTGCAGAACTTGAAAAAGAAGCTAGTCAAGCAGTTTTAGATAAGGAAAACGAAGAAGATGAAATAGATATTGTTAGAACGAAAAGATTTGATTTAAAACCAATGGACTCTGAAGAAGCAGTTTTACAGATGGATATGTTAGGACATGCATTTTATGTGTTTACAAATGCAGTGACAAACGATACAAACGTCGTATATCGGCGTAAGGATGGTAAGTATGGTTTAATCGAACCGAATTAATTGGTAAAACAATAGTTCAAGGGCGACCTCTTTAACACGGGGGGGTCGTCTTTTTATATGCTTTTTAAAAATTATTTAAATGTAGATTAAATTTAAATTTCAGCTTATATAAAAGTCAAAAAAATGATGACATAATTTATAAAATCATATAAAAATTGAAAAAATATCCAAAAACGATAGGAAATTTAACGTTAAAATTTAAATTTTGCTATTCGCCAGATAATTGCAAACATGGTATAACTATACCAACAGACAAAGAGGGGGTGAAATGGTGAGTGAAAATTCACATGAAAGGGTAATGAATGACTTGATAAAAAAAGTACAGCAGCATGAAAAAACAATTAGCCAGCTGGTTGAAATTGTTGGTGCAACAAACTATCGGCTATCAGAGCTTGATTCAAAACAAAAGAATGTAAATCAGCCAGTATTTTCAACATCATAAATTTGTCCACGTAAGAATTAACCTCAGACAGTCCTCATGAATTCCCCGATCATTCTTCATAGCAAAGAGTAGTTTTTCCTCGAACTACTCTTTTTTTATATTTTCTTCAAAAGACATTTGAAGTTGCAGTCTCGCCATCTTCCACTCTGTTGTACTAACAGCTTAGAAAGTGTTATTATTAATATTGGATTATTTTAAGCATGTAATCAATCTGCATTGATATAGAGGAGCGTTTACGATGGTTAAACTTTTAAAAAGAATTTTTGGTAATGGGAACCAAAAACAATTGAATCGATTACAAAAAAGAGTGGATAAGATAGAGGCGCTTGAACCCGAATATGAAAAATTATCAGATGAAAACCTTAGACAGAAAACCGAAGAATTTAAAGAACGGTATGCGAATGGGGAAGGTTTAAATGATTTATTAGTTGAAGCATATGCAGTTGTGAGAGAAGGATCTAAACGTGTTTTAGGCATGCGTCCATTTAACGTGCAGCTTAAAGGTGCTATCTCACTTCATGAGGGAAATATTGCTGAAATGAAAACAGGGGAAGGAAAAACGTTAGCCTCTACAATGCCGGCCTATTTAAATGCCCTAGCTGGCAAAGGTGTTCACATTATAACAGTTAATGATTATTTGGCCAGCCGTGATGCTGAAGAAATGGGCGTATTATATGAATTTCTTGGATTAACCGTTGGATTGAATGGAAATGGCCTATCAAAAGAAGAAAAAAGAGAAGCTTATTATTGTGATATCACTTATGGTACAAATAATGAATTTGGCTTTGATTATTTACGTGACAACATGGTCCTCTATAAAGAACAAATGGTACAACGTCCATTAAACTTTGCCATTATTGATGAGGTGGACTCGGTTCTAATCGATGAGGCAAGAACACCACTGATCATTTCTGGATCTGCCCGGAAATCTGTTTCCTTGTATCAGCAAGCAAATGCCTTTGTAAATACATTAACTAACGAGACGGATTACACATATGATGAAAAAACAAAAGGTGTCCAACTCACTGAAGAAGGAATGAATAAAGCAGAACGTTATTTTTCCATTAAGAATTTATTTGATTTAGATCATGTGACATTAACACATCATATCAACCAGGCTCTAAAAGCTCGTGTTTCTATGCATCGCGATACAGACTATGTTGTACAAGAAGGGGAAGTCATTATCGTTGACCAGTTTACTGGGCGATTAATGAAAGGGCGTCGTTATAGTGATGGCTTGCATCAGGCTATTGAGGCAAAAGAGGGATTGCAAATTCAAAATGAAAGCATGACCCTTGCATCGATTACTTTCCAGAACTTCTTCAGAATGTATAACAAACTTGCTGGAATGACAGGTACTGCAAAAACAGAAGAAGAAGAATTTAGAAATATTTATAATATGGATGTTATTGCTATCCCTACAAATAAACCAATCATTCGTGACGATCGTGCTGATCTGATCTATAAAACGATGGATGGAAAGTTTCGGGCGCTTGTAGAAAATATCAAAGAGCGTCACCAACAAGGTCAACCTGTGCTGGTTGGTACAGTAGCAGTTGAGACTTCAGAAATCATCTCTCAATTATTGAAAAAGGCTGGGGTTAAGCACAACGTCCTTAACGCTAAAAATCACTACCGCGAAGCTGAAATCATTGAAAATGCTGGTCAAAGTGGTGCAGTTACGATCGCAACTAACATGGCCGGTCGTGGTACAGATATTAAATTAGGTGATGGGGTAATCGATAAAGGTGGACTAGCTGTTATAGGGACAGAAAGGCATGAATCACGGCGAATTGATAATCAGTTGCGTGGCCGTTCAGGCCGTCAGGGCGACCCAGGTGTTACCCAATTTTACTTGTCCATGGAGGATGAATTGATGCGCCGTTTCGGCTCAGATAATTTAAAATCGATGATGGAACGATTAGGTATGGATGATACACAGCCAATCGAAAGTAAAATGGTATCGCGCGCAGTTGAATCTGCTCAAAGGCGTGTGGAAGGAAATAACTTTGATGCACGTAAAACAGTGCTTTCCTATGATGATGTATTGCGTGAACAACGCGAAATTATTTATAAACAACGTTTTGAGGTTATTGATTCTGATGAAGACCTGCGCGAAATCATTGAAAACATGATTATATCTTCTTTAAATCGTGTGGTTGCTACCCATACACAAGATGATGATGAAGATCATTGGGACTTAAAAGCAATAATTGAATATGTCCATGGAAATTTATTAGATCAAGATGATATTTTAGAAGAAGATCTCAAAGGTAAAGATGTTGAAGAAATCAACGATTTGATTATGGAAAAAGTCCGAGCGCGCTATGATGAAAAAGAAGAAGAATTATCCGAAGAACAAATGCGCGAATTTGAAAAAGTTATTTTACTTCGTACTGTTGACACAAAGTGGATGGATCACATCGATCAAATGGAACAGCTCCGTCAAGGAATTCATTTGCGTGCATATGGCCAAAATGATCCGCTGCGCGAATATCAATTAGAAGGCTTTGCAATGTTTGAAGAAATGGTCGCATCTATTGAAGATGAAGTTGCCAAATATATAATGAAGGCACAAATACGGGATAACCTCCAACGTCAGGAAGTTGCGAAAAATACCCAAGCTGTTTCAGGGGGGGAGGAAGAAAAGAAAAAAAGCCGTAAGCCGTACGTGAAGAAAGAAAATATTGGCAGAAATGAACCATGCCCATGTGGAAGTGGAAAAAAATATAAAAATTGCCATGGGGCATAAAGATATTTAAACTTTTATATTAACGAAAAATAAGTAGAGGTGAACATGATGGAACTAGTAGAAATCAGACATGAATTAGACCAAATGACAAACCGAATTTCGGATTTTAGGGGGTCTCTTTGACTTAGATCATAAAAAAGAACGTATCAAGGAATTAGAGTTTCAAATGACTACACCAGGATTTTGGGATGATCCGGATAGTGCTCAAAAGGTTATAGATGAATCAAATGGTTTAAAAGGTTATGTAGAGAAATTTGAGGAATTGGAAGAGCGTTTAGACAATTTAGAGGTTTCTTATGAACTTGTAAAGGAAGAGAATGATAAGGAATTATTTGAAGACTTAAATCAAGAAGCAATTTCCTTACGCAATGAAATGAATGACTTCGAACTACAAATGTTGCTTAGCGAACCGTACGATGCTAATAATGCCATTTTAGAGTTACATCCTGGCGCGGGAGGAACAGAGTCCCAAGACTGGGCAAGTATGCTTTTGCGCATGTATCAACGTTGGTCGGAAACCAAAAAATTTAAGATAGAAACACTTGATTACCTCTCTGGTGATGAAGCAGGGATAAAAAGTGTAACATTGCTCATAAAAGGGCATAATGCATACGGGAATTTGAAAGCTGAAAAGGGTGTACACCGACTCGTTCGTATTTCTCCATTTGATTCATCCGGTCGCAGGCACACTTCTTTTGTTTCTTGTGATGTTCTGCCGGAAATGACAGATGACGTTAATATTGATCTTAAAACGGAAGATCTGAAGATTGATACGTATCGTGCCAGCGGAGCGGGCGGCCAGCATGTTAATACAACTGATTCAGCAGTACGGATAACTCATGTTCCAACCAATGTTATTGTTACGTGTCAATCAGAGCGTTCACAAATAAAAAATCGTGAACATGCGATGAAAATGCTCAAAGCAAAATTATATCAGTTGGAAATCGAGAAACAGCAGCAAGAGCTATCCGATATACGAGGTGAACAAAAGGAAATAGGCTGGGGAAGCCAAATTCGATCTTATATTTTCCACCCGTATTCAATGGTTAAAGATCACCGTACAAATTTAGATGTCGGAAATGTACAAGGGGTTATGGACGGAGATATTGATCCATTTATTGACGCTTATTTACGTTCCCAAATAAATTAATATCGAAAAATTATATGTTTCAATCCATTTTAAAAGGGTTCATAAAATTGTCATAAACCGTTGAAAATACATGGTTCATATGGTTTATCTTGGAGAAATTTCACTTTCCCCTTCTTATCTTTCGTTTAAAAAACAAATAAATAGGTTATAATAAACCATGGTAGCCTTTACTAAAATTTTTATTAGGGGGTTTGAAAATGAAAAAATGGTTATTAGCAATTCTTTTTGGTTCTGCTCTTGTACTTGGTGCATGTGGCGGTGGAAATGATAACGCTAATGATGAACCTGAAGACAATGCGACTGAAGAGACTGAAGAAAATGGAGCAGAAGAGGAAGGCGGTACAGTAGATACTGCAGCAGCTGAAGAAATTTTTGAAAGCAATTGTGCATCATGTCATGGTGCGGATCTGTCCGGTGGCGCTGGTCCTGATTTAACAAAGGCAGGTGCAGATCATTCTGCAGATGAAATAAAAGATATCATCCAAAATGGAAAAGGTAGTATGCCAGCACAACAAGTTTCTGAAGATGATGCAACAACACTTGCAGATTGGTTAGCAGAGAAAAAATAATTTATTCTTCATGTTATTAATGTTAAAGAAAGCTTGACCCAAATCATAAGGGGCAAGCTTTCTTGCTTTTTGTGAAACAAAGATACACTCTTCGTATTCAATGACGAAGACACATAAAAATTCGTGTATCATAAACTTTAATTTTATGTTTCATTGTCGTCTTTTTTTGAAATATAAATGTAATATTATTTTATCCAAAAAAAATGACGAAAGATGTTATACTGTATAAGGATTTAAAAATCTGAGTATTTTATGTTGAATGAGAGACTGAATAAATTATCAATTTTCATCATGAACCGACATCAAAACAAAAAGGTGATACATATATGATATTGATGAATGAAGTATATAAAACTTATGCCAATGGAGTTACGGCTCTTAACGGTATTAATATTGATATTGAGCAGGGAGAATTTGTATACATAGTTGGTCCGAGCGGGGCAGGAAAGTCCACTTTTGTAAAATTAATTTTCAGAGAAGAGAAACCAACAAATGGAAATGTCATCGTTAATAACATGGACCTCAGTGACATTAAAGAAAAAAGAGTACCGTACTTACGGAGAAATGTTGGGGTAGTTTATCAAGATTTTAAATTGTTATCAAAACTAACAGTCTATGAAAATATTGCTTTTGCATTGGAAGTAATAGAAGAATCCCCACGCAATATTCGCCAACGTGTCATGGAAGTCTTAGAGGTAGTTGGTTTGGCGGATAAAACAAAAGCTTTTCCGGATGAATTATCAGGCGGAGAACAGCAGCGAATTTCAATTGCAAGAGCCATTGTTAATAACCCCGAAATAGTTATTGCTGACGAACCTACAGGAAACCTTGATCCAGATACGTCCTGGGGCATAATGGAGACATTTGAAGAAATTAATTCAAAAGGAACTACCATTATTATGGCTACACACAGTAAGGAAATTGTAAACACAATGAAAAAACGAGTAATTGCAATTGAAGACGGCGTAATTGTAAGGGACGAACACCGGGGTGAGTATGGCTATGAAATTTAGTACTTTTAAACGACATTTGCGAGAAGGATTGAAAAACATCTTCCGCAATGGCTGGATGACCGTTGCTTCAGTTGGAGCAGTAACAGTTACATTAATTTTAGTGGGTGCATTCCTTGCGTTAATGTTAAACCTCAATCAAATGGCAACTAAAGTAGAGGAAGACGTAGAGATTGATGTGCTTATTGATCCAACTTCAGATGAAGGTGATATTACTGCGTTAGGTGAAAAGATTAAGAAACTAGATCAAGTGGACACGGCTGTATTTTCGTCCAAAGATGAAGAACTGAAAAAGCTTATTAAAAGCTTTGGAGAAGAAGGTCAATCCTGGGAATTATATGAACAAGATAACCCCTTAAGACATGTTTATATTGTTCAAGCAAAACAACCTAAAGATACAATCAAAGTAGCGAAGAAAATTGAAGGTTTTGATAGTGTCGAAGAAGTAATTTATGGAAAAGATGTTGTGAAACGATTATTTGAATTTAATAAATATGCTCGAAACATAGGGCTTGCCCTAATTGCCGGTCTTGTTTTTACAGCGATATTCCTTATTTCAAACACGATAAAAATCACCATTATGGCACGTAGTAAAGAGATAGGTATTATGAAACTTGTAGGTGCAACGAATGGTTTTATCCGCTGGCCGTTTTTCATAGAAGGAATGTTTCTGGGCATTTTAGGATCCATTATTCCAATTACGTTTATTCTGACAGGTTATTATTATATCGATCATAATGTACAAGACAAGATTACATATCACTTTGTCGACATACTGCCTTTTTATCCATTTGCTTGGCAGCTTTCGCTTATCATTTTACTTATTGGAACAGTTATAGGTATATGGGGAAGTGTTATGAGTGTACGGAAGTTCCTAAAAGTATAAGCATGCTTTAAAAATAGAAAAAAATATACACACAGGGAATCGAAGGAAGGAGAAAGTTTTTACATGAGAAAGTTTGTATCCGGAATGCTGGCTGCTACACTGGTGGTTACAACAGGTATGGTTGGAATAGATGCTGTTTCTGCAGAGTCAATAGATGATGTGGAAGAAAAAATAAATGGTTTAGAAAAAGAACAGAAAGAACTGGAAAATAAAAATAATAATGTAGAAGCTGATAAAGAAAAGACTGAAAATGAAATTGAAGAAAACATAAACAAGCAAAGTAAAGTTGAACAAGAAATGAATACCATTGATGAAAGGTTATCGAAAACAAAAAAAGATATCCAATCAAAAGAAGTTGAAATTGACAAGACAAATAAAAAAATCAAAGAATTAAAGACCGAAATTAAAGAATTAAAAGCTGAGATTAAAGAATTAGAAGAGCGTATTGAAAAACGTGAGGAAATCTTGAAAGATCGTTTAGGAGCTATTCAAAAAAATGGCGGTAATGTAAAATACTTAGAAGTAATTATGGAGTCCCAAGATTTTGGGGATTTCATTTCTAGATCGTCCGCAGTCAATACGATTATGGATCAAGACCAATCTATCATGGACGAGCTTAATGCTGATAAGAAAGAACTAGAAAAAAAGAAAAAAGAAGTAGAAACGAAACAAAAACAAGTAAAAGATAAGAAAAAAGCACTTGAAAGTCAAAAAGAAGAACTAAAAGAATTAGAATCGCAATTAGATGATCAAATTGCGAAAAAAGAAAAGGTAATGGATCAATTAGAAGAAGACCAAGAACAATTAGAAGCATATAAAGTTAGTTTAGAAGATGAACAGGAAATCTTAGCTAAGCAAAAAGATGCTGTTAAAGAAGCTAAGCAAATGGCTGAAAGTGATAAAGATGAGTTAGAAAAGGAAGCAAGAGAAAAGGCTGCTAGAGAAAAAGCAGAAATAGAAAAAGCTGAACAAGAACAGGCAGAACAAGAACAGGCAGAACAAGAAAACCAAGATAGCAATCAAGAAGAACAGGATAACAAACAGCAGGAAGAAGCATCTACCGAACAAAAGTCAGTTTCAGCAGGTTCAACTAAATCATCCAGCCCGGACGATAGTTCCTCTGGAACTAGCTCGGATTCTAACTCGGATAAGTCATCAATCCCTGAACCAAGCGGAGGGGCAAAGTTTAGCTATCCAACTTCAGGCGGTATAACCTCAGGGTATGGACATCGCTGGGGTTCCCTACATGCAGGTGTTGACTTTGGTGTCGGTGTAGGTACTCCAGTCTCCGCTGCAGCGTCTGGTGTTGTTGTATCCACCAATACAGAAAATGATGGGCAAATGAATGGTTATGGAAATGTTGTGCTTGTAGCACATTCCATAAACGGAACGACTTATACAACACTGTATGCACATCTAAGCAGCATCTCTGTTTCTGCTGGAGATAAAGTGAGTCGTGGCCAAACAATCGGAGCATCCGGAAATACAGGTCAATCAACAGGTCCGCATTTGCACTTTGAAATTCACAAAGGCGGATGGAATGCTTCTAAAAGTAATTCCGTAAATCCATTAAGTTCTGGGTATTTGAATTAAAATAGGTATGTTTATTTGCAATCAACTTGCATAATCTATAATATTAAAGGCATCGCACATTTCGGTGTGATGTCTTTTTTTGATATAATTTTTATTAATACAATTAGTTATGTGAATGGGTACCACCAATCTTATAAAATAATTTTGGGGTGAGAGAATGATTTTAAAAAAGAAATATATCATACTTTTGTTATTGGCTGCTTTAATTATTGGGGGGGCCGGATCATATATTGGCATCAAGCTAGCCCAAGCTGAAGGTGATAAACAAGAAAAGAGTATATTTGAGGAAGTAGTAAACAATGGTAAAGACTTGGAGACACCTGAAAGCATGTCTAAAGTCGTTCAAGCGTATGAATTAATTAACGAACATTCTTTAAAAGACGTGGATGATACCGATCTGACTGAAGGTGCAATTCAAGGTATGCTAGAATCGTTGGATGACCCATACAGTACATATATGGATGTAGAATCTATGGAGCGATTTAATGAGCAAATCGAATCATCGTTTGAAGGTATTGGCACAGAGGTCAGCATGGTAAATGATATAGTTACTGTTGTAGCACCAATTAAAGATTCACCAGCAGAAGCAGCTGGATTGCGCCCCAATGACCAAATTATTCAAATCGATGGCGAAAGTTTAGAAGGCTTAGATTTAAACGAAGCAGTAGAGAAAATTCGAGGTGAAAAAGGATCGGAAGTAGTGTTAGAAATCGAACGTCCTGGAGTTTCTGATTCATTTGAAGTCTCCATTGTTCGTGATGAGATTCCTCTTGAAACGGTTTATCCTGATATTAAAACAATTGAAGGTAAAAAGACCGGTATTCTTGAAATTACTTCGTTTTCGGAAACAACTGCCGATGACTTTGCAGAAGAATTAGCAAAATTAGAAGAGAAGGGGATCGAAGGTTTGGTCATAGATGTACGCGGAAATCCTGGTGGTCTTCTTGATTCTGTAGAAGATATCCTTAAGCATTTTGTTCCTGAAGATATGCCTTATCTACAAATAGAGGATAAGGAAGGGAAAAAAACACCTTATTATTCAGATTTGGAGAAGAAAAAGCAATATCCAATTAGTGTTATCGTAGATGAAGGAAGTGCTTCCGCATCTGAAATTCTAGCTGTTGCGATGAAAGAAATGGGCTATGATGTTGTAGGAACTAAAACCTTTGGAAAAGGAACAGTTCAACAAGCAATCCCATTAGGTGATGGCAGTACAATGAAGTTAACCTTTTTTAAGTGGCTTTCACCGAAAGGGAAATGGATAAATGAAAAAGGAGTTACTCCGACGATAGAAAAAGAACAACCAGAATATTTTTATACGAATCCGATTCAGATAGATAAGCCACTTACTTATAATCACACGGGAGAAAAGATCAAAAACGTCCAGATCATGTTACATGGGCTAGATTATAACGTAGATCGAACAGACGGCTATTTTGATAAACAAACAAAAAAGGCCGTGAAAGCTTTTCAAAAGGAAAATGATATGAAAGCAACAGGAAAAGTAGATAAAAAAACAGCGGGGCTTATCGAATCAAAAATCATTGATAAAATACGCAGCGGGGAAGATGATCAACAATTAGAAAGAGCTTTAAGTGCATTATATAACTAAAGCGAAAAATCCACGGGAATGGCCTGTGGATTTTTCAAACGTTAAAACTTGTAAAAAAAGAAGGAAGAATGTCAATAAACAACGAATATATTCTAATAGCGGTGAACGGATTTATAAATAAGAAAAGCTCACAGCATTGCTGGAAGGTGATTATAGTGATCGAAGCATGGCTTATTGAGATTGCAAAAGGAATAGGAAAGGTTTTTTTGAATCCTTTATTATACTGGGCAGTATTAATAGTATTTTTATCAGGATATAAACGGATCCAGCGTGATCGAATAAATTTCGGAACGAAAATAGATGAGATTTTTACAGAATGGAAAAACACATTATCTCCATCCATATTGTTTGGCCTATTCCTTTCTCTACTAACATTGGGTTTAGGAATGGTATTTACCTATGAAACGATTATGTTATTAAGTATCGTGATTATCGTTCTTAGTTTCACTTTTAACCTATCGGTGCTTTCAGCGAGCTATACGATCGGAATTACGTACTTATTGCTTTTGTTTTTACCATTTTTATTGACGAAACAAACTTTTTTAAAAGCTGATTTGTTTTTAGATACGAACTTCACGGGGTTAACTATATTGTTAGGGATATTTTTGCTTGCAGAAGCAGTGCTATTAAGTCGTATCAAGCGGAATGAAACATTTCCTGATTTATTACTGGGAAACAGAGGCATTTGGATAGGCCAGCACCATCTTAAGAAAATAAGCATTATTCCATTTTTTACCTTGGTACCTACAGGCATGATTGTCCCTTTTGCTGATTTTTGGCCGTATTTTTCAATCGACGGAGATACATACAGCTTAGTGCTTGTCCCATTTTTAATAGGCTTTCACTATAAAGTTACAGGCTATCTTCCATCACACATAGCAAAAAAAATAGCCCAATCCGTTATGTGGCTAGGAATAATTGTTCTTTGTCTTGGGATAGGGAGTATCTATCTTCCTTGGCTTTCCTTTGCAAGTGTGATTATAGCTATTATAGGCAAGGAACTGATCAATTATAAGCAACGTACAAAAGATAAAGAAAAAAGAGCCTATTTTCTTGAAACAAAAAGAGGGATAAAAATATTGGGGATTATACCCGGTACTCCTGCAGACAGGTTAGATATTCTTGTAGGAGAAACCATCAGCAAAGTAAATGGTAAAAAAATTGACCGATCCGCAGAACTATATCAGGCGTTGCAAGAAAGTGGAGCATTCTTTAAGCTGGAAGTACTAGACGATAACGGAGAAAAACGATTTGTTCAAGGTGCTTTTTATGAGGGAGATCATCATGAATTGGGTTTAATTTTTGCAGGACCTCCTAATCGGAGTAAAAAAAGTAAACATAACGCTTCCATTCAATCAGAACAGCATTAAAATGGTAAAAAAAGCCTTCCCCTTCAACCGAAGGGGGAGGCTTTTTTTACTAAAATATTCCTTCAATATTTTTGTTGAAATATAAGTAAACTAAGATTGACTTTTTAAAAGGAAAGGGAATACATTTATGAAGAATTACCTTTTACGTATGTGGAAAACCATTGATCCTGTTTATTTTACTTTTACTAGGTTACAATACGTGCCTAGTATCGAAAAAGATAATACTGTGTTCCGTGTACGGCTTACCCGTTATAAAGGCACTACTGTTGTGCTCCGTGATGGAACGGCAATAGAAACAAATGATTTGCTATTAAAAATCCATCTGCACAATGTTTGCATCCTCAGGGATTTACAGGCTATAAATGGCGATGTTAAAAAGGCAGTATACCTTTATCATACAATCAAACATGCACTACCCATGCTGTCTAAATACGTGATGGAACACCAGAGTCATCATGAAATTAAGGGAATCATAGGGATTACCTGCTTACATCGCGGTGCAAGCAGGTTAGGTTTTGAAATTGTCCCCATAAAAAACAGCTGGTATTGCATATACAAAAAGTTGTCCTTTTTACCAATGAACTTTCTATGCAGTACGATGGACCATAACGTGCCTGTATATTTATTTATGTCCAAAGGCCAATTACAAAACAAATATAATGGATAGTCTTTGTTTATGATGCCTTTGACTGAACAGAAACATCATGAAACGTTATTTCAGGTCTGCTGCCTACACGAATGTTTAAACCTGTTTGGCCAAGTCCTTCACTTATATAAAACGGGGAATCATTATGCTTGTGTAGTCCTTTAATAATATTCTTTCTTGCTAATTTCCCCATCTTAACCAAATGGTAAGCTTTGGGGTAGCATATTTGGCCGCCATGAAAATGCCCTGCCATTAAATAATCAAATCGATAATCTTCCATTTCAAGTACAATTGTAGGGTCATGTGTAATGACAATATTCATTCCAGCGTTTACCTGTTGAAAAGCACGAGGTAAATTACTTCTTTTTGTACTATAGTCATCAATTCCTATAATATTTATCAAATTCCCGTTGATTGTAATCGTTTTGCTGTCATTTTGTAGAATATGACAATCATGATCTGCCATTATTTTTGTTAATTTATTTAGATCATCCTTTTTTAAAACATAATCATGATTTCCAAGCACAGCATATATTCCATATTTGGGTTGTATCTTTTGTAGTACTTTTAAATATGGAATTAATTTAGGAATGGTTCGTTTACGGTCCAGAAAATCACCTGTTAATACGATCAAATCAATTGATTTATTTGCTAATGTCTGACTTAATTGCTCGGAAGTGAATGAAATGTTTTCCAAATGTAAATCAGAAAGGTGAAGAATAGATAAGAAATCGCCTTGTTCAGATTCCGTATCGGGTGTAATTTTAATATTGTTTATTTTTATATCATGTGTATTTTTATATGCTTTATAGATAAGATAACCAATGAAAATAACAAGTAGTGTATAAAATAAATAAATCATTGCAAATAACCTCCTCGACAATAATTATACCATGTAATAAAAGCAATTTTATTGGTAATTTGAGGCATCAGGATGATGGAAGGAGTGGAGGCGCGACGATGGGACAAATACAGCGAAAGGCATTATTTTTGCCATTTATGCAAATACCAAGCGGACACCATCATGTTGCTGATACATTGATGGCTGAATTGCGACGTTGTAATATGGAGTTAAGTTGTAATAAAGTCGATCTATTATCCTATAGTTATGGGTGGATGGAAAAACTTATCTCATCGATCTATCTGACATGGATTAAAAAACTGCCAAGTACTTATAATTGGCTATATTATCAGGCTGCATATAAAAAAACATCACAACATAATCGTAATTTTCTATATGAAATGCTGTTTATATATTTTTTTAAACAACTTGTGAAAGAAAAAAAACCAAATATTCTTTTTTGTACACACGCCTTACCATCACATATTGCTAGTGTATTAAAACAGAAGAAGCAATTAGATTCGATCGTGGTCAATATTTATACCGATTTTTTTGTCAATCGGGTTTGGGGATTAGAAGGGGTCGATTTTCATTTTGTCCCCTCCATCCAGGTCAAAGAATACTTATTAAAAAAAGGTATTCAAGGAAGTAATATATTTGTTACTGGCATCCCTGTAAATTCCGTTTTTTTAGAGCAAGGTGCTCAGCGACGACACCATCCGAAGCCTTCCATTTTGGTTACAGGAGGTAATCTAGGGATAGGAACAATGGAAAAATATCTGACCAATACAAGTGGTAGTGTCCATTTTTATGTATTATGTGGAAAGAATCAAACATTATATCGACGATTATCAAATCAACATAACTCACATATCACCCCTTTTCCTTATCTATCTTGCAGGAAAAAGATGAATGACTTATATGACCGCGTAGATGCTGTTTTAACAAAGCCTGGAGGGGTTACAATAAGCGAATGTTTAATAAAGCGAAAACCAATTTTTGTCTGTAATCCCTTGCCAGGTCAGGAAAAAATTAATGTTGAGCAGCTTAAACAATTAGGCGTAATTATGCCTGTAAATGTAGAGGAGCAAAGCTTTGAGCAGAAAATTATCCAATTTTTTAATGATAGGCAACAACAAACGATTTATCAGCAAAAAATGGAGGAATATCATCAAAACTTGGAATGTCAATCATTATCTAAAATAATAGAAGGATTACTTGAAAGGATACATTAGCTGCATGCTAATGTTTTTTCCTTATTGGGATCGTTGATATAAGAGAAATAATAGGAAGATGATTTCTCATAAGATAACTAGGGTAGAATAACGAATAGGACAGTAAGTAAGATGCTAGAATATTTGTTCGTCAGTATGTTAAAATAGAAATAAATTACTTTTCAAGATATAGAGACTTGGAATATCCATTGAAATAAAAATAGATGATCAGCTATCTTTGATAGAGAAGAATGGGGGCTAGATTTGTGGAGAATCAGTTTGACCTTGTAGCCGAATATGAACCGCTTGGTGACCAGCCTAAAGCAATAAAGGAATTGGTCGAGAAAGTGAAAGCGGGTCAGCATCACCAAACATTGCTCGGTGCAACAGGGACTGGTAAAACATTTACTGTCTCAAATGTTGTTCAGGAGATCAATCGACCAACATTGGTAATGGCTCATAATAAGACATTAGCAGGTCAGTTATATAGTGAGTTTAAAGAATACTTTCCAAATAATGCAGTAGAATACTTTGTCAGTTTTTATGATTACTATCAACCAGAGGCTTACGTGCCATCAACAGATACCTTTATAGAGAAAGATGCCAGTATTAATGATGAAATTGACAAACTACGTCACTCAGCAACATCTGCCTTATTTGAACGCCGAGACGTGCTCGTTGTAGCAAGTGTCTCTTGTATCTATGGCCTAGGTTCACCCGAGGAGTACGGGAGCCATGTATTATCACTGCGTGTAGGAATGGAAAAAGACCGGGATCAATTATTGCGTGAGCTTGTAGACGTTCAATATGCACGTAATGATATCAATTTTCAGCGTGGTACATTCCGCGTTCGAGGTGATTCTGTTGAGGTTATACCAGCTTCAAGAGAAGAACACTGTATCCGGATTGAATTTTTTGGTGATGAAATAGATCGAATTCGTGAGGTGGATGCATTAACCGGTGAAATTATTGGAGACCGGGAACATGTAGCTATCTTTCCGGCTTCCCACTTTGTGACACGAGAAGAAAAATTACAAAAAGCAATTAAAAATATAGAAAAAGAATTGGAAGAGCAACTAAAAATATTACGTGGTCAAAATAAGTTACTTGAAGCGCAGCGGCTGGAACAGAGGACACATTATGATATTGAAATGATGAATGAAATGGGATTCTGCTCAGGTATTGAAAACTATTCCAGGCATTTAACTTTGCGTGAAGCTGGAGCCACTCCATATACATTATTTGATTATTTTCCAGATGATTTTTTAGTTGTTGTTGATGAGTCACATGCAACACTACCCCAAGTAAGAGGTATGTATAATGGAGACCAGGCTAGAAAACAAGTTTTGGTCGATCATGGTTTCCGCTTACCATCTGCTCTAGATAATCGGCCATTAAAGTTTGAAGAATTTGAACAAAAAACGAACCAGCTAATTTATGTATCAGCAACCCCAGGACCATATGAACGCGAGCATTCGCCGGAAATAACAGAGCAAATTATTCGTCCTACTGGTTTATTGGATCCAAAAATTGATGTGCGCCCGGTTGATGGACAAATAGATGATTTAATCAGTGAAATAAACAAACGTATAGAACGTCATGAACGTGTTTTAATAACAACACTAACAAAAAAAATGGCAGAGGATCTTACGGATTATTTAAAAGAAATCGGGATAAAGGTTGCCTATCTACACTCCGAAATTAAGACACTGGAACGTGTAGAGGTCATTCGTGATTTACGACTCAGAAAGTTTGATGTTTTAATAGGGATTAACCTCCTGAGAGAGGGGCTTGATATCCCTGAAGTGTCTTTAGTTGCCATTTTGGATGCCGACAAGGAAGGGTTTTTACGTTCTGAACGTTCTTTAATCCAGACAATGGGGCGTGCTGCCCGTAATCAGAACGGGGAAGTTATTATGTATGCAGACAATATAACAGCGTCCATGCAAGTAGCGATTGATGAGACAAATCGCCGTCGAACCATTCAACAGGAGTACAACGAAAAACATGGGATTACCCCAACTACGATTAAAAAAGAAGTCCGAGATGTTATACGGGCAACTGTTGCAGAGGAAGACGAAGCAGCGTATGGAACAAAAACAGAAAAACTTTCAAATTTAAAAGGGAAAGAGAAAACAAAAGCAATCGATAACATGGAAAAAGAAATGAAAGAAGCAGCGAAATCGCTTAATTTTGAAAAAGCTGCGGAACTTCGTGATATAATACTTGAACTTAAAGCGGAAGGATGACTTGTCCATGCCTAGTAAGTCAATTAAGATACAGGGTGCACGAGCACATAATTTGAAAAATATAGATGTAAATATTCCTAAAAATAAAATGGTTGTTGTCACTGGTTTATCGGGTTCAGGAAAATCTTCTCTGGCTTTTGATACCATTTATGCAGAAGGACAACGCCGATATGTAGAATCTCTTTCTGCATATGCCCGCCAATTTTTAGGGCAAATGAATAAGCCTGATGTGGATGCAATAGACGGGTTATCTCCCGCGATATCGATTGATCAGAAAACAACGAGCAAAAATCCAAGATCTACTGTCGGTACAGTAACGGAGATTTATGATTATTTACGTTTATTGTTTGCAAGAGTAGGGCATCCAACTTGTCCAAAACATGGAATTGAAATTAGCTCGCAAACAGTGCAACAAATGGTTGACCGAATATTGGA
The DNA here is from genome assembly GCF_017874635.1 of Virgibacillus alimentarius. Classification (NCBI taxonomy): domain Bacteria; kingdom Bacillati; phylum Bacillota; class Bacilli; order Caryophanales; family Bacillaceae; genus Virgibacillus; species Virgibacillus alimentarius. The sequence continues at coordinate 121,960 of NZ_JAGIKX010000003.1, forward strand.
GTATCCGGAACGGACGAAATTACAAATATTGGCACCTGTCGTTTCAGGACGGAAAGGGACACATGTGAAAACCATTGAAAAGCTAAAGCAAGAGGGTTACGTACGAATCCGCGTTGATCAAGAAATGCGTGAAGTAACCGAAGATATTCCGTTGGAAAAGAACAAAAAGCATTCCATTGAAGTTGTGATTGATCGTATTGTTGTAAAAGATGGTGTTGCAGGCAGACTAAGCGACTCGATTGAGACTGCTTTATCGCTGGGAGAAGGAAATGTTATTGTTGATATAGTTGGAGAAGAGGAACTTTTATTTAGCGAAAATCACGCCTGTCCCGTTTGTGGCTTTTCTATTGATGACCTGGAGCCAAGACTATTTTCATTTAATAGTCCGTATGGTGCATGCCCTACTTGCGATGGTTTAGGAACGAATTTAGAAGTTGATCTTGAACTTGTTATCCCGGATTGGAGTGAAACATTAAATAACCATGCTATCGCACCATGGGAACCTATAAGCTCTCAGTACTATCCGCAACTGCTTAAAAGTGTTTGCAAACATTATGATATTGATATGAATATACCAGTAAAAGATATTCCTAAGGAAAAAATGAATAAAATTTTATATGGCAGTGGGAAAGAGAAAATACACTTTTATTATGTTAACGACTTTGGAAATATTCGTGATAATATGATCCGGTTTGAAGGGGTTATTAAGAATGTAGCAAGACGCTATAGAGAAACTTCTTCCGATTTTATCCGGGAACAACTTGAAAAATATATGGCGCATATCAATTGTCCTACTTGTGATGGCTACCGATTAAGCGAAGAAGCATTAGCTGTATTGGTAAATGGTTTGCATATTAGTAATGTCACCGACTATTCCATTATGGAAGCAAAGGACTTTATCCAAAACCTTGAACTTAGCGAGAAGGAAGAGCAAATTGCGCATATGATTTTAAAAGAAATCAGTGACCGGTTAGACTTTTTGAATAATGTTGGTCTTAACTATTTAACATTATCCCGTTCTGCAGGAACTTTATCGGGCGGTGAAGCGCAACGGATTCGACTAGCAACGCAAATCGGATCTGCCTTGACAGGGGTTTTATATGTACTTGATGAGCCATCCATTGGACTGCATCAACGAGATAATGATCGGTTAATTAACACGCTGAAGCGAATGCGGGATTTAGATAATACACTAATCATTGTTGAGCATGACGAAGATACCATGCTTGCAGCAGATTGGTTAATTGATATTGGGCCAGGTGCTGGTGAGCACGGAGGAAAAATCGTTGCAAGTGGAACCCCAAATAAAGTAATGCGAACCAAAAAGTCATTAACGGGAAATTATTTGTCAGGAAGGGAATTTATTTCCTTACCCGCAAACCGCAGAAAACCAACGAAACGCAATATTGAGATTGTTGATGCAACTGAAAATAATTTAAAAAATGTATCTGTCAAAATCCCAATTGGTTTAATGACGGTAGTTACAGGCGTATCCGGATCAGGAAAAAGCACATTAGTTAATGAAATATTGTATAAATCATTAGCGAAAAATCTTTATCGCGGGAAGCATAAACCTGGAAAACACAAAGAGATTAAAGGGGTTAACCATATTGAGAAGGTAATTGATATTGATCAGTCACCTATTGGCCGGACACCAAGATCAAATCCGGCAACGTATACAAGCGTTTTTGATGACGTAAGAGAAGTGTTTGCACAAACAAACGAAGCGAAGATACGCGGTTACAAAAAAGGGAGATTTAGCTTTAATGTAAAAGGCGGCAGATGTGAAGCATGCCGCGGTGATGGTATTATTAAAATTGAAATGCACTTTCTCCCTGATGTGTATGTGCCATGTGAAGTCTGTCATGGAAAAAGATATAATCGTGAGACATTAGAAGTTAAATATAAAGGAAAGAATATCGCTGATATATTGGATATGCGGATCGAAGAGGCACTAGACTTCTTTGCTAAAATACCAAAAATCAAACGCAAATTACAAACGATTGCTGACGTTGGGCTAGGCTATATTAAATTAGGCCAGCCTGCCACAACTTTATCAGGTGGAGAAGCTCAACGTGTGAAACTAGCAAGTGAATTGCATAAACGTTCCAACGGCAAGTCATTTTATATACTGGATGAGCCGACGACAGGATTGCATGCGGATGATATCAAGCGATTATTAAGTGTGCTTCAGCGTCTGGTCGAGAATGGGGATACGGTTATTATTATTGAACATAATTTGGATGTAATAAAAACGGCTGATCATATCATTGACCTCGGTCCGGAAGGCGGCGATCGTGGCGGTCAAATTATTGCTACTGGCCCGCCTGAACAAATCGCTGAAGTAAAGGGATCTTACACAGGGAAATATTTAAAACCAATTTTAGAAAGAGATCAACAGAGAATGAAAGAAGCACTTGATGAAAAAGAGAAGATACTTGCTGAATAATGATGAAGAAAAAGTAGCATGTTGAATCAACACGTGCTGCTTTTTCTTTTCATATCGTCTAGAAGTAAAGGTCATAAAAGCGATAAATACAGGGCGTAAATTTTGACGGATACGCCTCATTTCGGTAAGGTAAAAAAAGAGAAGATGTATGGGAGGATCACGAGTAATGAAACCAATTGAAATGGAAAAAGTACAGGAATTATTAAATGGCTTTAAAAATAAGCAAGTATATCTTCATTTAGAAACAACCAATGGAGCCTATGCAAATCATAATAATAAAAATGCCTATACAGTTGGTGCATATATACGAAATACCAGCGTACTTTTTACACAAGCGAAAATTATCGGAATGGAAAATGTGTACCGTGTTGGATTGAAAATGGAAAAAGGCTGGATTTACGCAGAAGGATTAACAGATTGGACTATACATGAAGGTTCTAAACTCTTACTTGCGGGGCATGATCGGGAAGGACGTCTGATGGTCTCTTTACAAATTAGTGAAACACCCTTTGATTATTAAAGTTAAGCTATAAAGGATTGGTGAAAAAGATGGAAAAACATGTTGTTGTTATATACCCGCACCCGGATGATGAGTCGTTTGGTGCAGCTGGTACCATTTCAAAATTTAGAAAAGAAGGGGTTCCTGTAACCTATTTATGTGGAACACTCGGAGAAATGGGCAGAAATATGGGATCCCCTATTTTTGCAAATAGAGAAACACTGCCAAAGCTGCGCAAAAAAGAATTGGTTGAAGCATGCAAGATTCTCGACATTGATTTACGGCTACTAGGTTATCGGGATAAAACGATTGAATATGAAGATAAACAAGAAGTTGCTAGACATATTAAAGGAGTTTTAGAAGAAATTAATCCAAGTCTTGTTATTACACATTATCCTAACTATGCTGTGCATCCTGATCATAATGCATTAGGGGCAGCAACTATTGAAGCAGTCGGTATGATGGATGCCGATACAAGGCCTACTGTCTGGGCACAGGCTATTTCCCATAATTTTGAGAAAGTTCTTGGAGAACCAGATATTTGTATCGATATGACAGATAATTTTGATGAGAAAATGAAAGCTATTGTTGCCCATCAATCGCAAGCTTCTGGTATTATTAAAGCATTTTATGGTGATACCGAAGAATCAAGAGATTTGAAAGAAGCGGCTATCGAACGGCTCGGAAAAGAAAGGTTTTATATTTGGGACTATCCAAAAAGCGATTAAAAAATTCACCTGTCTATGAATATATTAGTAGGAGGAATTACAAAAAATAAATCCTCATATATTTATAAAAAACGCTTTTATAGGAAAAAATACGAATATGAATGGAGGATTATATCGGATGAAACGCCTTTATCGGTCGAATAAGGACCGCATGCTTGCTGGAGTTTTAGGTGGAATCGCAGAATATTTGAATATTGATCCCCCTGTTGTCCGATTGGTTTTTGTTATCGGCTTATTTTTTAGTGTTTTTACGATAGCACTCATTTATGTAGCAGCCATTTTTATTATTCCGAATGAAGGAGAGATATATTAATGTTAATTCGCTGGCTTTTATCTATTTTATTAAATTCTATTGCACTAATAGCTGTTGCTCAATTATTTGATTCATTTCACTTAGAAAGTTTTGGAACAGCAGTCTTAGCAAGTTTTATCTTATCCATCTTGAATGTTCTGGTAAAACCGATATTAGTTATTTTTACTCTGCCAATTACATTTTTAACGTTAGGCTTATTTTTGTTTGTAATTAATGCAATCACGCTGATGATCACACAAGGATTGATGGATGAGTCGTTCGTTATTGACGGTTTCGGTACAGCAATTATTGCTGCTTTTGTTATTTCGATGTTGAATATGCTGCTAAATAGTTTGGCGAGGGAAACAATCAAATAATGAACCATTCACTCAACAGGATGGATTAATGGGGATAAAAGTCAGATAGAACGCAGGATAACCACCTGCGTTTTTGTTTTATCTTCTTCGTTATCTATTCCTTCCATTTCTTAAAATGTGCTACAATATAAAACAGGAAATGGATGGTTATGGAGGGATGACGATGGGAACTGTTCGTACAAAGGATTTGTTGGATAATTTTAATCTTACCTTAGTTGCAGGGTTTGATGGTATACATAGAGAAATTACAACGAGTGATATATCCCGTCCTGGTATCGAGATGACAGGTTATTTTAAATATTATCCCAGGGAACGGTTACAATTGATTGGAAAAACAGAAATGGCTTATTTTTTGGATTTGAGTGCAGATCAAAGAAAAGAACGTGCAGATCAGCTTTGTACAGATATTACTCCGGGAATTGTTATATCAAGGTGGATGGATATCCCAAACGAACTGTTGGATGCTGCTAATATGTCGGGTACCCCGATTTTAAAATCACCACGTAAAACAACGAGAGTTATAAGCAGATTGACTACTTATTTAGATATTAAATTTGCTCCCTTTACAGCAATACATGGAGTTCTTGTAGATATCAATGGTGTTGGCGTGCTTATCACTGGACAAAGCGGCGTCGGGAAAAGTGAAACGGCTCTTGAATTAGTGAAACGGGGGCACCGTCTTGTTGCAGATGACAGTGTAGAAATCAGACAAGAAGATTATGATAAGCTGATTGGAAATTCACCGCCACTTATTAAGCATCTATTAGAGATTCGTGGATTAGGAATTATTAATGTGATGACCCTTTTCGGTGCCGGTGCAATCCGTAATTATAAAAAAATATCAATGATTGTTGATTTGGAAGTATGGGATCAAACGAAACAATATGATCGTCTTGGTCTAGATGAGGAGACAATGAAAATCATGGATGTTCATATTCCGAAAGTAACGATTCCAGTCAGACCTGGAAGAAACTTAGCGGTAATTATTGAAGTAGCGGCAATGAATTTCCGATTAAAGCGAATGGGCGTAAACGCTGCAGAAGAATTTTCTGAACGATTAACAACAATGATCGATCAGGAGAAAGATGGATAGAAAAGGAGTGATTTCTTGACTTGTGACGCACCTTCATTAGACCGTATATTTATTGAATTTGGGCCACTCACGGTATATTGGTATGGAGTAATTATCATTACAGGGCTCCTAATTGGTTTATATTTGGCAACGCGAGAGTCCAATCGGCTCGGTTTACAAAAAGATTTGATCGTAGACCTCATTGTTTTTGCAGCCCCGATTGCGATTATTTTCGCGCGAATGTATTATGTTATTTTTGAATGGGACCGGTATGCAGGTGGACCTTGGTGGAAAGTATTTGCTGTTTGGGAGGGAGGCATTGCGATTCACGGGGCATTGATTGGTTCTGTACTAACTGCGATCGTATATGCTCGTATCAAACAAGTCTCCTTTTGGCAGCTTGCCGACATTGTAGCGCCGAGTTTGATTTTAGGGCAGGCCATTGGACGTTGGGGAAATTTTATGAATCAAGAAGCTCATGGCGGCCCACTGTCTGAATCTGTCTATAATAGTTTCCATCAATATTTGCCTGATTTTATTATGGACCAAATGTGTATTAATGGTGTGATGTATCATCCAACTTTTTTATATGAATCCGTTTGGAATCTACTCATTTTTGGATTGTTATTCGTTTTACGTAAATACAATCTATTGCGAGGAGAACTGTTCTTAGCCTACGTGATCACTTATTCCATTGGGCGATTCTTTATTGAAGGGATGCGAACGGACAGCTTATATATGTTTGGGCACATTCGCACTGCGCAGTTTATCTCTATCTTATTAATCTTAGCTGCAGTAGCTATCATGATTTATCGTCGTATATCTGGAAAAGCTGATAAGCGTTACGATGGAAAGAAGATCAAAAATTAAAAGATGTTTAGTTGAATGAGGAGGGGATGAATAATGTCAGGAATTGCATACCGTGGCCTTCAACAAGGATTGCATGTTACATGGACATTAGGAAAAGTGATTTTCCCAATTACATTAATTGTTACTATTCTACAGCATACCCCTATTTTGCCGTGGATTATTGAATTATTAAGTCCTATCATGGGTTTATTTGGCTTACCTGGTGAAGCTGCAGTTCCTTTAGTTTTAGGAAATAGCTTGAATTTATATGCAGGCATTGCGGCTATTATTTCTTTCGATTTTTCAGTGAAAGAAGTATTTATTTTGGCGGTGATGCTTTCCTTCTCACACAATTTATTCATCGAATCGACCGTAGCTTCCAGAGTGGGTATAAGCTGGTGGCTTATTTCTGGAGTGCGCCTAGTACTTGCAATGACAGCTGCTATTTTTATAAATCTTGTATGGGCTGGTGGGTCACAGCCTGCACAATATGGCTTTATTTCACAAAAGGAAATTCCAGCCGGATGGGCTGAAATGATATTGCAGGCAATTCAAACAGCGTTGTTTGCTGTTATTCAATTAGCGCTGATAGTGATCATATTGATGATTGTTATGCAATTTTTGCGAGAAAAAGGCTGGTTAATAAAAATTTCTGATGCTTTTGCTCCAGTTACTAAAATATTAGGTATGGAGAAAAATACATCATTGACATTAGTAGCTGGTTTAACGATCGGTTTAGCCTACGGGGCAGGGGTTATGATTCAAGCTGTAAAAGAAGATGGTGTTTCAAAGAAGGATACATTTTTAGCACTTTTGTTTCTTGTAGCTTGTCATGCCGTGGTAGAAGATACAGTGATCTTTATCCCGCTAGGAATACCAGTATGGCCACTGCTGTTAATCCGATTAGTCACAGCGATGCTATTAACAATGACGGTGGCATTTATATGGAAACGGTTAGATATCAAGAAAAAGAGGGATACTGTAAATGAGCATTCGTACGATTCTATTTGACCTTGATGGTACATTAATAGACACCAATGAATTGAACATCGCATCTTTTATTTATACATTTGAACAGTTTAATATGTCGCATACAAGAGAAAAAATAAAAAGTTTTAATGGTCCACCGTTACGTGATACCTTTCATCAAATTGACCCTATAAAGGCAGAAAACATGATTTCGATGTATCGAAAACATAATTTATTTTATCATGATCATTATGTCAGAGCTTTTCCTAATGTGAATGATGTACTCAAGCAATTGAAAGAGAAAGAGATAGAACTTGGAATTGTTACAACGAAAATGCGTAAAACTGCTATGAAAGGCATTATAAAAACAGCCATTGATCCCTTTTTTAAAACAATTATCACGTATGATGACGTCATTCATTCTAAGCCACATCCTGAACCAGTTCTTCAAGCCATGAAACAATTGGGAGCACAGGCCGCATCGACATTAATGGTTGGAGATAATTATCATGATATAGAAGCCGGGAAGAATGCAGGAGTACAAACAGCTGGAGTGGCGTGGGCGCATAAGGGAAAAGATATATTATTACAATATAGACCTGATTATATGCTGGAAGATATGTGTGATCTGTTAAAGATAGTAGGAGTGTAAGGGATGCGAAATACAGACCGATTTCAGGTAAGCAAGGCGAATTCTTTATGGCAAATATATAATACCGTATCTTTCTGGAAAGTGATGAAGAATTTTATTGTGATCCAAATAGCTCGATATACTCCTTTTTTAAGGATGAAAAATTGGATGTATCGTACATTTTTACGTATGAAAGTTGGAGAAACTACTTCCTTTGCTTTAATGGTGATGCCTGATATTATGTTTCCTGAAAAAATAAATGTGGGAAGCAATAGTATTATTGGTTATAATACGACCATTTTAGCGCACGAATATTTAATAAAAGAATACCGAATAGGTGAAGTAAACATTGGAAATGAGGTCATGATCGGAGCAAATACAACCATTCTTCCAGGGGTGACAATAGGTAATAATGCAATTGTATCTGCAGGTACTCTGGTGCATAAAGACGTACCACCTGGTGCTTTTGTTGGTGGTAATCCAATGCGGTTGATATACACGAAAGAAGAAATGGAACAACGTGAAAGGACAGATGGACCAGCTCATAAATGAAGGGCTATTTTTATAGCTCTTCATTTATGTTTTTTTTTTGCTAAAGAGGACAAAAACAGCCGTAAAAAGCTAATGTTTCGCTAAAATGTCATAGGATTCTTTAATAATCTGTGATATACTTTGTTGGCTATATTAAATGGAGTGGATATGCATGCAGCAGGTAAAACAGAAAGAAAAATTAAAAAATATCATTCCTTTTATCCCTGAAGGTGACTTTTACTTTACAAAAGGGATAGAGGCTTTTCAAAAAAGAAAATTTGAGCTTGCAATCAAATGGATGAATAAGGCAATAGAAGCGAAACCGAAGGAAACTTTGTATGCTTGTCAATTGTCTATTATATATACAGAAATAGGGCAATACCATAAAGCAAATCAATTATTAACGAATATCTTAAAATCAACAACGTATGTAGATTGCTATTATTTGCTTGCTAATAATTACGCTCATTTAGGTTTATTAAATGACGCAAGAAAATATGCGAATTTATACCTGGAGAAAACGACTGATGACGAGTTTAAAGAAGAGGCAGAGAACTTGCTCCAGTTAATTGATATTGGTGAAAATGATGATGATGGCTGGGAACTTGATCATGAAGATGAATTGCTAATTTATCAAGAAACAGCTTTTTATCATATGGAAAATTGCGAGTGGGAAAAGGTAATACCCTTGCTTGAAGAAATGATGACATTGTTTCCAGAACATAAGACAACGAAGCACGATTATGCTCACGCACTATTTTTTTCAGGTTATGAGGAAGAAGCAGTTGAAATGGAGTTGGAACTTTTACAGGTAGATCCAAATACACTTTATTGTCATACAAACTTAGCATTGTTTTTTTATAAATTAAATAAAAAAGAGGCATATAAAGCAAATATTCAGGCATTACTAAATGTATACCCCATCCATGAACAACAGCAACTGCGCATAGCTATAACACTAGTCAGAACAGGATATTATAAAGAAGCATATCAGCGTTTCTGCATGTTGTCGAAAGGAATTGTAACAGACCAGCTTTCCTATTATCGATGGTTCAGTGTGGCGGCTTTTCATATGGGTAAAACATTCAAAGCTACTTCAATATGGGAAGAAGGATGCAGGAAATATCCTCAATTGTCACAAGAAAAAAGCCCTTGGCAGTAGTACTTGAGCAGAACATTAGACGAAATGATTTAATTCTTATAAGCTAAGGTATGGATATAAGCCGTGAGAGGCGAAATACCTTAGAATATAATAAGTAAAGGGGCGATCATGAACATGTCCGAAGAAAAGATATATGATGTTATTATTGCGGGAGCTGGACCAGCGGGAATGACTGCTGCAGTATATGCTTCACGTGCAAATCTGGATACTTTAATGATTGAGCGTGGTATCCCTGGGGGACAAATGGCAGATACCGAGGACGTAGAGAACTACCCTGGATATGACCATATTTTGGGGGCAGATTTATCGAACAAGATGTTTGAACATGCGAAAAAATTTGGTGCAGAGTATGCTTATGGTGATATTAAAGATGTTACCGATCATGGAGATTATAAACTTGTTCATGCAGGAAGTAAGGAATATAAAACCAAAGCATTAATCATTACTACTGGAGCACAATTTAAAAAGATTGGTATTGAGGGTGAAGAAGAATTAACAGGCCGTGGTGTATCGTACTGTGCGGTATGTGATGGCGCCTTCTTTAAAGAAAAAGACCTGATTGTTATTGGTGGAGGAGACTCTGCTGTTGAAGAAGGTATGTATTTAACTCGTTTTGCCAAGAAGGTTACAATTGTTCACAGACGTGATGAACTCCGAGCACAGAAGATTCTTCAGGATCGTGCATTTGATAATGATAAAATCAACTTTATTTGGGACACTGTCGCAAAAACAATCAATGGTCCAGATGGGAAAGTAAGCAGTGTTTCTCTAGAAAATGTGAAAACTGGAGAAAAATACGAACATCCAATTGATGGTGTATTTATTTATATTGGTATGGTTCCACTTAGTGAGCCATTTAAATCTATAAATATTGTTAATGATGAGGGTTATATTCCAACAAATGAAAATATGGAAACGAGCGTTCCGGGAGTTTTTGCTGCTGGAGATATTCGTGACAAGAATCTTCGACAAATTGTGACAGCTACAGGGGATGGCAGTATTGCAGCAGAAGCGGCACAAAAGTATATTGAGGATTTAGAAGAAAAGTTAAAAGCATCAAAGTAAACGAAGGGGATATAAAAGTAATTTGATCTTAACGCCAATGTAACACGTATGCAATATAAATTAGATATAATGTATTTGACTAATTGACCCCCTTTTAATAGATAAATTAGTTTCTTGCACAGGTGAGTTTCACCTGTGCCTTTTTTATTTTTTGTTGAATGTTGTTGAAAAATATCGGTTCGCAGTCGTGAAATTTTGCCATATTTTGAGATGGATATGAATTGTTGTGGCTTTTAAAAAATTCATTGTATAATAGAGATAGTCGATTTTAATTGAAAAAGTAAATAAGCACAAGAAAAGGTGTTATGCATGCAAAGGGTCACAAACTGCATATTAATAAATAACGAACAGATATTACTGATAAAAAAGCCACGCCGAGGTTGGTACGCTATACCTGGAGGCAAAATGGAACAAAATGAAACAATTAAAGAAGCAGCAATTAGAGAATTTCGAGAAGAAACAGCCTTACACGTTAAGGAGCCAAAATTAGCTGGAGCATTTACATTTTCGATTTTTTCAGAGAAGAAAATAAAAGAGGAATGGATGATGTTCACCTTTATAAGTGAAAATTACCATGGTCAATTAACGGATTATTGTAAAGAAGGAGATTTAGAGTGGGTGCCGTTGAATCAAATTCATACATTGCCTATGGCGGAAGGTGACTTAAAAATATTTCAGCATATACTGACTTCAAAAGAAGTGTTATATGGGTCTTTTTCTTATACAGCGGACGATGAACTGCTTGATTACAGACTTGATTGGGATAAAGACATATAATGGAAAAGGAGGATGTGCATTGAGAAAAACTGCCGAACAGGAAACAAAGCTAGTTATTATTACTGGAATGTCTGGTGCGGGAAAAACGGTTGCAGTTCAAAGCTTCGAAGATTTAGGGTACTATTGTGTGGACAACTTACCTCCAGCATTACTTCCGAAATTTCTTGAATTGATGAAAGATGCTACGAATAATATTCGGAAAGTAGCGCTTGTAATGGATTTGCGAGGAAGGGAATTTTTTGATTCTTTGTTTGAAGCATTAGATGTTCTAGGGGATGAAGAGTGGCTGGATGAACATATTCTTTTTCTTGATGCGAAAGAGGAAACACTAGTAAGCCGGTATAAAGAAACGAGACGTTCGCATCCTTTATCTGTTGGAGGACTACCTCTTAATGGGATTCAGCAAGAAAGAGAGATATTAGATGAACTAAGAGGAAGAGCGCAGCGAATCATCGATACAACGGATTTAAAACCAAGAGATTTGCGTAAAAAAATTGTAAAGGCATATACAGAAGAAAAACAGGAAATATTTTCAGTCCATATGGTTTCCTTTGGTTTTAAATACGGAATTCCTATTGATGCGGATTTAGTATTTGATGTACGCTTTTTACCTAATCCCCATTATGTTCCGCAAATGAAACCATTAACCGGATTAAATCCAGAAGTAGCTGCATATGTTTTTAAATGGACAGATACTCAAAAATTTACTGAAAAAGTACTTGAATTATTGCAATTCATGTTGCCGCAATATAAAAAAGAAGGAAAATCACAGCTTGTAGTTGCCATTGGCTGTACTGGAGGACAGCATCGTTCTGTAGCCATTGCGGAGCACTTTGCTAAAAATTTATCAGCGAATTATATTACACATATTAGTCATCGAGATATCGATAAAAGAAAGGGACAATGAAGATGGGAGCAAAAAAGGAACCACGTGTTGTTGTTATAGGTGGGGGAACTGGTATGCCTGTACTGCTTCGTGGATTAAAGAATTACCCCATTGATTTGACAGCACTTGTTACCGTAGCCGATGACGGTGGGAGTACAGGAAGACTACGAAATGAAATGGCTATCCCTGCACCTGGAGATATACGCAATGTCATTGCAGCATTGTCTGAAGCAGAACCGATGCTATTAGATCTATTTCAGCACCGCTTTCGTTTTAATGTAGAAAATGGACTTTCCGGTCATTCCCTGGGAAACTTATTACTGGCAGCACTGTCTTCGGTTACAGGAGATTTTTACACAGGAATTAAAGAAGTTTCTCGTGTATTAAATGTGAAAGGTAATATTTACCCCATTTCAAACGAGAGTATGTTATTACATGCGGAGATGGAAGATGGTACAATTGTTTCCGGAGAATCATATATTCCACTTGCACAAAAGCCAATCAAACGGGTCTTTTTAAGTCCCAAGTCAATCAAGCCATTACCAAACGCAGTTAAAGCAATTGAGGAGGCAGATATGATCGTTATTTCCCCGGGCAGTCTGTATACAAGTATTATGCCCAATTTGATCATACCACAGATTGATGATGCAGTACGAAATACAAAGGCAAAAGTCGTTTATGTTTGTAATGTAATGACACAATCAGGGGAAACGACGAACTATACCGCTTCAGATCATATACAGGCAATCAGAGATCATATAGGCGAAGATTGTATTGATTCGATTGTCGTACAAAATGAACCAATTAACAAAGCAATATGTGCTGTGTATGCCGAGGAAAACGCAGTACCTGTCGTGTATGATACAGAGCGCCTCCTTGAAATGCATCTGCAAATAATTGAAGGGGATATTATTGACAATAACCGCTCTACATTACGACATGATACAAATAAAATAGCAAAATTACTTTATTCCATCATCGATCAAAAAAGTGATGGTTAATCTGACAACTAAGTAAAGGGGAGGAATAAATTGTCCTTTGCTTCTGAAATAAAAAAAGAACTGACCGGGATTGAAACGGATGCTTGCTGCATGTCCGCTGAGCTTGCGGCTTTAGTACGGATGAACGGTGTGATCTCTGTCTCTAAACAAGAATTTACGCTGGACGTACAAACAGAAAATGCGGCAATTGCCCGGCGTATTTATACATTAATTAAATCTTTATATGCATTACCAGTAGAACTGCTCGTTCGCAAAAAAATGAAGTTAAAGAAAAATAATATATACATCGTTCGTATGAAAAAAAATGCAAATAAATTATTATCCGATTTAGATATCTTACATGATAATTACACTTTTATAAGAACTATATCAAAAAAATATAGCAATAAAACTTGTTGCAGAAGAGCTTATTTGCGCGGAGCATTTCTTGCAGGGGGGTCGATCAACAATCCAGAAACGTCTTCTTATCATTTAGAAATATTTAATACCCACCAAGAACATAATGCTGGACTTCATGAATTACTTAATGATTTTGATTTACGTGCAAGAGAGTTAGAACGTAAAAACGGGTATATCGTTTATATGAAAGAAGCAGAGAAAATTACTGAGTTCCTAAGTATTATCGGGGCACACAATGCCTTGTTCAAATTTGAGGATGTCCGCATTGTTCGGGATATGAGGAACTCTGTAAATCGGCTGGTTAATTGTGAAACAGCTAACTTAAACAAAACGATCGGTGCAGCATTTAGACAAATTGAAAGTATTCAATTAATAGATAAGGAAATTGGTCTTCATGCACTGCCGGACAAACTTCGAGAAATAGCTATTTTACGCGTTCGCCATCAAGATGTTTCTTTAAAGGAATTGGGAGAATTGGTCCCAAGCGGAAAGATTTCTAAATCAGGTGTAAATCATCGTTTGAAAAAAATTGATCAATTTGCTGATAAGATTAGGCAAGGTGAATCAATATAAGATGGTTCCAAAATGATGGTTTAATAGGAACTGAATTAATTTTCTACTAAAAATTACGTTTCCATGATATAATAACAATTATTTACAGTGAAAAATGATTTGAATAAAATAAAAAAACGATACCTTTTGCTACCAAAGCAAAAGAATCGTTACCGTTTATTTGACAGCGCTTACTACAGGGAGAGGATGATACATTTGGTTGAGAGGTCTGTTAAAGTAGAACTAGAAACAGGATTACAAGCAAGACCTGCTGCATTATTTGTGCAGGAGGCAAATAAATATGGTGCTCATATTTTCTTAGAGAAAGACGGGAAAAGAATAAATGCAAAAAGTATTATGGGGCTAATGAGTTTAGCGATAACGTCTGGAGAGACAATTAAGCTTGTTGCAGACGGCACGGATGCAGATACGGCGATCGATCAGCTAGCTTCCTTTGTGACTCAAGCGTAACAAAGAGGACAGCTGAAAAAAAGACAAGGAACACAAATAATGTACTCCTTGTCTTTTTTATGTATTTTTTATAACGCGCCCGAGAGGATTCGAACCCCCGACACATGGTACCGGAAACCATTGCTCTATCCTGCTGAGCTACGGGCACATATTAGACACATTAGATATTATAACGTTTTCTATCCATATACACAAGAGTTTTATTATATGTAATGTAATTAACCTGTTTCATTGAAAAAGAAGGATATTTTAGATCTTTGTCAAACTGTATAATAAGTATCCATTTTAAGGTTTATATGACTATAAATTGGGAAACCTATAAAGTATGTTTGAAACATCAAAAGGTCATAAATAGATAGCATCGAAATAATAGATGTTTTTGTTTGACCTTTCCTGACCTATTAGTTATTATTAAAATATATTCACAACATCGTGAATGAAGTTGAACGATAAGGGAGGAAAATAAACATGGTTTTAATACCAACAGTTATTGAACAAACCAACCGTGGCGAACGAGCATATGATATTTACTCACGTTTGTTAAAAGATCGAATTATTATGCTTGGCAGTGCAATTGATGATAATGTTGCAAATTCAATTGTAGCACAATTACTTTTCCTAGAGGCAGAGGATCCTGAGAAAGACATTTCTATTTATATCAACTCACCGGGCGGGTCCATTACAGCTGGAATGGCCATCTATGATACGATGCAATTTATAAAATCAGATGTATCAACCATTTGTACTGGAATGGCCGCATCAATGGGTGCTTTCCTATTAGCTGCCGGAGAGAAAGGAAAACGTTATGCACTTCCAAACAGTGAGGTAATGATTCACCAGCCATTAGGCGGAACACAAGGGCAGGCGACTGATATTGAAATTCACGCACGCCGCATTATTCAAATGAAAGAAAAGATGAATAAAATTCTCTCTGAACGTACTGGTCAGCCGCTAGAAGTTGTTGAACGCGATACAGAACGCGATAACTTTAAGTCTGCAGCACAAGCGGTAGACTATGGCTTGATTGATAAGATTTTGGAACGTAAACAAGATAAGGATAAAGAATAAGAATAAAAAAAGAGGCTGTTGTCATAAGGAACCATCCCTTATGACAAACAGTCTCTTTTTAATTATTGTTAAATGCTAGCACATCCGTAAAAACTTCTGCAATTACCTTGCCGGCTGTTTTAGGAGCAACTTTTCCTGGTAAACCAAGTCCGTGTATTGTTTGAATATCATGTTTTTTGGCAAAGTCAAAATCGACTCCACCTGGTGAGGAGGCAAGATCAATGATGAGTGCTGACTGTTGCATACTTGAAAGAACAGTTGAATTGATAACTAGATGGGGAATTGTATTAATGCAAATATCAACATTACCAATTTTTTGGTTTAAATCTTTCATGCGCACCGGCTTTAACCCCATCACCTTCATGCGAGCGATATCTGCTGATTTTCTTACACAAACAGAAACATTGGCTCCAACAGCGGAAAACATGCGTGCAACGGTTATTCCGACTCTTCCAAAACCAAGAATCATTACAGATGATCCGTGAATCGTGTAATCAGTATGCTCCATCGCTATACTTAACGCCCCTTCGGCAGTAGGAATTGAATTATAAATAGCTAGGTCATCACGGGCAAATAAGCGTACTAATCTCCGGTTGCTGCTTCTTGTTATTTTATCCAAAAAGCTATTAGATATTCCTGTACATATAATGCAGTGTTTAGGCGTTTGAGTGACCATATCCTCTGTTAAATAGATAGATTCGTCAGAGAAAGAGGTCTTTATTTTTCCCGATGCATCTGTTCCAGACACAGGTAGTAAGATGGCATCGATTGTATGAAGGTCTAAATTCTCGCATTTCGTATGAAATATATTAGGAGTATCAAAGGAGGCTGATTCATAGCCAATTAAGTATATATTTGCCCCATCTGCGGCCAATGTATCAATGACTTCAAGATATCTGGCATCCCCGCCAATTAAAAGGATGTTTAAGTTTTTCAATATAATCTCCACCTTTCACAATGGTATTATCATATCGTGAGTATTGAATTTTTAGAACCAATACAGTTACATTAATAAAATGGTAAATTAAAAAAGAATGAATGGAACAGTTAATATACAGTCATTTGCATTTTATTATTTAAAGTTTCAATATAATAGATATATTTTAAAAATTATTGTATAATTAATATTAAAATTTAAATTATTTTATATCACTTCATCTCCTATTAGCTGATAAAAAGATAGGATTTAGTACGGAAAATCAGAGTGAATTTTAATTAGGGGGCTTCACCGATGAAAGAACAAAATATTAAAATCGATTTGGCAACGACCAAAAAACAAAAGCCAGCAGCTGATCAATTAGTATTTGGAAAGCAATTTACAGATCATATGTTTGTTGCTGATTATACTGAGGGAAAAGGGTGGCATGACAAAAGAATTGTACCTTATGAACCGATCACACTTGATCCATCTGCGATGATTTTTCATTATGGTCAAACTGTTTTTGAAGGTTTAAAAGCATATATGGGCCAAGACGGGTCTATCAGATTATTCCGTCCAGAGAAAAATATGGAAAGACTAAATAAATCAAGTAATCGATTGAGTATGCCAAAAGTAGACGAAGCATTGGCATTAGAAGCGTTGAAGAAGTTAATTACAATTGATAAAGACTGGATTCCTAATGCAGAAGGAACATCACTATATATCCGTCCATTTATGATTTCTACAGAATCCAATCTTAGTGTTTCCCCATCTAAAAAGTATCGTTTTATGATTATTTTATCTCCTGTGGGAGCGTATTATAAAGAGGGAATTAATCCTGTGAAAATTCTTGTGGAAAATGAATATATTCGTGCAGTTGCTGGTGGAACAGGAACAGCAAAAACAGCAGGAAACTATGCTGCAAGTTTAAAAGCACAGGAAGAAGCTGATCAAAAAGGATTTTCTCAAGTATTATGGTTAGATGGAGTGGAAAAGAAATTTGTAGAAGAAGTTGGCAGTATGAATATCTTTTTTAAGATAAATGGCGAAATTGTGACACCAGCTTTAAACGGAAGTATTTTAGAAGGAGTAACTCGAAACTCCATCATTCAAGTATTAAAACATTGGGGTATGCGTGTTAAAGAACGCAAAATTTCCATGAAGGAAGTTCAAGAAGCACATCATAATGGTCAATTAGAAGAAGCTTTTGGAACAGGAACTGCAGCAGTTATTTCACCAATCGGCGAACTTAACTGGGAAGGGGAAGAAATGGTTGTCAATGAAGGGAAAACAGGTGAAATATCTAAAAAACTATATGAAACGTTAACAGGAATTCAACTAGGAAAATTAGAAGATCCATTTGATTGGGTAGTAGAATTGCCGAAGGAATCTTCTGTTAAATAATAAGTAGAATATAAAAGCAAAAGATATTGGCTCCTAGCATTTTTGGTTAGGGCCTTTATTTATTGCTTTTGGGATAGGGGGTTTTTATTTGTATCCCTACATATTCATGATTTTCGTTGTACTATTTTATGCAGGAAATATTCTTGTTGGTAAAGCAATGAACGATTTGCCGCCGCTTACCATTGCATTCTTTCGGTTGTTAATTGCGTTTATCATAATGATCCCGTTTGGAATTCGTGAGGCATGGACATATCGGTCAACATTTTTAACATACAAAAAACCTTTTCTGTTAATGACCTTAACAGGCATCACGCTATTTAACACTTTTATATATGGAGCTTTAAGCTTCACGACAGCGACGAAGGTATCCGTATTAGAGTCATCCATTCCGGTTGCAACAGTGATATTAAGCGTCATTTTACTTAAAGACAAATTATATTTTGTCCATTGGATTGGGATTTTGTTGTCCTTTTTCGGATCATTGTGGGTGATTATGAATGGTCAGGTATTCCATCTGACATCCATTGATTGGAATGTTGGCGACGGAATTATGATCGGAGCGGTTATTGCATGGGCGATTTATTCGATCATGGTTAAAAAATATATGCATCTGTTTCCTCATTATGGAGTTTTGCTTATGATGACAGGCATTTCTGTCATTATATTACTACCTGTTGTCCTTTTGGAATGGTTTGTAGCTGGATTACCCTTCCTTACTATTGCGAAGATAATGGGTCTTGTTTATTTAGGAGTGTTTCCATCTTTTATTGCTTTGCTGTTCTATAACCGCGCTGTTGATTTGTTAAGTCCATCCCGAGCTTCTGTGTTTCTGAACTTTTTACCGATTGTTACTATGACCGGTGCATTTCTATGGTTAGATGAGGAGATAACAATCATGCATTTAATTGGTACATTAGCCGTAATTATTGGTGTATTGCTGACTACACAGGTAAAAGTGCAAAAAAATAAAATTGATAGACAGATTGAAAATGGGTAAGCAGCAGCTTTATTGTTTTCAAATAATAGCAATTCTTATCATTGGAAGACGATACAAGTTAAGCTATAAACTTAACTTGTATCGTTTGTAATGAACTTTCAATTAATCAACAATAACCGGAAGCTTCGCTAATGCTCTGAAACCAATAAGCCTTCGCCATTGTATATTATCGGATTGTAGTTTTATGTTAGGCTTTTGTTGTATTAGTGCAAGAAGTGCTATTTTTGCCTCCATCCGGGCAAGTGAAGCCCCAATACAGAAGTGGGCACCATGGCCAAAGGAAAGATGAGGGTTAGGTTTTCTTGTTATATCAAGTGTGTCAGGAATATAAAATGTATTAGGATCTCGATTAGCGGCCCCTAATAATATGTATATATGTTCCCCACTTTTTATAGATTTTCCACCTAATTCCATATCTTCAGAGGCTATACGAGCAGTTAATTGTGTAGGGCTCTCGTAACGTAAAAATTCTTCGATGGCTGTGTCAATCAAATTTGGATTTTCTTACAATTTTAACAATTGATCAGGGTGTTTTAGCAATGAATAAACGCTATTACAGATTAAATTAACGGTTGTTTCATGACCAGCAATAACGAGTAGAATACAGGTTGCAATCAATTCCTCTTCTGTTAGTTGTTCATCCTTTATCAATAAACTGATTAAGTCATGGTCAGGGTTATTCGTTTTTTCATGAATAAGATGTTGAAAGTACTTCATTAATCTTTCAATGAGATATTCTCCCTTTTGTATATCTACCTTTGACCGGGATAAATCAATCGTTTTAACTAATTGAATAGCCCATTTTCTAAAATGGTGTCTTTCTTTTTCGGGTATCCCTAATAGTTTAGCGATCACAAGACTAGTTAATGGAAATGCAAAATCAGAAATGATATCAATCGTTTTTTTCCTTTGTTTTGTGCAGTCTTCTAGTAGTTCATGAACGGTATTCTTTATATAAGGTTGATAATAACTAATCCTCCTTGGAGAAAAAGCTTTGCTGACTATTTTGCGAATCCTGATATGGTCCATTTGATTTTTATAGAGTAACATATTTGTCAGTAGCTTTCTTAGATGTTGGTATTTCTTTGTCATTACAGGTAAAGGAATTCGGTTCTCTAACCGGCTATCCTTTAGAGCTGTTTTTGCTTCGTTGTAGCCGGTTATAAACCATCCGCGGTATTTTCGTTTAGCGTTCCAATACACCGGATGTATGGACTGTATATGGCTGTAGGTCGGATAAGGATTGTTGATAAATTGATGCGTATTTAGAGGGAAAGAAATTAGATCTTCCCTCGTTAAATGATTGGGGCTTGACATGAAAATCCTCCATTCATTGATTTAAATAATTTTCAATCATCCGTTCTGTTGCATTTGATGAATAAGTGAAGCGGTGTCAATATTGTCTTTTATAATTTGTTTAAAATCTTGTGCATCAACTACTTGCATTTTTGGTAAAATACCCAGGAT
The DNA here is from genome assembly GCF_017874635.1 of Virgibacillus alimentarius. Classification (NCBI taxonomy): domain Bacteria; kingdom Bacillati; phylum Bacillota; class Bacilli; order Caryophanales; family Bacillaceae; genus Virgibacillus; species Virgibacillus alimentarius. Next base: position 142,525 of record NZ_JAGIKX010000003.1, read on the forward strand.
TGGTACTTTACAAAAAGATTCGATTAAATTTGGATTTGTTTTTTCAGCGAGATTAGGTGGATCGTCTATTCCATTTATGATGATGCCAGCAATGTTCAGTTTCATTTCTTTAGCGTATTGTACTGTTAAAAATGTATGATTGAAAGTACCAAGGTCTGAACGGGCAACGATTATGATTGGAAGTTGTAATTCTTGAATTAAATGGCTGACTAAAAAATCTTCACCCAATGGTACAGATATACCACCGGCACCTTCAACTATGAAATAATCATGCTTTTTTTGGATCTTTTTCCAGTGTGCTACGACATCCTCTAAATAAATGCTTCGTCCTTCTAACTTAGCAGCTACATAGGGCGCTAATGGCTCTTTAAATTGAAAGGGCGTGATCGATGCATTCGACAGTTTGGTCTGTGCCATTTCCTTAAGAAGACTTGTGTCACTATTAGGATGATACCGCGAAGCACCACTTAACAAGGGTTTGTATACACCTATATCCATATTTTTTTCCTTGAATATAGCTGCAAGACCAGATGAAATTAATGTTTTTCCGACATCCGTATCAGTACCTGTTATGAAAAATCCTTTCATATGATATTCAACTCTTTTCCTATTTCTTTAAATGATAGTAACAACTTTTTGATGTTTTCTTCCGTATGTTCTGTCGTGATCGTTAGTCGGATTCTACTTTGTCCATATGGTACACTTGGCGGGCGAATAGCAGGGGCATAAATGCCTCTTTCATAAAGTTTATCAGCAAATAGCACTGCTTTTTCGGCACTCCCAATCAATACCGGTATAATAGGTGTTTCTCCCCCTCTTACTTCATATCCCATTTCTGTAAGTGTTGTTTTTACCGTCTTTATTTTTTTTAGCAAAAGGGAGCGTTGTTTTTTATCTTCTTCTATCCTATTTATTGCTGTATAGGATGCTGCACAAATGGCAGGGGCAATTGCCGTTTGAAAAATAAAACTCCTTGCGTGGTTTAGTAAAAAATCGATGGATGTTTTTGAACCTGTAACAAAGCCACCTTCCGTTCCTATTGCTTTACTCATGGTACCAATGACGATATCAGGTTCAACGTCAAAATATTCATTGGTTCCCCGTCCATTTTTACCAAGGACTCCTGTCGCATGTGCATCATCTACAATGACAAAGGTGTCATAACGATTTGCTAGTGCAACAATTTTATCTAATGGTGCTATGTTCCCGTCCATGCTAAATACACCATCTGTGATAATAAATCGTCTTTTATAGTTAGATGTCCTTTTCAATTTATTTTCAAGATCCATCATGTCAACATGTTTATAAATCACTGTGTCAGCTTTTGATAAACGGCATCCATCAATAATACTGGCATGGTTCAGCTGATCACTTAAAATAATATCGCCTTCTTCAGGCACGGTTGATAAGACACCGATGTTCGCTAAATAACCACTTGAGAAAAGAAGCGTAGATTCTGTTTTCTTAAATGTAGTGATACGATTTTCGAGCTTGTGATGCCAATACGAATGACCTGTTGTTAATTGTGAACCACTACTTCCTACTCCAAATTCAATTAAAGCGATTTTGGCAGCATCAATTAATTCTTTTTTATTAGCCATTCCTAAGTAATTGTTTGATGAGAACACAAGCACATCTTTTTGGTTTACCAGCATTTGAGGGCGAGGTCCATGATGCATGATTCGCAACTGTCGATATAAACCAGCATTTTTTGTCTTTTCGAGACGTTGGGTGAGCCATTGATCAAGCGTCAATTGTAGCTGCTCCTTGTGTTACTTCAACAATCGCGTTCTTCATGATTTTCACCATTTCAGTTAATTCATCACTACTGCTTGCAAATGGCGGCATAAAAACGATGACATCTCCCATCGGTCTTGTTATCATTCCTAATTCCCTCATTTTTAGTGAAACATGATAGCCTACTCGACTATTGAAAGGGAACGGTTCCTTTGTTTTTTTGTTTTTAACTAATTCTATCCCACATATTAATCCAAGTTGTCTTATTTCACCTACATGGGGAAGTAGTTCTAGGTCATACAGTAATGTTTTCACTTCTTCTGCTTTTTCGTTTACACGATCGATGATTTTTTCTGATTCAAATAACCGCAAATTTTCAATCGCTACTGCACACCCAAGTTGATTTCCGGTATAAGAATGTCCATGGAAAAGTGTTTTTAGCTTTTCATAATCATCGTAAAAAGCGTTATATATATCCTCTGTTGTAAATGTTGCAGATATTGGTAAATAACCTCCTGTAATTCCCTTACCGACTGTCATTAGATCAGGCTGGATTCCCTCATGTTCACAAGCAAACATTTTACCGGTACGGCCAAAGCCAGTCGCAACTTCATCCACGATCATAAGTACATCGTACTTTGTACAAAGCTCTCTCACCCCCGATAAAAATCCATCAGGCATAACAATCATACCTGCGGCTCCTTGAACCATAGCCTCAATTGTTAATCCTGCTATATCTTGATGATTTTCAATAAGTAATTGCTCGAGAATATTTAAACATTCATCGCGGCATTGGTCTGGATTTTCACTGTTGGACCGATATACATTTGGGATAGGTGCTTTAAAACTATCAAACATTAAAGGACCGTATACTTGGTGGAAAAGCTCTACTGACCCTACACTTACAGCACCTATGGTGTCACCGTGATAGCCATTGTTCATTGATATAAACTTTCTTTTCTTTTGGTATCCTTCATTTTTCCAATATTGGTATGCCATTTTAAGTGCAATTTCAATAGCTTCTGCACCGCTGTCTGAATAAAATACGCGTGTTAATTGTTCTGGAGTAATCTCAATTAATTTCTCAGCTAGTTCTGTTGCAGGTACATTTGTCATCCCAAGCAATGTGGAATGCGCAATTTTATTTAATTGCTTTTTTATTGCATCATCTAATTCTTTTTTACGGTGACCGTGAACATTAAGCCAGACAGATGAAAAACCATCATAATATTCTTTCCCATCGATATCCTTTAATTTAACTCCATTTCCACTCTCAATAATGAGGGGATCCTTTTCATAATCTTTCATTTGCGTAAAAGGTAACCATAAATGTTCCTTACTTTTTTCCAGTAATGTTTTTGTCATTATTTATCCCTCCAAGAAATTAAAATTGGTTGCTTTTGCAAGTAATGAATATAAGAATTTGTATATTTTGTTCCATCAATAAAGAAAATTCTGCATCCTTGCTCATCACCAGGAGACTTCATTTTCGTAATTCGCTGATAACCTAATCTTTTACTGGCTACGTAACCAGTTATATAGCCGGGATCATCTGACCAACATAATTCTGCAATGGCTAAAGGGTGATCATTCACTTTCGTAGCAAGAACGAGTGCTTCTTTTAGTCTTGGATTTGTTGGGAGGTTATAAAATGCAGCCCATCTTTCAAAATCTGATTGCAACCAGTCCATCCTAGATACACGTATTCCACGTTCGTTTGAGTTATCAACCCGTTCACCTGATTGGTAATCAATTAAAATGGCTCCTCTTAATTCAGATTGATCTATTAAATGTTGATATCCCTTTGCAATAGCTTTTTCTGAAACCCCAGATTGAACGAGAAACTTTAATGCCAATTCCCTTCCTGTTTTATCCGAATTCACTGAATTATTAGAGACGAATAAAGGATTGATTTTTTTAATGGGATCATTTAATACATCAAATTGTATCTGCATAAAATCAGGATCTCCCCTTGAATGAGATAAGGCTTTATCCAACAGTGTATTTACCGTATCTTTTATTTTATCGTATGTACACAGAGCTTCGCCTCCGGAAATATGTTTTTCATCTTGCTCTGAGGATGCATATTTTGAAGCTCTCATCCTGATGCTGAAGTATTTTTCGCTTGTGTAAATAAGCATTACACCTCCTTCTATTGTTAACTTTAAAAAAATAAGGTTTACAATAGTAGAATAAAGCGTAACAATTATCCTGTCAATAGAAATTTTCTTATATAAAGCGAAAACGTTTGTAATTGACACATAATTAAAACATGTTAGACTAATAGTAGACATTAAAAATTAAAACTAGATATTGAGTATAAACACTGGGGGTGCCTTTTAAAAAGGCTGAGATCAAAGTGATTACTTTGGGACTCTTTGAACCTGATCTGGTTGAAGCCAGCGTAGGGAAGTAACGTGTTGAGGATTACATCGAATGTTATACATATGTTTAGTATGTGTAATTATTTGTTATGTTAAAAATCTGAAACCACTTCCTTATGCGCTGTGCGTAACGGAAGTGGTTTTTTGTTTATATAAAAGTCATTTCCGTTGATAAGACAAAAGTTTACGATTCCAGAACGGGAGGTGATTCCATTCACTAAACAATTACATCTTATCTCAACAGGACAACAATCTGCTGAAACTTTTACTGGCATTCTACAAACGATTCATGAATATGTTGATAGGGTCCATATACGTGAAAAAAATTGGACTGCAAAGGAAATAGTGGATGTTGTCCAAACATTAATAGATAAAGGAGTTCCGCAAGAAAAGATCATTATTAATGACCGTATTGATATTGCATACATCATGCAAACAATTGGTGTGCAGCTCACACATCATAGCGCAGATATTGCTTTGGTAAAAGGAGCGTTTCCATCATTGCAAATTGGTTGTTCAACTCATTCAGTGGAGCAAGCAATATTAGCGGAGGAAAAAGGTGCAAATTACTTGTTTTATGGTCATATTTTTAATACACAATCAAAACCTGGTATACCTCCTAGAGGACTTGAAAAATTACAAGAAATTACAAGTACCGTCAAGGTGCCAGTCATAGCTATTGGTGGTATTACTCCTGAAAATACGGGAGAAGTAATTAAAGCAGGTGCTAGAGGGATTGCAGTTCTATCAGGGGTTTTACTCGCAAAGAATCCTATACAAGCTACATTAGCATATAGAAAAAGTTTAGAGAAGGCGAAGTGAATGATGAAAAAACATTATGATGTGATTGTCGTTGGAGGCGGAGTTATTGGGAGTTCCATTGCTTACCAATTAAGTAAGCGAGGAAGAAACGTGCTGCTGCTGGAGAAAAATAAGCTAGCCAGCAAAGCATCAAGTGCTGCAGCGGGAATGCTGGGTGCGCAATCAGAATTGGAAAAAGATAGCCCATTATTCCGCTTAGCTAGAAAAAGCAGGGGAATGTTTCCAAAACTTGCAGAGGAATTAAAAGAATTGACAGGAATAGATATTCAACTCGTACAAAATGGGATATTTAAAATAGCGAAAACGGATGCAGAAGCTGCTTCACTAGCATCCATCATATCCATTCAGAAAAAGCTAGGTGAAAGTGCATCTTGGATAGCTCCAAACGAATTAAGAGAGTGGGAACCTTCCCTTTCTGAGTATATAAAAGGGGCTATGTATATCCCAAACGATGGAAATGTTTCCCCACCAAATCTATCTAGAGCATTAGCTCATGCTGCTATAGGTCTGGGAGCAGAAATGATGGAACATACGGAGGTTTGTGGTTTTATTAAAGAAACAAATAGAATCATAGGCGTTCAAACGATGATAGGCAAAATATTTGCCGATGAAACAGTTATAACAGGGGGGGCGTGGAGTGAACAATTACTAAGTCAATTAGGGATAAAGTTGAACACGTATCCAGTAAAAGGAGAATGTTTTTCCGTCCGGGTTAAAAAGAGCCCGGTTATACGAACGATATTCTCAAAAGGTTGTTATATTGTGCCAAAACCAGATGGAAGGCTAGTTATTGGAGCGACCGAAGAAGCAAATACATTTGATGAATCGGTTCATTTAGAGGGCCTCGTTCAGCTTATGCAGCGCGCTATCAAACTGATTCCGGAATTAACCTGTGCACAGTGGGAAAAATCTTGGGCTGGGATTCGGCCGCAAACAGCTGATAAAACACCATACATGGGAAGACACCCGCTGTTTGAGGGATTATCGATTGCTACAGGTCACTACCGGAATGGAATACTTCTTGCACCTATTACCGGGTTAAATATGGCCAAACTTCTTGAGGGAGAGGAAATAGAAGCCCCTTTTTAAATAAAACAACGTAGTGTAGAGGAGGTGAGCAAGTGAATCTGCGAGTAAACGGGGAGGTTGTAACTGTACCTGATTCGGTGCGTACAATTAAAGGAGTTATTGATCATTTTAACATAAACAACCCTGTCATCATTGTGGAACATAATGACACGATTTTAGATAAAAATGCACATGAAAAAACTCAAATTTTTGAAGGTGACAAAATAGAATTAGTCCAATTTGTAGGAGGCGGTTGAGATGCTAACCATTAACGATAAACAATTTCATTCCAGATTACTATTAGGAACAGGAAAATATCCAAATTTTGATATTCAAAAACAAGCCGTAGAGGTATCAGAATCTGAAATTTTAACATTTACTGTCCGGCGCATGAACATTTATGAACCAAGTCAACCTAATTTTCTTGAAAAAATAGATTTAGATAAAGTTAACTTGCTACCAAATACAGCTGGTGCAAAAACAGCTCAAGAAGCAGTACGCCATGCTAAACTAGCTCAAGCCTCAGGGCTTTGCGATATGATCAAAGTAGAAGTTATTGGTTGCGATAAGACGTTGCTTCCGGATCCTGTGGAAACATTAAAAGCAACAGAGGAACTGCTCAAAGAAGGTTTTACAGTTCTGCCATATACTTCTGATGATGTTGTGCTTGCTAAAAGACTGGAAGAACTTGGTGCCCATGCGATCATGCCGGGAGCTTCACCAATTGGATCAGGTCAAGGAATTATTAATCCGCTTCATTTACGTTTTATTGTTGAACAAACAAAGGTTCCAGTGATTGTCGACGCTGGTATTGGTTCTCCTGCTGATGCTGCAATAGCGATGGAATTAGGAGCTGACGCTGTGTTACTAAATACAGCGGTATCTGCTGCAGATGACCCAGTAAAAATGGCTAAAGCGATGAAACTCGCAATTGAAGCGGGCCGCTTAGGTTATGAAGCTGGAAGAATTCCTAAAAAACGAACAGCAACAGCAAGCAGTCCAATGGAAGGGCTGAGTATCGGATGAATGATCGTTATTCCAGACAAACGCTGTTCGCTCCGATTGGTGAAAAGGGACAAAGAAGACTAAAAAAAAAGCATGTGTTACTCGTGGGAGCAGGGGCTCTTGGCACAGGTAATGCGGAATCACTTGTCCGCGGGGGTGTTGGAAAAATAACGATAGTGGATCGCGATTATGTTGAATGGAGTAATTTACAACGACAACAGCTATTTGTTGAATCAGACGCAATAGAGCGTATACCAAAAGCAATTGCTGCCAAAAAGCGGCTCCAACAAGTTAATTCTGAGGTAGAAATAGAAGCCCATATTTTAGATGTCGGTCCGCAAGAATTTGAAAGCTTAATAGAAAATGTTGATCTAATAATAGATGCTACCGATAATTTTGATATTCGGATGATTATTAATGATATTTCACAGAAATATGGGGTGCCTTGGATTTATGGCTCTTGTGTCGGGAGCTATGGTATTAGTTTTACAATTATTCCAAATCAAACACCATGTTTACATTGTTTGATGGAAACTGTGCCTATTGGCGGACTGACCTGTGATACCGCGGGGATCATCAGTCCTGCAGCTAATATGGTCGTAGTGTATCAAACAGCCGAGGCACTAAAAATACTTACAGAAGATTGGGGCGCACGAAGAGAAAAATTAGTATCCTTTGATCTTTGGAAAAACGAAGAATCAAAAATCAATGTTTCTAGTTTAAGAAAAGCTGATTGCACCTCCTGCGGCGTTCATCCTACGTACCCATTCCTTGATTATGAAAATCAAACAAAATCAGCTGTGCTTTGTGGAAGAGATTCTGTTCAAATTCGTCCGGCCAAAAAAGAAAAACGTGATTTAGAAACGATAGCTCAGACATTGTCATCTATGGGGAAGGTAGAACAAAACCCATTTCTGCTTTCTTTTACAGTTGAAAAAAAGCGGCTCGTTCTATTTCAGGATGGTCGTACACTTATACATGGAACGAAGAATATATCGGAAGCCAAAACACTTTATCATCGTTATTTGGGATGAACAGAATTTCTTCAAAGCTCTCTAGATTATGCATGACCTTATAAATATTCATATTTTTACAGTAACAGTGTTGACAGAAATAATTCCTTGTGATAGACTCTGAATTATCATTAGTTAATAAAATTAAATAAATCTTATCCAGAGTGGTGGAGGGACTGGCCCGATGATACCCAGCAACCATTAGGTGCTATACCTAATAGGTGCTAAATCCAGCTAAGCAAGATGCTTAGGAAGATAAGATGAGAATAGATGAACCTCTCTAACTTATCTGAGAGGTTTTTTTAGTATAGTAGTTATTCGTATAAATTTATAAATAAGTTTCTTATCCAGAGAGGCGGAGGGACTGGCCCAATGATGCCCGGCAACCCATAGGCTAGATTAAATAGTTTATGAAGGTGCTAATTCCTGCAGGATATTTCCTGGTAGATGAGAAGAGAGAATAGTTTTTTTAACCCTCTTCTTAGGAAGAGGGTTTTTATTTATTATTTTATAGAAAAAGGAGAGGGTAAAATGCTTGAAAAAAGGATTTTTAGAAAGCATTATGTCGGAAAATTCACATTAATAGGACTAATAGGAGTTTTACTATTCCTAACTATGGGATGTTTTTCAAAAACAAGCTCGAAAGGTACACCAGAAAAAATTCGGTTAGATTATGCCTATTATTCACCAACTAGCTTGGTTCTTAAAAAGTTTGGATGGCTAGAAGAGACATTTGAAGAAGAAGGTATTGAGATAGAGTGGGTTTTAAGTCAAGGCAGCAATAAAGCATTAGAGTTTTTAAATAGCGACAGTATTGACTTTGGTTCATCAGCAGGTGCGGCTGCATTAATGTCTAAGGCAAATGGTGCGCCAATCAAAAATGTATATATTTATTCAAAGCCGGAATGGACTGCGCTTGTCTCCCGTGCAGACTCCAAGATTGAAAGTATAAATGATTTACAAGGAAAGAAGGTTGCGGCAACACTGGGTACAGATCCTTATATCTTCTTACTTCGTTCATTAAATGAGGAGGGGGTTTCAGCCAGTAATGTTGAGATTGTTAATCTACAGCATGGGGACGGGGCATCTGCGCTAACTTCAGGGTCTGTGGATGGATGGGCTGGCCTTGACCCTCACATGGCTCGACTAGAAATAGAATCTGATGCTGAGTTATTCTATCGGAACGTAGATTTTAATACATACGGTTTTTTAAATGTAAGAGAGAGTTTTGTTGAACAGTATCCTGAATATGTCAGTCGTGTCATTGAGGTGTATGAAAAAGCAAGAACTTGGACAATTAAAAATCCTAAAGAGGCAGCAGAAATCCTAGCGGAAGAAGCAAGTATTCCAGTAGATGTAGCACAAAAGCAATTAGAACGTAATGATTTTTCTGGACCAGTTCCTGGTAAAGATCAGCAAAGATCTTTAATAGAAGCTGGTAAAGTGTTACAAAACGGAGAAGTTATTGATGAGGATGCAAATGTCGAAAAACTTGTTATAGAGCTAATTGACCCCTCATTTGCAAAAGAAACGATTGAGTAGATAATTAGTTCTATTCTAAAGGAGAGGATAAAATTGGCAAAGCATAAAGAAGAAATAGCATCTGTGTTTGTTACAGAGCGCATCAAAGGTAATGAAAAAATGAAAAAGAAGCAGTCAAAAAATCTTCAATCTGTTCTTTTAGGAAGTTTCATTCCAATTATTCTAATTATTGCGTGGGAAGGATTAAGTCGAGTAGGATTTTTCCCAACTTACCAACTCCCAGCACCGACAACGATTTTAATTACCATTAAAGAAATGGCACAGGAAGGAACTTTATGGGATCATATTGGAATTACAACCTATCGTGTTTTGATGGGGTTTCTAATTGGTACAGTAGCTGCTGTCCTATTAGGGTCACTTGTTGGCTTTTATAAAAATGCAGAGCGATTATTTGATCCAATGATTCAAGCTTTTCGTTCTATTCCATCGCTTGCATGGGTGCCATTGTTCATTTTATGGATGGGAATTGGCGAGCCATCTAAAATAACAATGATAGCAGTTGGTGTCTTTTTCCCTGTCTATCTTAATGTTGTGAGCGGAATACTTGGAGTTGACCGAAAATTAATTGAAGTCGGAAAAATTTATGATTTAAATATATTTCAATTAATTCGCAGGATCATTTTGCCGGGAGCATTGCCTTCTTTCCTCGTTGGTTTGCGAAGTGGTTTAGGACTCGGTTGGATGTTTGTTGTTGCTGCAGAATTGATGGGGGCCAGTGAAGGACTAGGGTACTTGTTGGTTCTAGGCCAGAATACACTTTCTCCCGAGATAATTATTGCTAGTATTATTTTATTTGCGATTATCGGAAAATTTTTCGATTGGATTTTGAAAGTTATCGAAAAACAAGCGTTACACTGGCAGGACAATTTAATGAAATCATAGCGGGAGGTATACATGGTGAGTTTAGAAATGAAAGATGTTAGCCGAACATTTAATGGTAAAACAGTTGTTAGAAACATTTCTTTTACTGCAAATCCAGGAGAAATTATTGGTATTTTAGGTACGAGTGGTTGTGGAAAAAGTACGTTATTACGTGCTATTTCTGGCTTGGATAATGAATATAGTGGAGAAATAGTTATAAATGATTATATATCAAAAGGAATGCATAAGAATACTGGTTTTATGTTTCAAGAACCCCGTTTAATGCCTTGGCTTACAGTAATGGATAACGTTACGTTTGGATTAAAAGGGAGCAAGCTAAAGAAGCAGGATTGTGCAAGGCAATATTTGAAAGATGTTGGCTTAGCTGGAAGTGAACATCTTTATCCAAAACAGCTTTCTGGAGGAATGGCCCAACGTGTAGCAATCGCCCGGTCTTTGATTACATCTCCGGAAATTCTATTATTGGACGAACCATTTAGTGCGTTGGATGCATTCACCAAGATGCATTTACAAGATTTATTACTGGATGTATGGGAAAGTTATCAATCCACAATGGTGTTAGTTACCCATGATGTTGATGAAGCAATTTATTTATGTGATCGAATTATTATCTTATGCGGTCATCCAGGAGAAATTGCTAAAGAAATTAGATTAGCCGAACCACGTCCTAGAAAAAGAGGCAGTAGGAAATCCGCAGAGTTTAAAACAGAGATATTAGATAGCTTAAATTTAATAGGAGGAGATGAACATGTCTACAGTAAATAATGAGCTTCCGTCAATTACAGGTACATATAATTTACAAGATTACCAAGCTATAAACGAATCATTTTCATGGAATAATGCAGCAGAAAAATTAAGTTTTTGGAAAACAGGAAAAGTAAATATTGCTTATGAAACGATCGACAGACATGTTGATGAAGGTTTTGGAGAGAGAGTTGCACTTCAGTACGTAAATGGTGATAAGAGAGAAGTTTTAACATTTGCAGAAGTTAAAGAAAAAACAGATCATTATGCTCGTGTTTTAAAAGAAAATGGCGTGAAAAAAGGAGATAGAGTGTTTGTTTTACTACCTAAAACCCCTGCATGCTATATTTCTATTTTAGCGATTATTAAGATTGGTGGAATTGCTGGACCGTTATTTGAAGCGTTTATGAAGGAAGCAATAACAGATCGGATGAATGACTGTAGTGCAACAATGCTTATTACAGATAAATACTTAATTAATCGCGTTTCTAATAAAGATATTCCTTCCCTCCGATCAATTTTGTTTACAGAGGATTTGGAGGATTCCTTTTATAATACTCCAAATATAGAGGCGACTATCGAGTGGGTTCATTTAGAAGACGGATTCATTATACACTATACAAGTGGATCAACTGGTAAACCGAAGGGGATTTTGCACGCTCATCGTGCTATGATTCATCATTATGAATCAGGTAGATGGGTGTTGGATCTTAAAGACGATGATGTATATTGGTGTACCTCTCATCCAGGATGGGTAACAGGAAGTGTATATGGCTTATTTGCTCCTTGGTTAAATAGAGCTACAGTCGTCATTCAGGGAGGACGTTTTAAAGCTGAAAATTGGTATGAAATAATAGAAGAATTAAAAGTAACCACATGGTACAGTGCGCCAACTGCTTTTAGAATGTTATTATCCCAAGGTGATTTATTGAAAAAATATGATCTTTCCTCCTTAAGGCACGTCCTAAGTGTAGGTGAGCCTTTAAATCCAGAGGTTATTCACTGGGCATGGAATCAACTAGGAATTCGTATTCACGATACATGGTGGATGACTGAGACCGGAGGACATTTGATTGTAAACTTACCTTCAGAACCTATTAAACCAGGATCAATGGGAAGGCCATTTCCAGGGATTAAAGTAGGAATATTAGATGAAAGCGGAAAGGAATTACCACGTGGTTCCGTTGGACAATTAGCTATTCGTACACCGTGGCCCGGTTTGATGAAGGAGATTTGGGGAAGCAAAGATAAGTTCAATTCTTATTTTAAATATAAAGGCTGGTATGTATCTGGTGACATGGCTTTTCAAGACGATGAAGACTATGTGTTTTTTCATAGCAGAAGCGACGATATGATTAATTCAGCCGGGGAGAGAATCGGCCCTTTTGAAGTAGAAAGTAAACTCATTGAACATCCGGCAGTGGCAGAAGCGGGGGTCATTGGTAAACAAGATGCACTTCGCGGGGAGTTAGTGAAAGCATTTATTGTATTACGAACTGGCTATAAAGAGTCCCAAGAGTTACTTGAAGAAATTCGTGTATTTGTAAGAAATAATCTATCAGCACATGCAGCTCCTAGAGAAATTGAAGTGCTGGATAAGTTACCAAAAACAAAAATCAGCGGAAAAATACTTCGCAGAGAATTAAAGAATAAAGAAGTATATAGAATCAGTTAAATGTACAAATATATAAAATTTAGGGCTACTTTATAAATTAAGTTGATTAAATAGATGGGAAAAGAGTATTTAAATAACTGGTGAAATATGAAACTCTTATATAAGAGCAAGAAGGTGTGAACTTATTTGAGCAACCGATTTAAATTCTTTCTTTCAAATTATTATATCAAAATATGTTGACAATAAATGAAATTTTGCTATGATTATTATTATTAATTAAAAAATTTATTATTTTATAGCAATTTCATAAATAACTATAAAGATGAAGATAGGTTCATGAAAATGAGATACTTTAGAGAGCTGATGGATGGTGTAAATCAGTGTATTCTTTTTGTGAACGGCACTTCGGAATAGACAAATTGAAACCATACAGTAGGTTTGTCCGGCAACCTGGCCGTTATCGTAAATCCAATGAAGACTGCGTATAGGATTCATATGCAGTAAAAAAAGGGTGGTACCGCGAAAAATGAAACCTTTTCGCCCCTTAGCTTAAGCTATTAAGGGCGAAAGGGCTTTTTTATTTTTTATAGTATTTGATTTCTAAAATTGAGAGGGGATTAATCATGCTACAAGATACGAATATACTACGTATTCCAGGGCCTTCACCTATACCGCCGAGTATTCAGCGGGCAATGAGTCAACCGATGATCGGTCATCGGGGGATTGAGACGAAAGAACTCCTTCAGCGAATCAAACCAAAACTATCTCCTGTATTTGGAACAGAACAGGATGTGCTTATCATTACGGGTAGTGGTACTTCTGGCTTAGAAGCTGCAGTGGTAAATACTGCTCAAGCTGGCGATGATGTACTTGTTATTGTAACGGGTGCATTTGGAGATCGTTTTGCTAAAATTTGCGAATCTTATCAACTGAATGTACACCGTTTGGATATCACATGGGGAGATGCTGTTCAACCTGAGATCGTGAAAGATTATCTGAAAAACAATCCTCAAATTAAAGCAGTCTTTTCGACATATTGTGAAACATCAACAGGTGTGCTAAATCCGATACGGGAAATTAGCAATGTCGTACATGAAAATTCAAAAGCTCTAATGGTAGTAGACGGTGTTTCCTGTGTTGGCGGAGTGGAAACAAAGATGGATGAATGGGGTGTTGATGTCTTTGTTACTGGTTCACAAAAAGCTATGATGTTACCTGCAGGACTAACTTTTATTGCAGTTAGTGAGCGTGCTTGGGAAGTAATAGAGGAAAATCAGCAGCCACGTTTCTATTTAGACTTAAATAAATACCGAAAAAGTTTAAATGAGGCTTCAACACCATTTACTCCAGGACTGTCTTTGTTGTTTGGACTTGAACAGGCTTTAGCATTAATGGAAAAAGAGGGATTAGCACAAGTTTTCCAAAGGCATCAAATAATGATGGAAATGACTCGTAACGCTTTTAAAGCGCTTGATATTCCGCTTCTGACATCTGACGCGACTGCATCACCTACGGTAACAGCTATTCAACCAGAAGATTTTGATGGAGAGATGTTACGTAAACAGGTGAAACAGGAATTTGGATTGGAGTTGGCTGGTGGCCAGCAACACCTAAAAGGAAAGATTGTTCGAATTGGTCATATGGGTTATTGTTCACCGGCAGATGTAATACAAACCATTGGTTTAATGGAATTGGGCTTACGAAAATTAGGCAAGGATGTAACACTTGGTCAAGGAGTAGCAGCGGCCCAAGAATGCTATTTAAAACAGGAGGTAAGTCAACAATGACATTTCGTATTTTAATTAGTGATCCTTTAAGTGAAGATGGTATATTCCCTTTACGTGAGGCGGATAACATCGAAGTAGTAATGGAGACAGATTTGACAAATGATCAGTTGCTTGAGAGGATAAAAGACTTTGACGGATTATTAGTACGCAGTCAAACGCAAGTAACAAAGGAAGTATTTGCACATGGAGAAAAGTTAAAAGTAATCGGACGAGCTGGGGTCGGTGTTGACAATATTGATTTGGAGGCAGCAACTGAAGCTGGTGTTATTGTTGTGAATGCACCTGATGGGAATACAAACTCCGCAGCAGAACACACAATGGCGATGCTTATGTCTTTGGCGCGCAAAATTCCTCAAGCCTACTACGCTCTAAAACAAGAACGGTGGGATCGTAAGTCACATGTGGGAGTGGAGCTAAAAAACAAAACTTTAGGAATTGTAGGGCTTGGCAGAATTGGTGCAGAGGTAGCTACGAGAGCTAAAGGACAGCGGATGAATGTGATTGCTTATGACCCCTTTTTAACAGAAGAAAAAGCAGAGAATATGGGAATTGAATGTGGAACGATAGAAGAAGTGCTAAAAGCAGCTGACTTTATCACTGTTCATACGCCTCTCTTGAAAGAAACGAAACATCTCATTAATCAAGATGCATTTGACTTAATGAAAGACTCTGTACGAGTTATCAACTGTGCACGTGGTGGTATTATTGATGAGGATGCATTGTATGAAGCAATTATGGCTAAGAAGGTAGCTGGTGCGGCATTAGATGTATTTGAAGAAGAGCCTATTAGTAATCATAAATTACTTGAACTTCCTGAGGTAATTGCTACACCACATCTTGGTGCCAGTACTGTAGAAGCGCAAGAAAATGTAGCAATCGATGTTAGTCGTGACGTTGTAAACATTCTGTCAGGCGGAGTACCACAAAATCCAGTAAATCTGCCTGCTGTACCACAAGACATTATGAGCGAAATTGAACCATATTTCCATTTATCTGAGAAATTAGGTGCATTTCTAGCTCGTCTTGTAGAAGAAGCAGCTGAAGAGATTAATATATACTATGCTGGAGAGCTTTCTGAATTAGAAGTAGCACCATTAACACGCAATACTGTGAAAGGCGTATTAAAACGTTACTTAGGGGATCATGTAAACGACGTAAATGCAGCATACTTAGCAGAGAAAAAAAGTATTATCATTAATGAGAATAAAACTTCTACTACAAAAGGATTCACAAATTTAATTACGGTAGAAGTTAAAACCAAATCAGAAACAAGAAAAGTAGCAGGAACATTATTAAATGGCTATGGAGCCCGTATTATCAAAGTAGACAATTATCGAGTAGATGTTATACCGGAAGGCCACATGGTATTAGTCCATCATAAAGACCAGCCGGGTGCTATCGGCAGAGTGGGAACAACACTTGCAAAAGATAATATAAATATAGCAACAATGCAAGTAGGAAGATCAGATGTTGGCGGTGATGCAATCATGATGTTGACAGTCGATAAACAGGTAGAGCAAACAGGACTTGAATTACTAAAAGAATTAGAAGATATTTATAAAGTAACTGCAGTTACTTTATAAACTGGAACGGTCTGTCCCTTGCAGAGGGGCAGACCTTTTTTAATACTAAAGCTTGAATTTTTGTAAGGCATACGGATGGATAATTCTTATCTAATAAAGTTTATAACTGATGTTTTCTATATTTTTAAAATATACAATAATTTCCGAATTATTTTGAAAATATGCATCTATATTGATATACTAAATCACAACAAATCATTTAAAATGATGAAGATAGGAGTTGGTATTATTGGAAAAAGAATTAGCAAGAAGCGTAAGTAACCCGCCAGACTATGAAGAAGTTGCTAGGAGTAGAAAATTTAAACAATTAATGAATGAAAGGAAAAAGTTTATTATTCCGTTTACAATTTTCTTTATTGTATTTTATTTTATGTTACCGATATTAACGTCCTATACAACTATTTTAAACACACCAGTAATTGGGGATATTACGTGGGTTTGGGTTTATGCCTTTGCGCAGTTTGTAATGACTTGGGTGCTATCTATTATCTACATTAGAAAAGCAGCTGTTTTTGATAAAAAATCAAATGAAATAATCGAGGAACAGCTAGATAAGGGAGGAATCGATTCATGAATGCAACAGTGATTTTTTTCTTTCTTCTTATTGTAGCAGGCACCTTAGTTATTACATATTGGGCCGCAAAAAGAACAAAATCAACAGGTGACTTTTACACTGCTGGAGGCGGGTTAACGGGATGGCAAAATGGGTTGGCAATTGCAGGTGATTATTTATCCGCTGCCTCCTTTCTTGGTATTGCAGGAGCTATAGCACTGAATGGATTTGATGGATTTTTCTATAGTATTGGATTTTTAATTGCTTATCTTGTTGTCCTTTTTTTAGTAGCCGAACCTTTGAGAAATCTTGGAAAATATACACTTGCTGATATGATAAATGCACGTTTTGACGCAAAAAAAGTAAGGGGGGCAGCTGCTTTAAATACAATTGTTATAGTTATTTTTTATATGATTGCTCAGTTAGTTGGGGCAGGTGCACTTATTCAGTTATTGTTTGGCATAGATTATTGGGTTGCTGTTTTAATTGTTGGCGTAATGATGACCATTTATGTATTGTTTGGCGGAATGACAGCTACAAGTTGGGTACAAATTATTAAAGCACTTTTATTAATGCTTGGAACCGTCATTATCTCATTTATGGTATTAGCTAAATTTAACTTTAATCTTGTTTACATGTTCAGTGAGATGAAAACGGTTACAGAACATGGTGCAGACTACTTGAAACCCGGACTTAAGTACACAGATCCACTTGGTACGATTTCACTAATGATCGCATTGGTATTAGGAACAGCTGGTTTACCACATATATTAATGCGTTTCTTTACTGTTAAAGATGCGAAAACAGCAAGAAGTTCTGTCATTACTGCTACATGGGTTGTTGGCATTTTCTATGTCTTAACTGTTTTTCTTGGTTTTGGAGCGGCTGCGTTTGTGGGTTCAAAAGCCATTACATCTGCAAATACAGCGGGAAACATGGCTGCACCACTGCTGGCTGAAGCGCTCGGCGGAGATTTCTTATTGTCATTTGTATCAGCAGTCGCATTTGCTACGATTCTTGCTGTTGTAGCGGGGCTCGTTTTATCAGGTGCATCTGCATTTGCCCATGATGTGTATGGTCAAATTATTAAGAAAGGTAAGATTTCAGATCGAGATCAAATGCTTGCTGCAAAATATGCATCGTTTGGAGTATCTGTATTTTCGATTATATTAGCATTATTTGCCCAAAATCTAAACGTTGCTTTTCTCGTGTCATTAGCATTTTGTGTTGCTGCAAGTGCCAATTTACCGGTTATTTTATATACGATCTATTGGAAGAGATTTAATACAAGTGGCGCAGTTACTGGAATGTTGACTGGATTAATAGTATCTCTTGTACTTGTTATATTAAGTCCAAATGTATTTTCTCCCGTGCCAGGAGAGGCAATGTTTGTCGGAGATCCTATATTCCCGTTTACAAATCCCGCATTGTTTTCAGTACCACTTGGATTTTTAGGGGGATATCTAGGAACAGTTTTATCAAAAGAAAGAGATCCCAGAAGATATGCAGAAGTAAAGGTGAAGGCAAATACCGGATACAGAGAGTAGAATGTAAAAGGAAGGGGCGTCCATTACTAGGTCTCTTCCTGTATTTTTTAACCCTTCCCAATCACACTTTATTCCAGTTTTGCATAGAATAAATAGATGATAAATCGTTGGGTGTGAATTTGATACAATGATAGGTTTGATTTTGGAGGGATACAAATGATGTATGAAGTATTGCTCGAAGATCACATGCAGTGGAATATACCATGGTTGATTGGCTTAGTCGCAATTGCCTGTTTTTATTTCTTTCTGATTAAATATTGGATGAAGATGAATCTGAAAAAAAAGCAATCATCCCTTTTTGTTCTCTGTTTGTGTTTAGTTTATTTGTCTCTTGGAAGTCCTTTTGCGGGTGTTAGCCATGCTTCATTCAGTTTGCATATGATTCAGATGAGTATCATTTATTTTATTATTCCTCCTTTATTTTTATTGGGAATACCTAGCCAAATCATTGAATATATGAGAAAAAAAATAAATTTGAGAAAAAAGAAATTTATTTTATTCCTTCCGTTCATCACTCTGTGTATCTTCGCTATATTATTCTTTTTTTACCACATGCCTTTTGTGTTAACACTACTATCTAAATATCCAGCAATTCATAAAGTTTATGGAATTATATTATTTATACTGGCTGTTATTATGTGGTGGCCAATTGCAGGTACGGCAAACAGACAGCTACCTAAAAAGAAAAAGAAGCGATATGCATTTTTAAGCAGTCTTTTAATAATGCCAGCATGTGTAATATTCATTGTATATGCTTTCATGGATGGAATGACCAATCCATTTCTAAATGAATTAACCACAGGACTTTGTTTTGCAGGTCCGTCTGACCCCGTTGCATTACTTCCGCCTCCTTTTAATACAAAATTTGATCAAATTGCAGCTGGACTTTCGATGATGATAATGCATAAATTAGGGATTATTCTTACGTATAAAGTAAATAGTCTTCCTTTCTGACTACATGCTTGGATAGGTACCTGAATAAATCGATCAAAAAACCCAAATCATTGTTCTGATTTGGGTTTTAAAAGTTTTATTTTACTTCAATTTTATATTCTTCTTGTTCTTTTACTCCATCATCATCTTCAACATGAATTTGTATCGTATAAGAGCCTGCTTCTGAGAAAGTATGTGTTGCTTTATATTCACCTGCTTTTGTTTCTTCTGCCTCCGCTGTTTCTTGATTATCCGATTCGTCTTTCTTAGAGATATCGTATTGAACATCTGCTTTTTCAATAGGCTCATCATCCATTTGTAAATGTGTGATTAAGTCTACTTCCTCATCTGTTTTGACCTCTTCAGGCTCCATGAAATGCATGTGAAGGCCATCAGCATTCTCGTGCTCATGATCTCCATGTTCGTCATGAGCATCATGTTCATCGGCAATCGCATTTCCTACTTCTATCGATTTTTTTGGCATAGTGTGTAAATCTCTTGCTGTTGTATGTGCATAGATTTCATAAACAGCATCTTCTTCAAAGCTTACTTTCGCTGTATATGTTCCATCTTCATTATTTTGTGCTTCAACTGTAGTGCTATCGTCTTCATTTCCTTGCTTCCAGTATTCAAATTCCATTTCATCTGCATCTTTCACTTTTTCGTCACCATAAGTAACAATAGCTTTTAACTCGACTTCTTCGTCAACTTCTGCAGATTCAGGCAAAGCGAAATCAACTTTCAGTTCTGCTAATTCCTCTGTTTCTTCTTTTGTTTCGTCTGAATGATTATCACTGCATGCTGCTAATAGCATTAGCATGAGAACAAAAAGAAATATCCATATTTTCCGTCTCATTCTTCTTTTCCCCCTTGTTTTTATTCATGTTAGAGCACAGCCTTTAAATCCTCCACAATTGTTTCTATTTCCTTTTTATCCACACCATCATATTTTTTTACGATTTCTCCCTCTGGATTAATCAGAAAGAAGTTTGTTCCATGTGTCACTTGATCATCCCCGGGTTGGGGTTCCGCTAAGAGAGAACGAAAAGATTTAATAGAAAGTTCTTTAATGGTTTGAAAGTCATATCCTGTCAAGAACGTCCAGTTATCAAGATCGGCTTCATATTCTTTGGCGTAGTCCCTTAACACTTCCGGTGTATCATGTTCAGGGTCAACACTAAAGGAAACAAGCTGAACATCTAGGTCTTCTTCTTTTAATTTATCTTGTAAAATGGACATGTTTGAGGTCATTGGTAGACAAACAGTCGTACAGTTTGTAAAGACGAAATCTGCTACCCACCATTCGCCCTCTAAATCTTTATTACTTAATTTTTTTTCATCTTGTGTTGTAAATTCAAAATCTGCAACCTCTTCAGACATATTTGTTTCAATGTCTTCACCGCCGCAAGCAGCGAGGAACAGGATAAAAATAAAGGCAAAAAATTTTATGAATCTCATTTATGACTTCCTTTCTTTAATGGTGTTGACAAGGATTCACATTACCCTCATTCATCTTTTTAAAGACAATTTCCAGCGCTTCATGAAATGGATAAACGTTACCTCCAAATCCATGAACAAATTTTTCCGCATGATCTCTCCACTCAAATGGTAAAACTTGTGGTTGACAGCAGCCCAGATGAAGGGAAGTATCCATGACAAACCATGCCAAAGGTGCACTTATTGTGGTTTGTTTCAGAAAATCATAACATAATGCCTGAACAACTTGCTCATTTAACTGACGATGTCTAAGAAGTCCACAGTGGGCACAGCATGCAGTCTCAACTTGATTATTTGGCAGAATAAGCCTGTAAGCCATTCTTTCGTTGATAGAACGTTGGCATACGGTGCATTCCTCGGGATTCGCAGATGATTTGTGCTTTTGAGCAATGGTTACACCACCAAAAGTTTTAATGACGTCTCCAGACTCAATCAATGGCCTTAAGTCCCGATGGATCGTCATTTCAGATACATCAAGCATTTCACTTAGCTCGGAAATTTTTAATGTCTGTTTCTTTTTTATTAGTTTTTTAATTTGATTTTGACGATCAATAGGTAGCATGAATGTTTCACCTCTCAATCATTAATCGATTTTTAACAAACTAAAACAATTTCTAACATGATTTTAACAGGCGGTGCCAAGAAGAGCAATGAACATTCTGTGAACGATATTATTATGGGCAAATTGGTGATATGATAAAGTGAAAAATAGGAATAAGTTGCTCTTATCGAAATAGTAAGGTAGTTTTGAAATAGTATTATTATAGGAGGCTTTAGAGATTTGGGTTGGCTTTATGTTCTTTTTGCTGCTATTGTCGAGGTATTCTGGGTCATTGGTTTGAAATATTCTGATTCATTGATGGAGTGGATTGGTACTATTTTTATTATTATTTTGAGTTTTTATTTTATTGTGAAAGCCAGTGAACAATTACCAACAGGGACTGTTTACGCTGTGTTTACCGGTTCAGGAGCTGCTGCAATTGTTTTAATTGACTTTCTTATTTTTGGTGCAGCATTTTCTGTTGCAAAACTATTTTTTATTGGGTTAATTATAATAGGTGTTATTGGTATTAAGATTACAACAACCGAAGCGAAAAAGGAAACAGTCATACATAGGGGGGGATAAATTGGCTTGGTTGTATCTGGTTATTGCCAGTTTCGGTGAAATTTTTGGAGTGATGTTCATCAATATTTATCTTCAAAAAAAATCGCTTCAATGGCTGTTAATGGTGATCCTATCTTTTTCAGGCGGGTTTTTGTTTTTGTCACTTGCGATGCGAGATATACCACTTGGTACGGCCTATGCGATATGGACAGGTTTAGGAGCAGCAGGAGCAGTATTAATAGGTATTTTCTTTTTTAGAGAATCAGCGGGCTGGAAGCGAATGCTATTCTTATGTTGCATCATTGCTGGAGCGGTAGGCCTTAAAGCAATTGAATGACGTGAATGAAAGAAGGTGATCAGTTGGAAGAAAAAGTACATCAAACGGAGCATTCATCAAGAAAAAGAAATAGGAAGAAAACCGTAAGTCTTATTTTTGGTGCAATGATTATATTAACCCTTATTGTGTGTGTTGGAATATCTATTTTCGTCGGGTATAGTATGACACATCCTGAAAAAAAACCAATTGAGCAATCGCCTAGTGATTACGGGATGGCTTATGAAGATATTGAATTTAGCAGTAGGGGAGATGGGCTGCAGTTATCTGGCTGGGTACTGAAACCGGAGGAGACACCAAAAATGACAGTAATCTTTTCGCACGGCTATAAAGGGAATCGGTATGAAGACCATATACCATATCTCTCCATGGCAAAAGACCTTTTAGACAAAGGGTATCGTGTTGTTATGTTTGATTTTCGTTATGCTGGAGAATCAGATGGCGATATGTCAACAATTGGTGCAAAAGAACAATTTGATTTGCTTGGTGCAATTGATTACGTCAATGAAAGGTATGATGAACCAATCGGTTTACTTGGTATCTCGATGGGAGCTTCGACATCTTTACTTGCCGCTTCTCAAGCAGAAGATGTCATTGGTGTGGTTGCTGATAGTCCGTTTAGTGACTTAGAGGAGTATCTAAAAGTCAATTTACCAGTCTGGTCCAATTTGCCAAATTTTCCTTTCACACCGCTAATTTTGACGTTAGTACCTATGATTTCTGATCTGGATCCAAAAAACGCCAGTCCTATTTCTGTATTGGGAGACATCGCCCCAAGACGAGTACTTTTTATCCATAATAAGGAAGACGATGCGATTCCATATACGGAAAGCAAGAAAATGGCTGAGAAAAATCCGGAAAAATTTAAATTATGGCTTCCTGATGGGGAAGGTCATGTAAAAGCCTACAAACAAAACAAAGATGAATATATTAAAAAAGTGGATACATTCTTTGAAGCTAGTTTGGAAGAGGCTTCTTAATATCAAATATAATAGGAAAGTGAGCAGTGAGGAATATATGTTAGAAGCGTATGGATTAAAACTTATCAAGCTTGATTTGCCTTTTCGCCTTAACCATGTAAATTGTTTTATGGCAGAAGGTGAAAATGGATGGACGATTATTGATACTGGATTAAATAACAAGGAAACCATCTTGAGATGGGAAAAAGAATTGGAAGGAAAAATAGTTTCAAATATATATATTACGCATTACCATCCAGACCATTTTGGTTATGCCGGAGGATTACAAAGAAAGGTAAACGCTCGTCTCTCAATGAGTGAGATTGATGTGAATGCCGGTTTTACAGCTTGGCAGGAAGATACGATCAAAAGCATTCGCAACAGCTATACACTTGCAGGGATTCCGAATGAAATGGCTGGTAAAATGACTGGCAATACTGAAGAATTTATTGAAGCAGTAACACCTTATCCAAACGTGGATCATTATTTTCAAGAAGGTGAATTAGTTCCTCTTGGTAAATATAATTATGAGGTAATCTTTACGCCTGGGCATTCAGACGGTTTAATCACATTTTATAATAAAGATAAAAATGTTTTGCTCTCAACCGATCATATATTGCCAAAGATTACACCGAATATCTCGCATTGGTTCCATGGTAACCAAGATCCGCTGGATACATATTTAAAATCTTTGGATAAAATAAAAAAATTGGATGCTGATTTAGTCATTCCTTCTCATGGCAAACCGTTTCATGGAGCAAATCGAAGGATTGATGAAATCAAAGGACACCATGAGGAACGACTTGCACAAACATTATCATTCCTAGATCATCAGGGTGATACCGTTTATGATATTTGTGGGAAACTGTTTCAAAAGGAACTTACCGTACATGAAATGCGTTTTGCTATTGGGGAGACACTTGCCCACCTTGAATATTTAAGAAACCGGGGAGAATGTCAACGAGAACAGCAAAATGGAAGATGGTACTATACACTGTGAAATATAGAAAGAGGGCGTTAAAATATGCTTCAAATAAAGTTTTATACCAAGGAAAACTGTCCGTTATGCGAAGATGCAGAAGCATTGTTAACCTTGCTTCGAAATGATTATCCATTTGTAGTGGATAAAAGAAATATTGATACAAATGAAACTTGGTTGGAAGCTTATCAGCTGAACATCCCTGTTATTGATATAAATGGTAGGCAGCTTGATTGCAGAAATATAAGTTTTGAAACATTAAATCGTGTAATCCAAGAACATGTGTAAACAAAAATCTATGCAATCAAATTTGTTGAAGAATTGTATCTCTTTGCTATAATAAAAATAGACAACGTGAAATGATGTCTATTTTTTTGAATCATGTGGGACATAGTAATTTTATTCGGGACAAATATGTCCCTATGTGAAAAGGAGCCTTTCTTATGAATGACTTACTTAACTTGCAGAAAAAATTATATCCCGACTTATTAGAAAGTATGCATCAAAGATATGCTGTGTTGCGCAATATCTATCTTTTTCAGCCTATTGGTAGAAGAGGTTTGGCAGAACATACAAAACTGACCGAACGTATTGTGCGTGGGGAAGTCACTTTTTTACAAAAACACAGTTTTATTCATATGACAACAAAAGGAATGCAAATTACGAAAGAGGGAAAAATGCTAGTGGAACAACTGGCTCCTTTTATGAGTGAGTTTTCAAAGGTAAGTGTTTTACAGGAACGATTAAAGGATAAATTACAAATAAAACAGGCCTTGATCGTTCCAGGTAATAGTGATGAAGACAATTGGGTAAAACAAGAAATGGGAAAAGTCTGTGTTTCATATCTTAAACAAACGGTTCAATCCGGCTCTGCAATAGCAGTTACTGGCGGTACAACAATTGCTGCTGTAGCTGATGTGATGACACCAATAGAAACTTCAGATGATTGTTTATTTGTCCCTGCAAGAGGTGGTATAGGGGAAAGAATGGAAAATCAGGCAAATTCAATTGTTGCTAAAATGGCAAGAAAAGCGAAGGGTGATTACCGTTTGCTTTATGTACCTGATACATTAAGTGAGACATCCTATCAAACAATGATCAATGAGCCGGCAATTAAAGAAGTTTTACAAAAAATAAAAAGCGCTGATATTGTTTTACATGGCATAGGTGATGCCTTAACGATGGCAGCAAGAAGAAATACGCCAGAACACATAACAGCAGAGTTAAAAGAGAAGAATGCCGTTAGTGAGGCATTTGGTTATTATTTTGATAATAAAGGAGAGATTGTCCACAAAGTCAGAACGATAGGTCTTCAATTAGAAGATGTATCGTCTACTCCTCAGGTTATCGCAATAGCAGGTGGAAAATCAAAGGCAAAGGCAATCGTATCTTACTTCATGAGAAACAAAAGTGATTTGCTCATTACGGATGAAGCAGTAGCAGAAGCGATTTTAAGGGCTTAATTATTCCCTTTGAATATATAAAATTTATCTCAGTTATAGGAGGAATATAGATGTCAGTGAAAATAGGTATAAATGGCTTTGGTAGAATTGGAAGAAATGTATTCCGTCAGTCTCTCAAAAATGAAGAAGTAGAAGTTGTAGCAGTAAATGACTTAACGGACGCAGAGATGCTCGCCCATTTATTAAAATTTGATTCTGTTCATGGACAATTAGGGGAAGAAATCAATGTAAATGGTTCAAATATTATTGTTGGCGGGAAAGAGATTAAAGTACTATCTGAACGTGATCCGGCTAATATCGGCTGGGGTGATCTAGGCGTAGAAGTTGTTATTGAGTCAACAGGCCGTTTTACTAAAAGGGAAGATGCCCAAAAGCACATAGATGCAGGAGCTAAAAAAGTGATTATTTCCGCACCGGCTAAAAATGAAGATTTAACAATGGTAATGGGTGTTAACCATCAAGATTACGATGCTGATAAACACCATATTGTATCAAATGCATCATGCACTACAAATTGTCTGGCACCTATAGCAAAAGTTCTCCATGAAAAATTCGGTCTTAATCGCGGATTAATGACCACTGTTCATTCTTATACAAATGACCAGCAAATTCTAGATCTACCCCATAAAGATTATAGACGTGCGCGTGCAGCTGCTCAAAATATCATTCCAACATCAACTGGTGCTGCAAAAGTAGTAGGAAAAGTGTTACCAGCATTAGATGGAAAATTAAATGGGATGGCAGTTCGTGTACCAACTCCAGATGGTTCACTCGTCGATTTAGTAGCAGAACTTACGAAAAATGTTACGTTAGAAGATGTAAATGATGCATTTAAAGAAGCTGCTGAAGGTGAATTAAAAGGAGTTTTAGAATATAGTGAACTTCCACTTGTCTCCAATGATATTGTAGGGAATACAAATTCCTCCATTGTTGATGGTCTTTCCAATATGATTCTGGAAGACAATATGGTGAAAGTCGTTTCCTGGTATGACAACGAAATGGCTTATTCTGCACGTTGCGTTGATTTGGCCGCATATATGAAAAAACAAGGCTTATAAAATTTTATAAGAGGAGGAGGAATGCATTCCTCCTCCATTTTCAATTTTAAATGGTTATTGGATGCATTTATTGGGAAAACCTATTATGATTGTTTTTGTACATAGTTGTTAATAGGGAGGTTTTTGTATTGAACAAAAAAACACTTCATGACCTGGATTTGAAAGGTAAAAAGGTGTTTTGCCGTGTGGATTTAAATGTTCCTATGGATAATGGTGAAGTAACAGATGAAACTCGTATAAAGGCTGTCTTACCAACAATTAATTATCTTTCGGACCAAGGAGCAATTACTATATTGGCAAGCCACCTTGGCCGCCCAAAAGGGCAAGTGGTTGAAGAGTTGCGTCTAGATCCTGTGGCAAAGCGGTTAAGCGATCTACTTGAAAAAGAAGTTTTGAAAACAGATGAAGTTCACGGGAAAGAAGTAAATGAAGCAATTTCTAAAATGAGTGAAGGAGATATTTTATTAATTGAAAACGTTCGCTTTGATCCCGGCGAAGAAAAAAATGATGCAAAATTAGTACAAGCTTTTGCTGATATGGCCGATATATTTGTTAACGATGCTTTTGGAACCACGCATCGGGCACATGCTTCTACAACAGGAGTAGCAGATAAATTACCTGCTGTTGCTGGATTTCTTATGGAACAAGAAATACATGTTTTAAGCAAGGCGCTAAAAGCACCCGATAGACCATTTACAGCGATAATCGGGGGTGCGAAAGTCAAAGATAAAATTGATGTTATTGATTATTTATTAGAAAAGGTTGATAACTTAATCATTGGTGGAGGATTGGCCTACACCTTTGTGAAAGCACAAGGCTATGAAATTGGGAACTCATTACTTGAAGAAGATAAAATCGATCTTGCCAAAAAGTTTATGCAAAAGGCAAAGGATAAAGGCGTTAGACTCATTTTACCGAAAGATGCGGTCGTGGCTAATGATTTTTCGGAAACAGCAAATACAAAAATTGTAACAATTGACCAAATCCCTGTAGATTGGCAAGCGTTAGACATTGGACCTGAAACACGTGAATTATTTAGTCAGATTGTGGCTGAGTCACAACTTGTTATTTGGAACGGTCCAATGGGTGTATTTGAAATGAACGCTTTTGCAGGAGGAACGAAAGCTGTTGCTGATGCTTTAGCAAACACCGAAGGATATACTGTAATTGGTGGCGGTGATTCAGCTGCAGCAGTTGAAAAGTTCGATCTTGCGGATAATATGAACCACGTATCAACAGGCGGCGGAGCTTCATTGGAATTTATGGAAGGGAAAGAGCTGCCGGGTGTAAAAGTGCTGGATGAAAAATAGAAGGAGTGATGGATCATATGCGTAAGAAAGTAATCGCCGGAAATTGGAAGATGAACAAAATGTTATCAGAAGCAAATCAATTCTTGGTGGAAACAGCAAACAAGGTACCAAATAACGATCATGTAGAAGCAATTGTGTGTGCGCCATTTCCTTTTCTAGCATCACTTGTTGAAAAGGCAAAAGGAACGAGCTTAAAAATTGGTGCTCAAAACATGCATTATGAAGAAAAAGGTGCATTTACAGGTGAAGTAAGTCCATCGATGTTAAAGGATCTTGGTGTCAGTCATGCTGTTATTGGACATTCTGAACGCAGAGAATATTTTGCTGAGACAGATGAAAGTGTTAACAAAAAAGCACATGCTGCATTTAAGCATGGATTAACGCCAATTATCTGCTGTGGTGAAACATTAGAACAACGTGAAGCAAATGAGACAATGAATCATATAGCATCTCAAGTGAAAGCAGCTTTAAAAGACTTATCTGAAAGTCAAATTGCGGAAACGATTATCGCATATGAACCAATTTGGGCGATTGGAACAGGTAAAACAGCTTCTAGTGAAGAAGCAAGTGACGTATGTACACATATACGTCATGTTGTGAAAGAAATTACATCTGAAGCTACAGCTGAAAAAGTTATTATTCAATATGGGGGCAGTGTAAAACCTGCAAACATTGATGAATTACTGGCACAGTCTGATATTGATGGCGCATTAGTAGGTGGAGCTAGCCTAGAGCCAGAGTCATTTTTACAACTAATGGAGGCTGGAACAAAATGAGTCGGGATAATTTGGCAGCATTAATTATTTTAGATGGGTTCGGTCTTCGAGCGGAAGAAAAGGGAAATGCAGTTAAACAAGCTAATAAGCCTAATTTTGAACGTTATTGGAATACGTATGCCCATAATCAATTGACTGCTTGCGGAAAAGCAGTTGGTCTACCTGAAGGCCAAATGGGAAATTCGGAAGTTGGTCATTTAAATATTGGCGCTGGCAGAATTGTTTATCAAAGTTTAACGCGTGTGAACCTGTCAATAAAAGACGGGGAATTCTTTGAAAAAGAAGCATTTTTAAAATCAATAAATAAAGCTAAAGAAAAAAATAAGGCATTACATCTTTTTGGATTGTTATCTGATGGTGGTGTACATAGCCATATTAATCATTTGTTTGCTTTATTAAAACTTGCAAAAGAAGAAAACATGGAAAAGGTTTATGTGCATGCCTTTTTAGATGGACGGGATGTTGGACCGCAAACAGCAAAGGAATATATCAAACAAACAGAAGATAAAATGAAAGAATACGGTGTCGGTCAATTTGCTACAATATCAGGACGTTATTATTCCATGGATCGAGATAAACGCTGGGATCGTGTGAAAAAAGCATATGATGCGATGGTCTACGGAAAAGGACCAAGCTACATGGATCCATTTGAAGTAGTAGATGATTCCTATGAGAACGGAATCTATGATGAGTTTGTTATCCCGTCTGTAATTACAAATAAAGATGGGGAACCAATTGGAAAGGTTGAAGACGGGGATTCGATTATATTTTATAACTTCCGTCCAGATCGGGCGATTCAAATATCCAGAACCTTTGCAAATCAGGACTTTCATGACTTTGATCGTGGTGAGCATGTCCCAAAAGATTTGGATTTCGTTATGTTAACGAATTTTAGTGAATCTGTTGATGGGTATGTTGCTTATCATCCAGTGAACCTTGATAATACAGTTGGTGAAGTGTTGTCTCAGCATGATCTGAAACAACTTCGAATTGCAGAAACGGAAAAATATCCGCATGTAACATTTTTCATGAGTGGTGGAAGGGAAAATGAATTCCCAGGAGAAAAGCGAGTATTAATTGATTCAC
This sequence comes from Virgibacillus alimentarius, assembly GCF_017874635.1. NCBI lineage: Bacteria > Bacillati > Bacillota > Bacilli > Caryophanales > Bacillaceae > Virgibacillus > Virgibacillus alimentarius. Next base: position 172,307 of record NZ_JAGIKX010000003.1, read on the forward strand.
CCAAAGTGGCAACATATGATTTAAAACCGGAAATGAGTGCATACGAAGTAACGGATGCATTATTAAAAGAGTTGGATACCAAGCAGCATCATGCAATTATTTTAAACTTTGCTAACCCAGACATGGTAGGACATTCCGGGAAATTAGAGCCAAGCATTGAGGCGATTGAAGCGGTTGACGAGTGTCTTGGCAAAGTTGTTGATAAAATTATAGAACTTGGTGGACATGCTATTATTACGGCCGATCATGGCAATTCGGATGAAGTAATAACACTTGAAGGCGAACCAATGACAGCTCATACAACGAATCCTGTACCAGTCATTGTTACGAAAGATGATATTGAACTGCGTGATGGAGGTATTTTAGCAGATTTATCCCCAACATTGCTTGATTTATTACATTTGGAAAAACCGAAAGAAATGACAGGTAAATCATTAATAAAAAAATAATAGAGGAGAGATTCAAATGCCATATATTACAGATGTTTATGCACGTGAAGTATTGGATTCGCGTGGTAATCCGACCATTGAAGTAGAGGTTTTTACGGAATCAGGAGCTTTCGGCTCTGCATTAGTTCCTAGTGGTGCTTCAACAGGCGAATATGAAGCAGTAGAGCTTCGTGACGGTGATAAAGACCGTTATTTAGGAAAAGGTGTTTTAAAAGCAGTAGAAAATGTGAATGAGGTTATTGCTCCTGAATTACTAGGTTTAGACATTACACGCCAAAATATTATCGACCATTTAATGATCGAGCTGGATGGTACAGAGAATAAAGGAAATCTCGGTGCCAACGCTATTTTAGGTGTATCTATGGCGGTAGCACATGCAGCATCAAGTTATCTTGAAATTCCTTTATACAATTATTTAGGTGGTTTTAATGCTAAAACATTACCAACTCCAATGATGAATATTTTAAACGGCGGCGAACATGCTGACAATAATGTGGACATTCAAGAGTTTATGATCATGCCTATTGGTGCTCCAACATTTCAAGAAGCTTTACGAACTGGAGCAGAAATTTTCCATTCATTAAAGAATGTCTTAAAATCGAAAGGTTACAACACAGCTGTTGGTGACGAAGGTGGTTTTGCTCCAAATCTAAAATCGAATGAAGAGGCATTAGAAACGATTGTTGAAGCCATTGAAGCTGCAGGTTATAAGCCAGCTGAAGAAATTAAATTGGCGATGGATGTAGCTTCATCTGAAATCTTTCAAGATGGAAAATATAACCTTAAAGGCGAAGGGGTTGTCCGTACGTCAGAGGAGATGGTTTCATGGTATGAAGAAATGGTCAATAAATACCCAATTGTTTCAATTGAAGATGGCTTGGATGAGAATGACTGGGAAGGTCATAAACTCCTCACAGACCGTTTAGGTAATCGTGTTCAATTAGTGGGAGATGATCTTTTTGTAACGAATACAGAAAAGCTCGCGCAAGGGATTGAGCAAGGTGTTGGTAACTCCATTTTAGTCAAGGTTAATCAGATTGGAACGTTGACGGAAACATTTGAAGCGATTGAAATGGCGAAAAAAGCAGGCTATACGGCAGTTATTTCACACCGATCAGGAGAAACAGAAGATGCTACAATTGCTGACATTGCTGTAGCTACAAACGCTGGACAAATTAAAACTGGTGCCCCATCACGTACTGATCGGGTAGCAAAATATAACCAGCTGCTGCGTATTGAAGATGAGCTTTCCGGTATGGGCGAATATGCAGGGATTGACGCATTTTATAATTTAAAAAAGTAAATGAGGAACAGCTAGAGGCAGGGTAGAACCTGTCTCTTTTGCATATTCACGAGACAACATTCTCATGTAATAAATTAACAGTATGGCAAATTCTACAGAAGGAGAATGCTGTTTGGCAGAAAAAATATTGGTATTCGGTGATGTTGGGATCGATGACACAATTGCTTTAATATACAGCTATCTTAATGATCAAATAGATATCGTAGGAATCGTTGCAGATTATGGAAATATATCAAGAGAAAATGCATTAGCCAATGTACATTACGTAAAAAACTTATTAAATGTTTCAGAGAATATTAAAATCTATGCTGGAGCTGAGGTACCGACACATGGAAGAAAACCTACGTACTTTCCTGAAATACATGGTGAATATGGACTTGGGCCGATTACACCCCCAGTAGTTACAAATGAGAGCGTTAATGAAAATTTTTATGAGGTAGTTGAAATTATCGAGAAATATGGCGATGAACTGATTATCGTCAATATTGGAAGGTTAACTTCATTGGCAACCATGTTTATACTTTATCAAAACTTAATGAATAAGGTAAAAGCTTATTATTTAATGGGTGGTGCCTTCTGGGTTCCGGGTAATGCTACAGCTGTTTCAGAAGCAAATTTTTATGCTGATCCGAATGCAGCCAATATAGTACTTACTTATGCGAATAACGTCACCATCATCCCTCTGAATGTTACGGAACAAGCAATTGTAACACCGGAAATGGTAAATTATATAGATGAGCGTGGCCAAGTAGAGCTCGTAAAACCATTATTAGATTATTATTATGATTTTTACAAAAAACGAAATCCAAGCATTCAGGGCAGTCCAATGCATGATGCGCTTACATTAATGGCAACAATTCATGAAAAAATGCTTATTTATCGTACGTTACCTGTTACAATCGTAGAATCGATAGATAGTGAAGCAAGAGGACAAAGTATTGCTGATATTCGTCCTTATGAAAATATTAAAGAAAAACAAGGAAAGCAGCATCGAATCGCATTTCAGCTTGATTACAGACAATTCTTTAATGAATTCATGACTGTAATGACCAAGGAAGTAGTTGGTTAAGTTAGAAATGTTAAAACACCACAGCATTTGTGGTGTTTTTCTTTCTATTATTCCGTTTTTTCTTTAATAAAAGCTTCAATTTCTTCTGCAGTTCCCATGGAAAGGAATGTATCCTTGTATGATGCTAATTTTTCTTTGGATAAGTTACTAATCTGAGTACGCGCTGGTAGAATAGATGTAGCACTCATGCTAAATTCATCTAACCCTAGTCCTAATAAAATAGGAATAGCAATAGGATCTCCGGCCATTTCACCGCACATGCCTACCCATTTACCCTCATGATGGGCTGCTTCGATCACATTGTTTACTAAATTTAAGATTGCTGGATGGTAAGGCTGATATAAATAAGAAACTCTTTCATTCATCCGGTCAGCTGCCATTGTGTATTGGATCAAATCATTTGTTCCAATACTGAAGAAATCTACTTCTTTCGCAAATTGTTTCGCAGTAACTGCTGTTGATGGTATTTCAACCATAATTCCAACTTCGATATGGTCAGAAACTTTTACATCTTCTTTTTGCAAGGCTTCCTTTTCATCAAGAAAAATTGCTTTTGCTTGCCTAAATTCCTCAAGTGTTGCAATCATTGGGAACATAATTTTTAAATTTCCATGAACACTTGCGCGAAGCAGCGCTCGTAATTGTGTCCGGAATATATCTTCATTTTCTAAGCAGAATCGAATAGCCCGAAAACCTAAAAATGGGTTGAGTTCTTTAGGTAAATCCAAATAATTTAATTCTTTGTCTCCACCAATATCAAGTGTTCGTACGACAACAGGCTTGTCTCCCATCTGTTCTAACACAGACTTGTATGCATCATATTGTTCATCTTCCGTTGGGAGCACATTTTTACCCATGTATAAAAACTCAGTTCGGTAAAGGCCAACCCCCTCACCACCGTTGTTTAACACTCCCTCAATGTCTTCAGGAGTTCCAATATTCGCAGCTAATTCTACCTGCTCCTTGTCTTTTGTAAACGTTGGTTCATTTTTTAGCTTTGCCCATTCATCTTTTTGTTTTAAAAAGTCCTCTTGCTTTTTACGATAGGCTACCAACTCTTCCTCTGTTGGGTTAATAATGATGGTGCCTTCTATGCCATCGACGATGATCACATCATTTTCTTCTGATCGCTCTGTAATTTCTTTAGTACCTACAATAGCAGGAATTTCTAGTGACCTCGCCATGATTGCTGAATGGGATGTACGTCCGCCAATGTCTGTTACAAATCCTTTAACAAAATCACGATTCAGTTGTGCGGTATCTGATGGTGTCAAGTCATGTGCTATAACAATAACTTCTTCGTCAATTAAGGCCGGGTTTGGAAAGTTTACTCCGAGTAAATGCGCCATGACTCGTTTTGTAACGTCCTGAATATCAGCGGCACGTTCACGCATATATTCATTTTCCATATTTTTAAACATATCAATAAACATATTTGCTATTTCTTCTAATGCAGCTTCTGCCATTGTGTTGTCTGATTTAATTTTGTCCTTGATCGGATTAATAAGCTCAGGATCTCCAAGCACAAGTAAATGAGCTGAAAAAATTTCAGCATGTTCTTCTCCGATCGCTTGCTTCGTGTGCTCTTTAATTTTCTCCAATTCTATTTTGGATATTTCTAGCGCTTTATCTAAACGTTCTATTTCTTTTTCTGGATTATCAATTGTAACTTTTTCAAAAGTTAAGTCTGGTGTAACAAGTTGATATGCTTTTGCGATTGCTATACCAGAAGATGCAGCAATTCCTTGTAACTTTTTCATGATGCTTGTCCAACCTTTCACTTTTAGTTATAAACAACCATTCCTATTGTAAACGGTTTGTATAAAGGGTTTCAAGCAAAGCTAGCTGGGATTTTAAATGTAATCGTTTAATAAAAATAATCATTTATAACTGTGTTTGTATCCACTTAAATATAGCCGAGAATACCTCTTCCTTATTCCCTTCACTTAGTAATTCGTGCCGACCATTTTCAAATAGCATGGTGGTAATATCAGACAGACCTGCCTGTCTGAATAGATGTGCTGTTTTCCAAACTCCTTTAGAATAGTCCCCGACTGGATCGGCATCTCCACTAATGATTAGCATGGGGAGGTCCTTGCGAATAAATGCATTTCTTTTTTTATTATGAATATCTTCTAAGCCAGTCATCAAATCATAGAAAAAACGAGCAGTAGGAATAAAACCAGTATGTGGATCATTTATATATTCCTGTATTGCTTTTTCATCGCTTGATAGCCAATCAAAGCCTGTTTTTTTTGCTGCAATTCTTTTATTATAAGTTCCAAAAACTAGTGAATTCATGAGTTTTGATTTTTCTTTTGGGGGTAATATGGAAGCGAGTGCTTTCGCTGTCTTAATCCTCAGCCCATAGTGAAATCCAGTACCAGATAAAATGACTCCATTTACGGCATCACTTTGATGTTGGATATACTTTCTTGTTAAAAATGATCCCATACTATGTCCAAATAAGATAATGGGAGTATTAGGGTAATCTTGTTTAATTTGTTTTGTTACTTCATATAAATCAAGGGCTGTTTTTGTAAAACCTTCTTTATCTGACAGATAACCAAACAGTCCCTGCTTTTCGCCTGTCTGACCGTGTCCGCGATGATCATTCCCATAAACAAATATATTTTGATTTAATAAAAAGTGAGAAAAAGTACCGTATCGCCTGATATGTTCTACCATGCCATGAGCAATTTGTATAATCGCTTTTGGTTGCTGTGCTTCTTTATACCACTTTTTAACAAAAATCGACTCATCATCATGTGATTTTATCCAAAAGTCTTTTTCCATGATTCTCCTCCATTACATATGTTTGTTTTTAGTTTATCATATTTAGAATATTTGCTTGATATTTAAATCAAAATTATGCTAAAGTATTGATTAGGCAATGCAGGAGGTGTCACCTAACATGGGTGGTTTAGTAAATACTTTATTAATTATTGATGCAATTATTATGATTGTACTTGTATTACTTCAATCTGGAAAAAGTGAAGGCCTTTCGGGGGCTATTTCTGGAGGGGCTGAACAATTATTCGGTAAACAGAAAGCACGAGGTCTGGATTTAGTATTACATCGTGGTACAGTAATAACTGGAACGCTGTTTTTTATTTTAGCTTTTTTAAGTGCGTATGTTATATAGTGAAAGATGACCCTTATTACAAAAAAATGTGGTAGGGGGTTTTTATTTTGTAAAATAAGGAATGATAGTAAATGAATAAGGAGATGCAGTTTAAATGAAAATAAAAGAACCACAACCATTTACGTTTGAAGCAGGGCCTCGGGCAGTATTATTATTGCATGGGTTCACAGGTCATACTGCTGATGTACGTATGCTTGGACGATTTTTAGAGAAAAAAGGCTATACCAGTCACGCCCCAATATATGCAGGTCACGGAAAACCGCCTGAAGCGTTGCTTGATGTCAGTGCTGAAGATTGGTGGGAAGATGTAAAAAGCGCATATAAATATTTACAAGATCTTGGATATGAAGAGATCGCTGTTGCCGGTTTGTCATTAGGTGGTGTCTTAGGATCGAAGCTTGCATATTCAAACAAAGTCAAAGCATTGATACCAATGTGTGCACCGATGTTTTTTGATAATGAAAAGCAACTGACGTTAGGATTTGAATCCTTTTCCAGGGAGTATAAACAATTAGAGGAAAAGGACGAAGCAGTAATAGAAAAAGAAGTGGATGCACTTATAGAAGACACGGCACCTTTATTTAAGCAATTAGGAGAGCTTATTACGGATGTAAAAAATCATATTGATATGATCTATACACCTACAATGGTTGTCCAGGCAAGGAAAGATGAAATGATAAATATAGAAAGTGCAAATTATATTTATGATAATATAGAGTCAGATGATAAAGAAATGAAATGGTATGAAGAATCTGGCCACGTCATTACATTGGATAAAGAAAGAAATCAGTTACATGAAGATATTTACCAGTTTTTAGAAAAATTAGATTGGAAAGAATGATTATTATCATAATAAAGGTTAACAATAGAAATGAAAGAAGGTGAGCAGATGGAACAAGATATAAAAGAAAAGATACGGGAATTCTTTAATGAAAACGGAACAAGGCCATTGTCTGTAGAGGAATTGGAAGAGAAATTGGATTTAAGTTATTCCGAAGATTTTAAACAGCTTATTATATCATTAAATGAACTGGAAGATACAGGTGAGCTTGTTCGTACAAGAAAAAACCGGTTTGGATTACCAGAAAAAATGAATCTAATTCGTGGAAAGATACAAATGCATGCAAAAGGCTTTGCGTTTTTAATTCCTGATGATGAAGATCAAGGTGATGTATACATTCATCACTCCGATCTAGCTTCAGCCATGAATGATGATAAAGTCATGGTACGGATTGAAAAGAAAGATGTCGATGGGAATCGTCCAGAGGGGACAGTCATACGTATTCTTGAGCGGGCCATTCATACAGTCGTTGGCACATTTGAAGATAATCGGGCATTTGGTTTTGTTATTGCAGATGATAAGCGGATTCCCAATGATATATTTATACCAAAAAGCATGACAAATGGGGCTGTAAGTGGCCATAAAGTGATCGCACATATTACAAAATACCCTGAAGGACGAAAAAGTGCTGAAGGAGAAATAATACAAATCCTAGGCCATAAAAATGATCCTGGTATCGATATCATTTCGATTATTTATAAGCATGGTATTAAAATCGATTTTTCTCAGGAAGTGTTAGATCAGGCGGCACAAGCTCCGGAAGTTATTTCAGAAGAAGAAATAAAAGGACGTCGGGACTTGCGAGCAGAAACCATTGTAACGATAGACGGGGCGGATGCGAAAGATTTGGACGATGCGATCAGTGTGAAATTATTAGATAATGGAAATTATCAATTAGGTGTCTATATTGCAGATGTAAGTTATTATTTAGAACAAGGTACACCGATGGATAAAGAAGCATATGAACGGGGGACAAGTGTTTATCTCGTAGATCGAGTAATACCAATGATTCCACATCGCTTATCTAATGGAATTTGTTCGTTAAATCCGCATGTGGATCGATTAACACTAGGATGTGAAATGGAAATTAGCCCCGCTGGGGATATTGTTAATCATTCTATTTTCCCTTGTGTTATTCAATCAAAAGAACGCATGACTTATAAGGATGTCAATAAAATTTTAGTCGACCATGATGTAGAGTTAAGAGAAAAATATAAAGAGCTCGTACCGATGTTTGAGAAGATGGCCGAGTTAGCACAGGTTTTAAACAGAAAGCGAATGGGCCGTGGAGCTATTGACTTTGATTTTAAGGAAGCGCAGGTGTTAGTAGATGAAAATGGAAAAGCAACAGATGTTGTCCTGCGCGAACGCTCTGTTGGTGAACGTCTGATTGAAGAATTTATGCTAGCAGCGAATGAAACGGTCGCAGAACATTTTCACTGGTTGGATGTTCCTTTTATACACAGGATCCATGAAGACCCAGATGAAGGGAAGCTCCAGCATTTCTTTGAATTTATTGCAGGTTTAGGATATGTAGTTAAAGGCACTGCAAATGAAATACACCCCCAAGCACTGCAAAAAGTGATTGAAGAAGTGCGGGGAGAGAAAGAAGAAATGATTGTTTCGAAATTAATGTTGCGTTCCATGAAACAAGCGAAATATGACCCGCAAAGTGTTGGACACTTTGGATTAGCAACTGAATTTTATACACATTTTACATCACCAATTCGACGGTACCCGGATCTCATTGTACACCGCTTGATCCGGACATATTTAATAAATAAACAAATGGATAAAAAGACCATTGATTACTGGAAGGAACATTTACCGGAAATCGCCAGACACACATCTGAAATGGAAAGGGCTGCTGTTGATACAGAGAGAGAAACCGATGATCTGAAAAAGGCCGAATTCATGGAAGATAAAGTTGGCGAAGAATTTGATGGAGTCATCAGTTCAGTAACCAGTTTTGGCATGTTTGTGGAATTGGAAAACACGGTTGAGGGACTTGTTCATGTTAGCTATTTAACGGATGATTATTATCATTTCGATGATCGAAATCACGCATTGATTGGAGAGCGGACAGCTAAAATGTACCGAATCGGGGATGAGGTAAAAGTTAAGGTAGTCAGTGTTAATTTAGATGAACATGTCGTTGATTTTGAACTAGTTCATAGTCATGCAACCACACAAAACGCTAACACGGCACTAAAGAAAAAAGGAAAACGAAAAAGAAAATCAAAACGCAAGTAAATCATTGCTGGTCCATAGGATGACTTTGGATCAGTAATGGTGTTCTGTATCCTTATTCTTGGCATAGGTTCTGATATTTGTTAAAATAAAATTTATGGAAGAAGTAGGAGGAAGCCTTTATGCCTAAAGGATATGGAAAAACACTCGCACAAAATAGAAAAGCTTCACATGATTACTTTATTGAAGAAACATATGAGGCTGGTATTGTACTACGGGGAACAGAAATCAAATCAATACGCGCTGGACGTATAAATATAAAAGATTCCCATGCTAGAATCATTAATGGTGAAGTACAGCTGATTAATATGCATATTGCACCATATGAACAAGGGAATCGGTTTAATCATGATCCCACACGTTCGCGAAAGTTATTGCTGCATAGAAAACAAATCAACAAGTTAATTGGTCTAACGCAACAACAGGGTTATGCACTTATTCCATTAAAAATATATATTAAAAATGGTGTTGCCAAAGTATTAATTGGACTAGGAAAAGGGAAGAAAAAATACGATAAGCGGGAAGATCTTAAGCAAAAGCAAATGAAGCGGGATATAGACCGTGCCATAAAAGATCAAATGAGATAAAAGTATTGAACTGCTTGTAAATTCTTCCATGGGTTGATTTCAATCTGTCATATGATATAATAAATAATGTAGTTAATGATATGATAATTAAATATTGCTCAGGTAAACAATCCCGAGCGTTACTCATTTATATGGGGACGTTACGGATTCGACAGGGATAGATCGAGCTTGGGTTGCACGTCGAGGTTACGACTCGTAAAACGTTATGCCTATAATAACTGGCAAAACTAATAATCAACCTGCTTTAGCTGCTGCGTAAGTAGTCCTAAAGCGATCCTTCCTGCTTTCGCCCGTGAAGCAGATTGAAGGGTCTCAAATGAAACGGGCTATACTGTCATCCACCGTCTGAGGATAACAGTTGAAATGAATCAGACTAGCTACTTCAAAGCCCGTTGGTAGGCTGAGAAGCTAGTGAATGATAATATACCAACTATGCGTGTAGAAGCCTGAGTGGCGATATCTTTGGACGTGGGTTCGATTCCCACCGTCTCCACCAATACATAATTTGGTGGTTTTTTTAATGTATGTGACATAAAGCATAAAATTTCCGTTTGGAAGCTTTATGCTTTATTTTATTTTAGGAAGTTTTATGCTTGAATCTTCAGCTTTCATAGCTAATATATTAAGAAATCATCATTTATGCCGTCAATAAAATCTAATTTCAAGGTGAAATTGTAAATCCTTTGTACTTATTATTGTGGTTCAATTTATATTAAAAAAGTGTATTTGATAAATTTAAAAATTGAGCCGCTTTAAGAAGATGGATTGCATAATAAAAAATGAGGAAGTAAATACACCTCCTCATTTTTTATGTCTGAAATACAAGTTGCACTAACATACTTAATTATTTCCAAAGATATTTAATTTATTCAAAGTAGGCATTCTAAAAATCAATTAAGCTGTTTCCAATCATCATCGTATTGATCCATGTGCATCGACATAATTAAACCGTTATGCATCGTTTTTGGAAAATAATTTGTACTAGAAGATTGTCTTTCCTTTGGGATTCCCTTTCTTTTGTTTTTATATTGAAAGTATAATTTCAACTTAATTGGAGATTATATGTATAAATCGTTAATTAGTTGTCTTATGAACTTCAACAAATTTGCACATACATAAATGTGCAAAGAAGCAAAAAGGTCAGCACTAAATACAGTGTTGGCTTTTTTCTTCTTTTCTAGGACTGTAATATATTAACGTTATAAGAATTCGAATAGCAATAATCCAGAGTATAAATTATTTTAATCTAATCCCTGTCCCACTGTTGGCGACAGTCAGGACACTCCCATTTTGTTACTCTGTCTTCTTCTATACTAGAAATGCCGATTTTCCTTGTGAAATGAGTTGAATTACCATAGTGCTTGCGTAACTCTTTTGGGATAGGTTTACCCTGCAAGTTTGAATTGCAGAAGGGACAATATTCAATACTATTATCCATTTTTCTCATCCTTTTAATAATATTGAGAAAGAAAAAATGCCAAGGCATTTCTTCTTCCTAGACTTACAAGTAGCAATAACAACATCAACAGTATACCACTTATTTATGGGAATAATAACTATCAATGGTATTTGATGAATAACCACCAAAATAGCTTATCAGAGGTAATTATATTACCATTTTTAATCATAGACTTTAAAAACTCTTTCCATCTATTTATTAAACAACTGTATCACATCTTCAACAACATCTTTGTTGTAATTTTTGTCTAACAAGCGTTCAATAACTGCTTCCAACGTTTGTCTCTGATATATTTTTGTTAGTGCTTTTAGTATATTTTCTGTATCGATTGTTCCGAATTTATCTAAATGAACCTTCATCAAAGAGGCTTCCCCGTCTGGTAATACAAGAATATCTTCCACTTCTTTAATAGAATACCCTTTACCAAACAAAATTTCCGCTACTCGTCTCTTTTCTATTGAGCTGACAATATAATTTAGCCAGTAAAGCTGATTTTCCCTTAACGTCGTTATTTGTTGAAATTCCTCAAAAGAACCATGCTCAAAAATGTATTCAATATCCATTTTATACACTCCTTGTTCATTTCATTATGAAGCAAAACAAGACCTAATATACACATTTCAAACATTATTGACTATGTTAATGAGAGACTATTCAATGGGAGAGAGACAATTGATGTTGACAGACGAGTAAATCATTTGTAGAGAATAACCCCTGAACCGTTAAACCCCGTTAATTAAAAAATGATGTGGTAGTTGTTTACTACCACATCATTTTTTCTTCCATTTTCCTTAAACGTTCATCAATCATATCAACTTTTTGCTTAATTTGTTGTGTCATCTTCATGTGTTCCATCATCATTTGTTTCATTTCATCCATCCCCATCATGGGCATACCAGCTTCTGTTCTTCCTGTATAATTCGGGTAATAATAGTATGGATATTGATAATTCAATTTTGCTCACTCCTGTTCCTGTAATACAATAATATCTAATATTTTATATATGCCTTTAACATAAATACGTGAATGTCACCTTCAAAAAAATGATCCGGTTGTCGTATTTTGTACTCCTCCTCGGTATCGATTTCTCTTTGGGAATATCGCTGTCTAAGTACTTCAACTGCCTTGTCAGTTTGGCTTGATTTATTTCTTGATGATAGCTTTCGTATTATTAATACGATTAACCAAATAATTAAACCCCAGAACACTAACATAAAATACCACCAAACATCATCATTGAGAAGCTAAAAAGAGTATTTGAGCATTGCCAAAAAGGGGAATAATTTTGTTGTTTAAAACAGATTTTTTTCTTAATAAGAATCGTGTAAGATGAGCAATTATAAATGGGACAACTAATACAATAACTATATAGTTCCAGCACAAATATTAACAAATACACTGGCAAAAGTACGACTTGCAAAATTAAATTAATCGGCAAAACGGATGTTGAAAGAGACACATTTCCTTTTGCTATGCCAGTAAACGCTAGATATCAATCTGTACAAGGTGTCACCATAAGCATGATAAACCAATCTATAAAGCAGGATAATCAGATAAGAAAATGGAACCCAAACCCCAAGCTAATATTGGTGTCCAGATAAAATTAACCTATTTCCGATCCTTATATGTTTGGGTTACTTTTATGCAAAATTTATACCGCTATTTCATACGTAAATTAAATGCCAAATACATCATTTAGCATTTAATTAGAATAGTGATATATATAGTAATAAAAGTTAATAATATAAAACATTATAAGATACATTAGTGTCTTAAAGTAACTTTAAGACACCCTTACTTGGCAAGGGATTGAAGAGTTTATATGACAATAAATTTCAAGGATACTAGAAATCAAATATCTATAATATAAAATTAATTAATGTAAATATGATTTTTGTCTTTAAATATAGATGTTTTAACAGATACTATAAAAATTTCCTAAAGTAATTGGCCATTATTCTTTAAAAAATAGCTTTATTGAGAAACAATACAATACAGAAACAAGAGAATCGTCCTATACTTTTTTATTAAAAGGTATTGTTTGAAAAATGGTCATGCCAAATAACCCTTCTCCATTAGGGCAGAAAGGCAGAATTTATATTTTGTATTCAAAAAAAATAATTATTCGGCAATCCCCGCATTTTGGACCTTAAAAAAACAGCAATAATAATTTTTAAAAAGGATCCGATATTACTCGGTAATTGCCACGTAAGGATTATAAAGTAATTTTTCTCTTCTTTCTCTTTTATAGTTACTGTCCCGTTTGATTTCAGAGATAGTACGTTCTTTTTGATTTAATTGCCTTTGGATAGCAAGATAAAATACTTTATTCCTATCATTACCATGAGCTTCCGCCTCATCTTTATAGATTTTTTCTGCTTTTTCTTTAAATTCATACCAAGTCTTATCTACTTGTGTGAATTGGTTATAAATGAAGCTATATGCTGCTTCTAATTCACGATCTAATATAATAAGGTTGTCGTTATATGATTCCTCCATAATATAAGATATAAATGGTTTACTGTCTTTGATAGCATGTTTGAAATTTAAAGATTCATATGGGAATGTATCAACTTTAGTAAAATAATCATTTTTCACCTGTTCGAATAAGGATTTAAGTCTTTGTTCAATTCTAGGAATAACATAAAAGTTTTTAATTGTATTAGCAAAATCACCATTTTCCATTAGATTTTGAAAAGCATGGCTTCTATTTTTGAAAAAGTCTTTTAAGCCTTCACGGTATAATTGTATTCCTACATCACCGAATTCCCTATATATTTTTGCCTTTACCATATGGACCTTCTCTAAAGCTTTTACATCAAAGCTGTCTAGACTACATCCAAAATCTTTTGCGATACATTTTAAATCCTGCAACGTTGCCAATCTTGTCATATCATAAATGTCACAAATTTGATCTTTGGAAACTAAATCTTTTGCTATACGAATATGAATGATATGGTGCTTTACTTCATTTTGACTCATGCGTTTCTTTCTTTTACCTGTTTTTTCGGCAAACGTATATAATCTTTCTTTAAGATTTTTAGTGTTTTTATTTAGTATTTCTTTGCTCGCTGCAAGTCGCACTTCAAAGAAACCTTTATTAATTAAATCTAAAAGGTTGGATATCATATCTTCAAAACTAATAAAAAAATCTAACTTTACATCCTTTGCATTAGTCCGGTTTTGATAAAGATGCTCAATAGCTAAAGAATGTTCATGACCCGGAAGTTTTGCTGAAAGAATATAAAATAGGAATTGTAATTGGCGCTTATATAACTTTTTAAACTCATCAGATTGAAAGAACTTATATAAATTTATATAGTGAAAATTGTGGTTATCAGCTGTAGAAATAGTATTGAAATTACTATATAAGTAACCATCTTTACCTCTATAGATCCATTCGATTTTCTCCAATTTACCTAATGCTTCCTTAATTAGACGAGGAGTCATTATATTTGCTGCTTTAATATGTTCTAACATAATATTAATTCGTTTGTCTAAATCTGTATTAGCCGCTAAAAACGGGATTAGACGGAGAGAAACAGATGAAAGAGATTTTAATATTCTTTGTTGTTTTAACATTTCCCTACTTAACATTGTCATTATTTAACCCTCCAAAACTTGTGCAAAAAGAAAAGAACCCCAAATCTAAGTACGCCTTTGAACAATCAAAGACCTAACATAGATTTGGGGTTCTCCCTTTTTTATATGAAATTTTAAGTTTATCTAATAAATGTAAAGTTATTATATACTAATTAATATAGTAATAGCAAGAGAAATGTTTTCATTTTTGTAGCAAATCTATGAACATAAGATTAAGCGTTATTTAAGAATATTGGAGTAATCCTGCTTTTATTTTGATTATTGATCCGCTAGAATCAAAATAAAGGCAGGATTCTGTAAAGAAATACAGCATAAACATCATTATCACGCTATAGTAGTCTATAGTAGTATGCCGCAAACATTCTATTTGGAGTATATCCAACACTATTGTCATTTAATGCATTTTTAAGAAACTTAGTTTTAATGAGCAAAAATGTAGCTAGAGATGTAATATTAAGGCTAATTTGTGTATATAGTAGCATGTGAAGGTGGAATTGTTGTCGAGGTAAAATATGATGATTTTAAAAATAGAAATAAAATAAAAAACACCTGAAAGTTTTATTTTCAAGTGTTTCTTATTTTGTATTATTGTACAATCAGTGTGGATATCATTTCAGCATGGCCTTGTCCACAAGGAATATTACAGTATATAGTATACTCTCCTGGTTCATCTGGTGTGAATGTTGCTTCTCCATCACCTTGAATATTAACGTCAAATTCATCAATTGCTAACCCATGCATTCCCTCATCATTTGTTAGTGTAATTTTGACTTCTTCACCTGCATTTACAGTATATTCGACTGGATCTAATTCAAAGTTAGATGCTATAATGTCAACTTGGTTAGCGGTTTGAGAATCCTCTTGAGAACTAGAGTCAACTTGTTGATCTGTGTCATCTTCACTACAGGCGGCAAGTATTAATACGACTCCTAAAAAGAGAGCAAACAATATTTTTTTCCTCAAAATAAAAACCCCCATTATGTTTTGAAAGTTAATAATCTTTCAAATTCAATGGTATATATTAAATATCCATTTTTTATCAAGAATAAGAGACAATTGTGTGAACTATCTTTCATCAGTTCTTTGTTAATCCAAACTAAACGGAAATATGTAATTATAAAATCACTTAAAATTGTATTGTATAATTAGAAATAAGAGATTGTATAATGAGGAGTTGAACGTAATTCTGAAAGTCTTGTTCAACTACCGGCTCAGGATTATTGGACAGGGGTGTTAGTAATTAATCTGCTCGTTATTGATCAATGAAAGTGGGGAGAGGAATGAAAGGATTGGCTTGGGTTCTGATACTTTATTATTCACTTGTTACTGTACTTTGGGTTGCAAATTCACCTTATTTATTTTCAATCTGGGGAGTAATTATATGGTTGGTTTCGATTGTATTAGGCTATACTGTTTATAAACAAATTAAAGAAAAAAACATTATAAAGCATCTTATGTTGTATTCAACTTCCTTTATGGTGTTTTTGCTTATAGTAACAGGTTTAATCCACTTAGTAGTAACATCTATGCCATAATGTAAATTTAACAGTCTGGTGCTTCAATGTAATAAGCGTAAAGATTAATTGACCTTCAATATACAACTAGTTATACATTGGTTGTATATTGAAGGTTCTTTGATTTACAAAATACTATCATTATGCTGAGTTAATGTTTATGTTAAACGGGTTAAACAGTAACTTCGATTATCATGATTAAAAAGGAATGATCTCACAGTCGCCCCTTTATAAAGAGATTACGATTAGATTAATCCTTATGATAATTTTTTAATGCTAATTTGGTGGCATAATACACAACGATACCGATAGAAGCAAGGTTAAGTATCCATCCAAGTAACCCATAACCCATCATATTCATCATCCCCATCATACGGGATCACCTCTTTAAACTATAAATTATTCATCATATCACGGAAACCGGTATTGTTTTGCATCATACCATTTTCACCGTGACAGTTGTTAAACATTTCTTCTTGCTGTTCTTGTGATAAACTAGGATGCATTTCTTCAATAAACGGTTGCATTTCCTCAAAGTTAAAGATACCATTTGCATTTGATTCAGCTGCAACAAAAGTTGCACTTCCTAATAGAACGGCTCCAGTTAATATACCTATTACTAATTTTTTCATTTATAACATCTCCTTTTCTTAACTAAATCATACCTCTTATAAATGTAGAATTTGTGGTGAACTTATGTGGAAGTTGTGAAGATTATCATTTTCATTTTAATTGATGATACTATATGAAAGAGGTGGTTTAACATGACTAAAATTCTTATTGTTGACGATGAAGATATGATTCTTGAAGTGTTAGAAGCATACTTTGAAAAAGAGGGATGGGAAACCATTCCTGCCTCTAATGGAATAGAAGCATTAAAAAAAATAAAAGAAAATAATCCAGATATTATTATTTTAGATCTTATGTTGCCAGATATTTCAGGTGAAGAGGTATGTAGATTAACGAGAAAAGAAAGTGATGTTCCTATCATTATGTTAACAGCAAAATCGACAGAAGACGATTTAATTAATGGAATCGTTATTGGGGCAGATGACTATGTTACAAAACCTTTTAGTCCAAGAGAAGTCGTAATAAGGGCAAAGGCTATTTTACGTAGGTTAAGAAGAGTAAATAGTGGAAACCATTTATCGTTCAATGAAGGAAAGCTAACAGTGGATCTCTTAAAAAAGGAGATGACATTGAATAACCAAATCATACCACTAACTCCTATCGAATATAAGCTATTAATAGCTATGGCAAGCTACCCCGGACGAGTTTACAGTCGTTTGGATTTACTGGAAAAAATTCAGGAAGATGGATCTTATTTTGAAGGATATGAACGAAGTGTTGATACACATATAAAAAACCTTCGGAAAAAGATTGAAACAGATTCTCGCCACCCAGAATTTATTTTAACTGTTTTTGGGATGGGATATAAGTTTGGGGGAGCGTCTGATGCGTCGATTGACACTCCGTTCTAAAATCCTGTTTTACCTATTGGTTGTGTCACTTTGTGGTATTTTTCTTACTAGTTTTTCTATACTTTGGGGATTTGAAGATCAATTTAATGAATATTTAAAAATTAATAGAGAAGAAAGAAGTAAGCTAATAGAAGATGAAGCAATTAATTCTCATAAAGAAACAGGGAAACTAATTGATAACCAATTAATAAATTTAATGCATCAACAAGCTATGACAGACAATTTATTTTATAGAATTACTGATGAAGAAGGACAGGTAATAGCAGATACAACGATGATGCTCGGAATGATGAATAGGATGGGAATGCATTCTGATTCGGACATCGATATGAAAACGGAATACCGAAAAAATACTTATGATTTAACATTTGATGAAAGATATGTAGGCAATATGGAAGTTTATTATCCAGAGGAAATGATAGGGGAAGACATTGCTTTTTTAAATACAATTAAATCGAATATTTATCTTGCTATTATTGTTACAGTTGTTTTAGCGTTCGTGTTTAGCCTATTGTTTTCGAAACGCCTAACAACTGGATATCGAAAGTTATCAAAAGCTATTCAAGAATTACAAGAACATAAATGGCGAACTCGTGTACCAGTTAAGGAATTGTCAGATGAAATGAAGCCACTTGGTGAATCGTTTAATCGACTTGCTGAATCGTTATCAAAGGAAGAGATGCTTCGTAAACAGTTTACTGCTGATTTTGCTCATGAAATACGAACCCCACTTGCGACACTAAGAAGTCAAATGGAAGCTTTTCAAGATGGGGTTTTTGAACCAACGCCAAAAAGGTTGCAGCAAGGTCATGATGAATTGATGCGTTTAGTACGTCTAGTGGGTGAATTGGAAGAGTTACTTGCCGCTGAAAATCCACAAATAAAACTAAACAAAAGTAATATAGATGTAGGATATTTATTACGTTTAGTAGGGGGGCAATTTACCCCAGCCTTTCAGAAAAAAGGCGTTTCGTTAAACATTCAAATGCCAACTAAAGAATGTTGGTTACATGCGGATCAGGATCGTGTTTTACAAGTGTTAACGAATATAATAAATAATGCCCTTCAGTATACCCCAGCAGGGAATAGCGTATATGTTAAGATAGTGGATTCTAATGCTTATGTTGGGTTTTGTGTTCAAGATGAAGGGATTGGGATTAAAGAGGATGATCTCCCCTATCTATTTGAACGATTTTACCGAGGGGATAAATCAAGAGACAGAAAAACAGGTGGAATAGGTATTGGATTGTCTATTGTCAAGGCATTAATGGATGCACACCGTGGAAAAATTCAAATCGATAGTAAATGGAAGGAAGGAACGGAAATTACAGTTTTCTTCCCAAAGCATGAAACTTTATGAATAGATAAGAATCTGAATGGCTGGGTAACATCTTCACTCACGAGGAGGAAAAAGTATGAAAAAATATTTAGGTATTAGTTTGGCTGGATTAGTAATTATTTTTGGAGGGTATTACCTCTTTTTTATACAAGGTTCAGGTATATCGGGATACCCAATCAATGAATCAGATAATGGGAATTCCTTTAATAAAACGGATATAGCTGGAAATTCATCTCTACCCATCCCACCATTGTTAGAGGATAAAAATCCAGATCCAGATAAAGCTGAATTCCATATAACTGCCCAAAATGCAACAAAGGAATTTATTTCAGGAGTGGAAACAGAAACGATGGGGTATAACGGAAATTATTTAGGCCCTGTCATTAGGGTCCGAAATGGGGAAGACGTGTCCGTACAGGTAGAAAATAATTTAGAAGATGAAATTACGACAATTCATTGGCACGGCCTAAAAGTGGATGGAGACGCAGATGGAGGACCACATTCAGGAATTCAACCGGGCGAGTCTTGGACACCGGAATTTACGATAGATCAGCCTGCAGCTACGCTGTGGTATCACCCTCACCCAGAAAAAAATACCGGGAGGCAAGTATATAAGGGATTAGCGGGATTATTTTTCATTGAAGATGAAGTTTCTGACTCTCTGGATATTCCAAAAGACTATGGGGTGAATGATGTTCCACTTATCATTCAGGACAAACAATTTAATGAAAATGGAAGTTTTCAATATGAACTAGGAATGCATGATGTGATGAACGGATTACAAGGAGGTACAATGCTAGTCAACGGGGCTGTAGATCCTTATTTGGAAGTTCCAAAAGGCATGATGAGGCTACGGTTATTAAATGGATCGAATGCAAGTGTGTATGAACTCCATTTTAGTAATAACCAAACCTTTTATCAAATTGCAAGTGACGGTGGTTTTCTTGAAAATCCAGTAGAGATGGACGAGCTTATTCTGGGTCCAGCCGAGAGGGCAGAAATCCTAGTTGATTTTTCAAATTTTAAGGATGGAGATACAATTCAATTATCGAATAAAGGGTCAGAGTTTATGAAGTTTGTTGTAAACGGTGAAAGTGAATCCAACTATGCCATTCCAGAACAATTAACTACCATTGAGAAGATTGATCCTGATGAAGCAGTAAGAACTAGAGAATTTGTTTTTCAAGGAATGGGGCCTATGGTCAACATTAATGGAAAACAAATGGATATGAATCGAATCGACGAATTTGTGGATATACATGAAACAGAAATATGGGAAGTTTCCAATGAGAGTGGAATGGGAATGATGGGAGGGACTGTTCATCCCTTCCATGCGCATGGTGTCCAATTTCAAATAATTGATCGTGATGGAAATCCACCGCCACTTAATGAAACTGGATGGAAGGATACGTTTATTGTGTATCCGGGAGAAAAAGTTAGGGCTATTGCTACATTTAATCATTCTGGTGTATTTATGTATCATTGTCATATACTTGAACATGAAGATGCAGGAATGATGGGACAATTTAAAGTGGAATAAAAAGTGGAAGCTTAAATATTATATTAATTATCCATATGAGCATTTCGAAATATACTCATTATAATCAAAAAATACGGTGACATAATTCACCGTATTTTTTGATTAAGCGGAAATTCAAATAGATAGTAGCTTAGATGAAGGAACGGAGGTTTCGATTATTTTTACAATAACTCTCTTGTACTGTTATCAGTAAATATAAAAATAAACCCTATATGGGTATATCATAATGCGGGTTAACAGTGAATACAATAAAAGTGGACAAACTAAGATTGGGGTTGAAATAATGTCAATTTCATTATTTTTTATACTTTTGTTGTGTGCCACCCAAGTTATAACAACCATTATCTATGTAGCGCATTACCGAAATTGGGTAACAAAAATGAATGGAATGATGATATCCATGTCATTAGCGATGTCGGCAGGAATTCTAATGGGAACTATTTTAGGGGTTATCTATCATGGTGATTTATTTAAATCAACCATTTACGCTATAATGATTGGATTGGTTGTTGGGTTTTTAGCAGGATTACCTATAGGTCTTCCTGCTGTCATTGATGGCATACTCTCCGGACTAATGGGGGGGATGATGGGAGCCATGCTAGGAGATATGGTAGCAATGACTAGGCCGAATGCAATCATTAATATTATAGCTGTGTTGATAACAATGGTTTTGTTACTTGTTTTATATGCAGCAGAAGAATCGATTCGTAAACAAGCTAACCACCAAATTCTTTCCTTTTTTAAATATCCATTCTTAATGATTTTTACCATTGTAATATTATTTTTGGTATTGAATTACATTGATCCACTTGATTTTCACTTTCTAGATAAGAGTGGGCATTAATAACAGATTTTCATTAAACAGCATATATTAAAGGGAATTTATTTAATGAAAGGTGAGTTATATGTCAACTTTACCATCTGTAGATCTTGGCTTAATGGCCGAACATTTGTCTACACACGAAGGAATGATAAATAAGTTAAAAGTCTATCATATTAATACTACAAATCCAGATTTGAAAGGTATTATTGCTCTCCAGATAAATGTCATGATGTCGCATGTTAGGGTAATGTTATTTTTAATTAATCCTAATAATAATGAGTATGTTGAAGTTCCGGATTTAAATATGTATGATGTAAGCAACCAAAGAGCAGATGGTACGGGGGTTAATAAATACAACGATAAATGGATTGCATTAGAAGCACATGCTGGTGCTAAATTGATGTCAAATGAAAATTATACTTCTGCTTTATTAATGAAAAATAGAAATGTTAGAAATGCTCATGTGGAAATGGCTTTGCAACAGTTAGAAATTCAAAAAAGATACTCTGATTTTATCAATCGTATGGGTTGGTCATTTGTTCCCCATGCAGATACTCAGGAACAGGTAAAAACCTATCAACATTTTCAACACTTGTTAAATAATTAAATACAGAAAAAGTATTAATCATAACTACAAATTAATAAAAACGGTGACACAAGTTCACCGTTTTTATATTTAAGATGCCATTGTTCGGCAAATCTCTGCACATTTAAAACAAGATTCAGCACATTCCTTGCAATGATTAGCATGGTTATGTTGTTCACACATTTTTCCACATGCTTCACAAATGTCAGCACAAAGCTTACAAATCTGCTTAGCAAAAGGGCTATCCGATTGCATTGCTTTTGCTGCTAATGCGCAAATGTCTGCACATTCCCTATTATAGCGGATACAATCCGCCATCATTTTTACATTCTCTTCTTTTAAACAAGCATCATAACACCCATTACAAGCTTCCATACATTCTAAACAAGCTTTAATACATTCTTCATAAGACACTGCCATCTGAAAATCCTCCTTCGATTCAAGATTAAGTACAAATTTTACTATCCCCTTGATACAATTTTTTATCCAACAAGGGTGCTTCAATCATAGTGTGAATTTTTATTTTCCGTATTATTTTTTGATTATCAGGTATAAATCTAATTTCGTTTACAGTCAGTAGTAATAAGGATAAAAGGGAGCCAAAGAAAGAATCCTAAATATAGTAAAATTTAGCAAAAAAGAATCGAGTGCTTTATCTAAAAACACTCGATTCTAATGAAAATATTATAAAATCATATAATTTTTTCCCAATAATCTTTATTCTATTTTTTAAAAAGTATCACGAGGTAAAAATACTAGATTAATTGCATTGTTGTTATACAAGTATTGTCACCTTCAAAAGTGGAAATCTCAGATTCAGCTGTTTTTCCATCATATTGAATCTTCACGTTATATGTTTTGTCACGTGGCAACCAAAAGTCAATGAATCCATTTTCGAATGATGTCATAGTTTCATCAACAACCACATTACCATCTTCATCTTCAATATAAACATCAAATTCTTTTTCTACTAATTCTCCTTGGCAACCAGTTAAGCTATGATTGGTACAAGGGTGGGTTGTCTCAACAAATGGTGCGATGGAAACAAAAAATTCATCTTCGGGAAGATCGTAGGTAGTCTCTTTATCATTACTATCAGTTACAATAAGCTCTTCTGAAGTAATAGAAGCAGACACAGCATCGGAATCCCCGACACTGTAGTCTTGGACCATTTTCTTGATATCTTGTGGTTCTTTTTCATTTGATGTACTTTCGCTTTCACTACAAGCAGCAACTATTAAAATAAGTAATAATCCAATTACTGCCAATAATCCTTTTTTCATATATTGTTCGACTCCTTTTTCATCCAATTTGTTAAATCTTAATATATATTACCATGTAAAACGAACGATATTCTACATTGTAACAATTTCTACAAGACAAATTATAATGCTCAAATATGCATTATTCGTGCAGATATAATAGATAAATTATGTAAAATATTTTTTAAAATCCATAAAAACCAAACCATCCAGCTAAGAAGGAAGTTAATTTTGTCAACCAATCAAAGAATAGTGCTACTCCCATGAAAATCATAATATATCCACCAATTTTAATTAATTTTAGGCTATGTTTTTTAATCCATTTAATTTTACCAATAAACAATGCTAATAATAGAAATGGAATCGAAAAACCTAAAACATAACTAATCATCATAATCATACCAACATCAGGATTTGTTGCAGCTAATGATAACACAATAGCTAGTATTGGACCGGTACAAGGAGTCCATCCCAAAGAGAATGCCATTCCTATGATGAAAGAACCAACATAACCGCCGGGACGATTTTTGAATGTGATTTTTTTATTCTTCATTAGAAATTTAAAATTAAAAATTCCAACAATCACTAGTCCAAAGAAAATAATTAAAATAGCACCAATTTGTCTAATGGCATCTTGGTAGGTTAATAGGAATTCCGATATATAAGAGGTGGTAAAACCAATCATAATAAAAATGCTTGAGAACCCTAGTAAAAATAGAACGGTATGTAAAAGAGCTTTTTTATTCATTTTTTTATTTTCTTCATTTATCTCACTTACACTCATTCCGGTAATATAAGATAAAAATGCCGGATATAGTGGTAATACACACGGTGAAATAAAAGAAAGGAAACCAGCACCAAAAGCTAGAAATATATTTATTTCATTCAAAAATTTTATCCCCCTTTATTAGAAAATCATAGTCTATTGTTTTGGTAATATTTCTTTAAAGTAACTCTCCAAACTTTCTAATGATAAGGCCCCATTTACAATCCTTTGAATTTCCCCATCCGGATTAATGAATATGGAACTTGGAATTGGTCCTATTTTGTATAAATCCCTGACTTCTCCTGTTTTATCATGGGGAATTGGAAAGGTTAGATCATATTTATCAATAAATCGATCTACAACCAATTCTGTATTATCCAAACTAACTGCAATGATTTCAATTCCTTTTTCTTTATATACGGGATAAAGCTCTTGCATGTAGGGCATTTCTTCTTCACACGGTTTACACCAAGTACCCCAAAAGTTCAGCATAATACCTTGCCCTTTAAAATCACTTAGTCGTATAGTTTCTAATTCATTATTTTTATTAATTTGCTTCAATTCAAAGTCAGGTGCTTCATCTCCGACTTGATAAATGGTTTTATCCGCTTGTATATTAGACACTAATGCAAATATAATAGCTCCAACCATTACAATTAATATAGAAGTTCTAAAAATTAATCTGTTTTTCCTTTTATTTTTCTTCTTCTTTTTCGTTTCCTCCAAACTCATAAGTATGTATCACTCCTTATAGGAAATATAGTATAACGGTGGTATTATCTAAAGACACTCTCTGTTAGATTACGTTACAAGTTTGCAGAAATTAAGCAGATTCTTTGTACTATTTATGAACAGAATTTACCTACAGAAAAATAAAAGGCTAAGCAATACCATACATGCTTAGCCAAACATAAACTATTTGTTTCTATTAATCGATTTTTAATAATTGAGCGTTTATTGCACAAATAATGGTACTGAGTGACATAACTGCGGCTCCGACGGCAGGGGTTATGACAAACCCAACATTGTACAATACACCTGCAGCTAAAGGAATAGCAACAATGTTATACCCAGCAGCCCATCCTAAATTTTGAACCATTTTCCTGCGACTTGCCTTAGACAATTTAATGATATTTAAAATGTCTACTGGATTACTGTTAACTAATATGACATCAGCTGTTTCAATCGCAACGTCTGTACCTGCACCAATAGCAATTCCCAAATCAGCTTCCGCTAAGGCGGGCGCATCATTAATTCCATCTCCAATCATCGCCACTTTTTTTCCATTTTGTTTTAAATACTTCACATTATTTGATTTCTCATGGGGAAGTACTTCAGCGATGACTTTGGAAATACCTAATTTTTCTCCTACATAATTTGCTACACGTGTGTTGTCACCAGTCATCATAACCGTCTCAATGCCACGGTCATTTAATTCTTTAATAACTTTATAAGAAGATTTACGGATGATATCAGCTAGGGCTATCATTCCTTGTAAGACATTATCTTTAAGAACAAATACGACAGTTTTCCCTTGTAAAGCCAGTTGGTCATAAATTTTTTCATCAAAAGAAATTTTATTTGCTTTCATAGCACCGGGACTAATAACAGCAATTTCTGCATCACCGATTTTAGCTACTAACCCTTTCCCAGTTAAATTCTGATAATCCTTAACATCAAGGGGGGTTAAATTACGATCATTTCCTTCTTTCACAATTCCTTTAGCAATTGGATGGTCTGATTGTGTTTCAACAGAATAAGCTAATTTCAATAATTCTTCTTCACTAATTCCCTCACTTGGATGGATATCCGTAACACCAAAATTACCTTCCGTAAGTGTTCCTGTTTTGTCAAACACCACGCGATCCAATTTAAATGCACTTTCAAATGCTACTCTATTTCGAATTAACAAGCCGTTTTTAGCTGCAATGGAAGTAGATCTAGATGTTACTAGTGGTGTTGCCAAACCAAGTGCATGTGGACAAGCAATAATTAAAACGGTAACCATTCGTTCCAAAGCAAAATCTAAATCCCCGTTAGTCCACCAAACTGCAAAGGTTATAATCCCTACTACAAGAGCAACATAGAATAACCATTTAGCAGCAATATCCGCAAAGCCTTGGGCCTTTGATTTCGATTTTTCTGCATCGCTTACCAATTTAATAACTTGGGATAGGTAGGTGTCATTTCCTGTTTTACTTACCTTAACTTTTAATACACCATCACCATTGACGGAACCACCTATCGCTTCCATTCCGGGTCCTTTTTCAACAGGGACAGATTCTCCTGTAAGCATAGACTCATCGACGGTAGATTCTCCTTCATAAATTTCACCATCAATTGGAATCTTTTCACCCGATTTAACTAAAATCAGGTCACCCGGTTGTAAATCTTCGACTGTTACCTCAACAATATTTCCGGATTTGTCCAGTTTATGGGCTTCTTTTGGCATTAACTTGATTAGCTCTTCCAGTGCCTTTGAAGCACCCATCAGGGATTTCATTTCTATCCAATGTCCTAACAACATAATTACAATAAGAGTAGCTAGTTCAAAGAAGAAGTCGCTGCCTTCGATAAAGAATGCTGTCAGTGTGCTATATACATAAGCGGCGATGATAGCTAAAGAAATTAACATCATCATTGCAGGCGATTTCTCTTTTAACTCATCCCATGCACCAAGTAAAAATGGTTTTCCACCATAGAAAAAGACAATCGTGGAAAGCAAGAAAAGTAAGAGGGTATCACCTGTGAAATTTACTTCATATCCAATCAGCATTTGAATCATTGGAGATAAGTATAAAATAGGAATTGATAAAACTAGGGATATCCAAAAACGTTTCTTAAAATCTTCTACCATATGTTCGTGATGTCCGCCGTGTCCGCCATGTCCACCGTGTCCACCATGATGCCCACTATGTCCATGACTGTGGTCGTGATTTTTGTGTTCTTCATGTCCATGTTTGTGATGACCATGCATATCTTCATGTTCATGATTATGATGTTGATGACTGTGATGTTTTTGTTCCTCATGTTGATTATGATGGTCATGTTCTCTATGCTTATTGTGGTTGTGTTGATTCTCTTCATTTCCTTTGTTATTCATTATTACTCCTCCTTTGGTATGGATATTTATTATTTTCTGTATTATTCATCCTTCTATCCATATTATATCATACTATACCCCTGTATCGTATAATAAGGCTATGATTTTATGTAAAAGATTTGTGTCAAAACAAAAGGTCTTCTTTTATAAATGTATTAAAGACCTTTTTATACCTATAATGAAGGCTTGTTTACCCATTTATATCCAATACCCCAAACAGTTATTAAATAATCATCTATGGGAAATCCAGATTGACGAATTTTATCTCGCATGTTCCGTACATGGGAATCAACTGTTCTTCCTTCTGTGTGTGAATCGTATCCCCAAATTAATTCAATTAATTGTTCTCTAGTAAACACTTGGTTTGGTTTTCTCATAAAATAACCTAGCATGGTAAATTCCTTTGGCGTTAACTTTAATGTATTATTTTTATATGATAACTCAAACTCATCTTCATTCCATAAGAGACCATGTACTTCAATCTTCCTCGCAGGTTTCATTCTACGTAATACCGCTTCTATTCTTGCTAATAGCTCATCTTCGTCAAAGGGTTTCGTCACATAATCATCTGCACCTAATTTTAACCCTTTTATAATATCCTCTTTCTGTTCACGAGCCGATACCATAATGATAGGGATGTCCGAATCTTTTCTAATCTCTTGGCATAATTCCCAGCCGTTCATTTCAGGCATCATAATATCTATAAGTACTATGTCAAAAGTTTCTTCTTTTAAAAAAGATAATGCTTCTTTAGCACTAATAGCTTTTTTACATATAAAACTATGTGGTCTCAAATATAATGCTAATAAATCTAACATTCGTTTTTCATCATCTACTAATAAAGCTTTAACCATTATATTCACCTCTTGTTAAATGAACAATAACCCTTGTACCCTTGCCAAGTTCACTTTCGATTTCAATCGTACCTCCGTGAGATTCTATAATTTCTTTTGCAATAGCTAACCCTAATCCCGTTCCACCACTTTCTCTGGAACGCGATTTTTCTACACGGTATAACCGTTCAAATAGATATGGTAATTCCTCTTTTGGAATTCCTTCCCCTTCATCTGAAATAGCTATAGTAATTTCCCTATCATTCTGGGTTACCTCTAATGATATAGACTTTCCATCGGGTGTATGTTTTCTGGCATTATCTAGTATATTTAATAAAACCTGTTGGATTCTATCGGGATCAATATTACCTATGATATTTACTTGGCATGAAGTAGAAAGTGTAATATTTTTTTCTTCCATTACTGGAGCAATTCGTTCTTCAATCGTTTGGATTAGTTGTCTTAAACTAACACTTTTTCGATTAATTACAAACTTATTCTCATCCATTTTAGCTAGGTCAAATAAATTCTTAACTAGAACTGTCAAATGCTCCGTTTCTTCCCGTATGATATCCAGATATTCTTTTCTATCTTCGTCCGTTATGTCTTGCTTACTGATGATATCCGCATACCCTTTTATGTAGGTTAATGGCGTTCTAAGTTCGTGAGAGATACTTGCCAAAAATTCATTTCTGTCATTTTTTAATCGTTCTAGATCACTAGATAACCTCATGATAGAACCAGCTAATTCACCTAGTTCATCTTTTCGTTCCATATGTAATTGCACCTTATTTTTCCCCTTGCTTAGTTGTTCTGTGGCTTCTTTCATTTTCATTAATGGTAACGTAATAAAACGAGAAAGAATAAAAACGGTAAAGATGGTTAGAACAATGGTGATTAGTCCTACTATGACAAATTGATCACTCAAATGATTAACCATATTTTTTACAATATTGGTATTAGCAAACATAAAGACATGCCCTTGATGTTCCTCATCAATAGTAATGGGGCTATCAACCGCTATATATTGTTTTTCCGACCAACGTTGTTCTACTACTTTTCCTACACGGGGTATATCCTTATAATCCGTATGATCAATTACTTCAAACATTTCCTTTTCAACAGGATCGGAATTAATGATGATGTTACCATTGGCATCGGTAATAATAACAGCAAATTCCGACTCTGACTCCATGATAGCAACATGCTCCAACGTTGATGAATCAAGATTATTTTCCAAGACAGCACTATGTGTATTGGCACGAGCTAATAAACTATCCATCACTTCATCAATACGTTCATTTGCTATATTTGTATATAGAATAAAATAAACAAAAACCTCGATAATTAACATGAACACAAAGAATAATAGTCCAATTTTTAAGGATAATTTATTAAACATAATTGACCTCTTTTACCAGTAAGTTAAAGTATCCAGAATACCTATAACAAGAATGATAACTCCTGCAAGTTTTTGTACTAGTGACCCTATTTTTCTGCTTCTCTTTAATATAATGCCACTTGCCCCAAAATACCAAATAAGAAAAATAATTAATAAAAGTGGAAGTGAGGTTCCAATTCCAAATACGGAAGGTAATACAAATCCATATGATGTTTCTAATACAACTGGCATTAAGGTTAGTATAAATAATACAAACATAGTAGGGCAAAATGCTAACGTAAAACTCGCACCCATTAAAAAGCTTCCTAGATAACTATCTTTAAATTTAGTGGGTATTTTAAACATTTTTCCTGTTTTTCTCCAGCCAAATAAACCTATCATAAATAAACCAACCAGTATAAGTAATGGCCCAATTGCTTTTCTTAGAATCGGGAACATTTGTGTTAAAGTACTGTGTATTTCCTTCCCAAGTAACCAGATTACTAAACCAATTATTGAAAAAACAACTATTTTACCTAAAACAAATAGAAATATGTGTAACCAAGGGACTTTTTCAACTAATGATCTGTTTCCATAAATAGTCATTGCACTGATATTGCCTGTTAGCTGACAAGGAGCAACAGCGCCAATTAACCCAAGAAAAAATGCAAATAACAGCGGTATGTGTTCATATCCATATGCAATTTGTTGAAGTGGCCCATTTAGCATAATGCCTATTTCATTAAAAAGTTCGAACATATCAATTCACTCGCTTTGACTTTAATAGTTTTATCCACTAAATAACATATAAAAAATATGTCCATTTTTTGTGCAGATTTCAACAAAAATTAATCTAAGGTAATAACAATAATGAGGATAAAGAATCTCAAAATATTGTTTAGGACAAAATTTTGTCCGTTTTTTTCACTTTACATACATTTGGGGGGTATAGTATTATTTGGTGAGAGGATGATTTCATAAAAAACTGTTTAATTTGTATATAGATATATATTATCCATTGTTACAAATATTGAAAATAGGGGAGATAAGAATATGGAGAATAAAATAAAAATTGCTGTTAATGGGGGCATAGGGTTTGGTGCTAAACTCAATTCCAAACAACTTATGACAATCTCAAAATACATGGATGAGGAAGATGAACTGGAGTTAACCACCTTTCAACAACTTTATATAGAGATTCTAGAAGATGGTAAAGACGAAGTAATTAAAGAATTTGAAAGTGTTGGTTTAAAATGTTATCCAGTTGGAAATTACGTAAAGAGCTTGAGAACCTGTAATTTTTGTAAAGGGGAAGAAAGGGAAGGGATGCCAGTGGCAAAAGAAATAAATCGCCGTATAGCAGGAAAACCTGTACCATTTACCCTAAAAGTTGCTTATACAGGTTGTATCATTGGTTGTGGTGAACCAATGTTAAGTGACATAGGTGTAATGAAGTATAAAGATCATTATAATTTATATGTTGGTGGTAAAGCGAAAGGAAAAGATGCTGAGGTTGGTTCTTTACTGAGGGAAAATTTAACACCAGAAGAATTATACAATACAGTGGAAAAAATCATTGCTGTATATGCCGAAAAGGAAAAAAAACGGGAGACATTCCATAAATTTTTAAAACGGATAGGTAAAGAACAATTAATAAGCTAATAATAGACCTTGGAGTATGAAAACATATAACATCCAAAGGAATAAAATATTAAAAGATGTTGTCAAAAATGAAGTTTTTCTATTGACAAATATACTGTACGGGGGTATAGTAATTATATAAAAGAAAGGGAAGTGATTCATTTGGAAGAGAAATTCTTACATGATCACCCAAGTAAACCAAGAACGAAAGATGAAATACAGAAAACGATTAATCGTTTGAAACGAATTGAGGGTCAAGTTCGTGGGATACAGAAAATGGTTGAAGATGATCGATATTGTGTAGATATTTTAGTGCAAATTAGTGCCGTTCAATCTGCACTAAAAAATGTAGGATTTTCTATCACAGAAAGACATATTAACCATTGTGTTAGCGATGCTATTAAACAAGGTGAAGGAAAGGAAACTATTGAGGAATTAATGACTGTCATGAAGCAATTTTCCAAGTAAGGAGGGAATTATTATGAGTGAAACAAATCATACAACACTTGGTGTAACAGGGATGACCTGTGCAGCCTGTTCTAATCGTGTTGAAAAGGTTTTGAATAAAATGGATGGGGTCAAGGCTCAAGTTAATTTAACAACAGAAAAGGCATCGATAGATTATGATCCAGAGAAAACCTCTATTGAAGACATATCGAAAAAAATAGAGAATGTTGGTTATGGTGTTCTAACGGAGAAAACAGACCTTGATGTCTTTGGAATGACTTGTGCAGCTTGCTCTACCCGTATTGAAAAAGTATTGAACAAACAAGATGGAGTAAAACATGCAACTGTTAATCTAACGACAGAAAGTGCAACGATTGAATATAATCCGGGGTTAGTTGATGTAAAATCATTGGTTGATAAAATCAAAAATGTTGGCTATGATGCTAAACCAAAGGCAGAAGCGAAAGAAAAACAAACTTATAAAGAAAAACAACTAAAAAATATGAAGACGAAATTAATTATTTCAGTCTTACTATCTGCACCATTATTATTAACAATGCTTGTTCATTTATTTGGGATGAGTATACCAGATATCTTCATGAACCCGTGGTTCCAATTTGCTTTGGCGACACCAGTTCAATTCATCATTGGATGGCAATTTTATGAAGGTGCATATAAGAACCTACGTAATGGTGGGGCAAACATGGATGTACTTGTTGCTTTAGGTACAAGTGCGGCTTATTTCTATAGTTTATACGAAGCATTTATGACTATTGGCAATCCAGAATATATGCCACATTTATACTTTGAAACCAGTGCTGTTTTGATTACGTTAATTTTGTTTGGTAAATATTTGGAAACGAGAGCGAAAAGTCAAACAACAAATGCTTTATCCAAATTGCTTAATTTACAAGCAAAAGAAGCTCGTGTAATTAGAGATGGTAAAGAATTAATGATTCCTGTAGAAGAAGTTGTCGTTGGAGATCGCTTAATTGTCAAACCGGGAGAAAAGATACCGGTAGATGGTATGGTTGTAAAAGGTAGAACTTCGGTAGATGAATCCATGCTTACAGGAGAATCAATTCCAATTGAAAAGGATTCAGGGGCAAAATTAATTGGATCTACTATTAATAAAAATGGCTCCATTGAAATGGAAGCAACAAAAGTAGGAAAAGATACGGCCCTTGCATCTATTGTCAAGGTCGTGGAAGAAGCTCAAGGATCAAAGGCGCCAATTCAACGATTAGCGGATGTTATTTCAGGTTATTTCGTTCCAATAGTGGTCGGTATTGCTATCCTTACTTTTATTATATGGATTACTTTAGTCGAGCCGGGTCAGTTAGAACCTGCTTTAGTTGCAGCAATTGCTGTACTTGTTATTGCCTGTCCATGCGCTTTAGGACTTGCAACACCAACATCCATTATGGTCGGAACAGGAAAAGCTGCAGAAAGTGGAATCTTATTTAAAGGTGGGGAACACCTAGAGGGAACACATGAGTTAGAAGCAATCGTACTTGATAAGACGGGTACAATCACAAAAGGAAAACCAGAAGTAACTGATTTTTCAGGTGATGAAGAGACATTACAATTATTGGCTAGTGCAGAAAAAGGGTCTGAACATCCACTTGCAGAAGCAATTGTGGCATACGCTACAGAGAATAATATCGACTTTTTGGAAGTAGAACATTTCGAGGCAGTACCGGGTCACGGTATTGAAGCAAAAATTTCTGGAAAAAACATTCTTGTTGGTAATAGAAAGTTAATGAATGATCATCAAATTAATACAGCAGGTTATGAAGAAAAATTAGTTAATTATGAAACTGATGGTAAAACAGCGATGTTGATTGCCATTGATGGTGAGTACCGGGGAACAGTTGCTGTTGCAGATACTATAAAAGAAACGGATCCAGAGGCTATTAAGCAATTGAAAGATTTAGGAATAGAAGTGTTTATGTTAACAGGTGATAATGAAAGAACAGCCAAAGCAATAGCAAAACAAGTTGGAATTGATCAGGTAATCGCTGAAGTATTACCCGAAGAAAAAGCAGCTAAAGTAAAAGCAATCCAAGAACAAGGTAAGAAAGTTGCAATGGTTGGGGATGGTGTTAATGATGCACCTGCACTTGTTACAGCGGATATTGGGATTGCCATTGGAACTGGTACAGAAGTAGCAATTGAGGCTGCTGATGTTACGATTCTTGGTGGTGAGCTATTGCTTATACCGAAGGCAATTAAAATCAGTCATGCAACGATTAGAAATATCCGACAAAATCTATTCTGGGCATTCGGATATAATACAGCCGGAATACCAGTTGCAGCAATTGGATTACTTGCGCCGTGGATTGCTGGCGCAGCAATGGCGTTAAGTTCAGTAAGTGTTGTTACTAACTCACTTCGACTAAAAAGAGTGAAGTTATAAAATATATTAAATTTATTTAAAGGAGGTGAAAATATAATGGAAAAGAAAACATTAGACGTACAAGGCATGTCTTGTGGTCACTGCAAAATGTCAGTTGAAGGTGCATTGAAAAAATTAGATGGCGTATCAGCAGCTGAGGTTAATTTAGAAGCTGGAAAAGTAGATGTTACTTTTGATGAATCAAAGGTAAATGTTGATGCCATGAAAGATGCAATTGAAGAACAAGGCTATGATGTTGCCTAAATATACGAAATAGGCTGGTTTTCATAGAGAAGACCAGCCTTTTAATATACATTTAATAAGGTGTGAGGGTGGTTTCAAATTTGGATAAATAATGTTACTTTCACTAAGGGAACCAATATGTTAACCATTAGAAATTAGATAGTATTAAAGAACAAACTTTACCAACACTGACATCAACGTAAAAAATACTAAAATCCCAACAATAAAAATTGTAATCCAAAGAGCATTCCCTTTCTTTTGAAGAATTTTATACTCTTTATAAGTGATTTCTCCTTTTGCAAATCTTACCCCATTGTCATTCGGTTCAATAGAATAATGCTTTCCTTCTAAGTCCTCCAAAATAACTTTTGTAATTAAAGCGGACTTGTTCCCCATTTCCGTTTCAAGACTTACCCAATCATTTAATCTACTTTGGACTTCAAAACAGTTGCCACCTGCAAAGTCAACCCTAATTAATTTGTATAAGGAGCTTTCCCATATCTTTTTGGACATTTCATGAGTTTGTTGTTCAATAAAACTATAGGAAAAACACAAAATATCTCACCTCGACTTCACTTTTTCTCTGAACCAAAAAAGTGATTTAAGTACCAATTTACTTTTACTATATCATATGAAAATATTATAAACGGTTAATTAAAATTGTTATATAAATATTTTTAGTGGAACTTTTCGAAGGCAACAGTAGATTATTTCAAGGATACCTAAAATCTCTTGGCATTAACCAACGTTTTAGGATGAATTGTCAGCAAAATAAAAAGGGGCTGTACGTAATCCAAAACAATCGGTACAGCCCTTCTTAATGTTTATTCCGTAAAATTAGTATACTTCTACTTGCCCCATCATACCGTTATCCTCATGCTCTAGAATATGGCAATGGTACATATAGATTCCCTCTTCTGGAAAGGTGACGAGCAGTCTTACTCGTTCGCCCGGTTCAATAAGAACACTATCTTTCAGCCCTTGTTCATTCGGAGCTGGTTCCCTTCCATCACGCGATATGATTTTGAACTGAGTACCATGAATATGGAATGGATGTATCATTCCCCCCATTTCGTCTGGCTTGTTATAAACTTCCCAAACTTCCGAAACTCCTTTCTTTTGCCGCAAGTCAATCCGTTCAGGATCGAATTTCTTGCCGTTTATGGTGACCTTATCCATCATTCCAAACAGTTCGATCTCCTTGGAGACCGGTAAGGATTTTTCTTCTTCTTTAAGGAAGGTAGTGTCATCGGTCCAAGATATGGATTCCATTTCTTCCGTTCCGCCGTCGATATCCAAATCAAAAGGCAACAGAGCATTACCTTCTTCATCAGTAATGGCAATTGGCTCATCGGATTCCATCGCTGAAAAATCAATTAGGATTTCAGCGCGCTCCGATGGGGACAGCGTAATCTCATCCATTTCAACCGGTTCATGCAATAACCCGCCATCTGAAGCAATCTGAGTAAATGTGGCCCCATTGCTTAAACGGAACGTGTAATTTCGGGCGTTCGCGCCGTTTAGGATTCGAAAACGCATCAGCGGTTTTGTCACAGTCAGTTTCGGATTAATCGTACCGTTAACGAGCGATACATCTCCGATTGTTCCATCACTGTTCATCAGATTTTTATAATCCAGTTGCTTGTTTTCGTCAAAGAGACGATCCTGAAAAATGAGAGGGATATCATCTACACCATAAGTATGTGGCAAAGCAGGAGCTTCTTCATCCGTCTCCTCCACGTAGAGCATTCCTGCAAGCCCTTTGAAAACTTGTTCAGCAGTCGATTTGTGTGGATGTGGGTGATACCACAATGTCGCTGCCGGCTGATCGGCTTTTAAGGTGACGATTTTACTTTCCCCCGGCTGAATTACATCACTCGGACCACCATCCTCAGTTCCCGGTACTTCAAGACCGTGCCAGTGAAAGGTTGTTGGTTCGTTTAATTCATTCCGGACCTTCACTTTAACGGTTTCCCCCTCTTTCAACTGTAAAGTCGGACCCAACAAATTCCCATTATATCCGTAAGTATTGGTTGGAGAGCCATCAAAGAATTGCGTCGTGCCTTCTTGTGCGACCACCTCATAATCGAAATCTGATTCCTTCTGTTTTTCTAGCAGGGGTGGTATTACTAACTCCTGAGTTCCTTTGGAGGCTTGAAGAGGGGGGATATTATCATGGTCCATGTGTTCTTCCATACCTTCCATGTCCCCGTGGTTCATATCCATATTTTCTTCATGTTGCATTTCTCCAGATTCCATAGTTTGTTCTACAGACTGTTGTTCTGTTGTGATGTTTGTGCAACCCGTCAATATTAGCAACAAGCCTGCACCTGTCAATATACTTTTTTTCATTTGTTCGCTCCTTTATTCGTCAAGTATAAGTTGTTGAAAATATCATTTCGGTTTTTGCATTTTAGATTTCTGATGAGTTATTTAGTTGTAATCACCACGAGTTAGAAAATTACCTTTAATACATTTTCCTCCTTCCCTTGCCATTCAATCTATCGTCGCAATTATCATACCGAACAAATATCGAGAAATAATGCATAATTGGAGTAAAAACTAATCACTATTAAATTTAGATGTTGAGTATAAATGGATTATTCTACTGAAATGTCATTGATATTAAATGACATTGTATTTTTATAACCTTTTGTAATCCACTTGGAAAAGGAATGGAGATTTATTTTGGAAATATTCGTAATTTACGTTTTGCAAGGTCTGCATATAATCTGCAAATTTACTGGTTAGAATATAAGCAAGCTTTATTTTATTAGGAGGGATTGTTTAAATGCAAAGTAGAAAAATCGTAATAGGGATAATTACTATATTCACAGTACTTATCTTATCTGCATGTGCAGGTGCAAATGAAGAGGAGAATACAGAAACCGAATCTAATACGGAAGAAAATGTGGCTAATAATAATGAAATGGATATGGAGGAATCTGATACCAATGAAGATATGGAAGGCATGGATCATTCTGGTATGAACCATTCTAGCACTGGCGAAATTCCCGAAGGCTTACAAGAAGCGGACAACCCTTCTTATGAGGTTGGCAGCCAAGCAATTATTGAATCCGATCATATGCCGGGTATGAATGGTGCTGAGGCGACGATTGTTGGTGCATACGATACGACGGTATATACTGTTTCCTACACACCAACGACTGGTGGAGAACCAGTAGAAAATCATAAATGGGTTATTCATGAAGAGATTGAAGAAGCAGGAGATGAACCTTTTGAACCGGGAACTGAAGTAACTCTTAATGCAGATCACATGGAGGGTATGAACGGTGCAACTGCAGTAATCGATTCAGCGGAAGAAACAACCGTATATATGGTTGATTTTATAGCTACCGATTCTGGAGAAGAGGTGAAAAACCATAAATGGGTAACAGAAAGTGAATTATCACCAGTAGAATAAGTTTTAAATTAGGGACCTATCCGCAAATCGGGTAGGTTCTTTTTGTAGTAGTTGAATTATAAGAGGGATTTATTATTATTGTTCACATATTTAAGAAATGATTTAGTTGTATAAGGTTTTGTGGCCTATACCTTTATGCTTAATTATTGTTCTATCGTTCTCAACATTCTTTTTATTACTCCCATTAACATGGCAATGACATCTTTCAAAACTCTCCAACCGATTACCTAGATTAGAGCAGCAATAATTATACTCGCTAGTGAAACAGTCTAAGTTCGTCAAGTATATATCGAATCATTCATATTCTACTAATTCATCATAAAATTTTTCAGCTGGATTACTAGGAAAAATTCTTTTGGCATACTCTAGTCCACC
Source organism: Virgibacillus alimentarius (assembly GCF_017874635.1). Taxonomy (NCBI): domain Bacteria; kingdom Bacillati; phylum Bacillota; class Bacilli; order Caryophanales; family Bacillaceae; genus Virgibacillus; species Virgibacillus alimentarius. Next base: position 210,169 of record NZ_JAGIKX010000003.1, read on the forward strand.
GTCAATCGCTACCGTTTTGCATGAACATTGTTAAAAATCATATATTTGTCTTGATTCAATAATATCTCCGCAGCATTTACAACGAATTCTATTTCTTTTTATCTTTTTATTCATGTTACTGTCTCCTTCTATATAATCTTTTAGAATTCTATATGATTATAATTTATGTAGTTATTAAATGACAATAGATTGACTGAAAAATAGTGCAGCAGAATCAATGTAACTGGATTTCAATGCGATGAGTATTGCGGACAGATTGAGCCACCGTTTGCGGACAATAGAGCCAGTGAATGCGGGTGAGGGAGCCACTTGTGTAGCTTTAAAAAGATGTTTGATCATAAGCACCTCCCAAACCCACATTTTACAATAAGTAATAAGAACCGATAACAATAGTGAATAATTGCAAGGTGGGGATTTGAGAAGGAATAAGCAGTAGAAATTTAATATGGTTATATAAATTCAAAAAATAATAGTGTACATTAATCGTACACAACATATAGTTAACTAAACATATCAATTTTTCCCGCAGTTTCCAGAAGCACATCTGAAATCCGATGGTGTGAGTACGGATAACGTTTCATCGTACGTTTCGAAGAGGTTGCATTTTCACCGTCCACATGAATCAGGGCCAGATTTGTAAAGCAGTATTCATCTGCCTTTGTCATGATCAGAAAATAGATAACCTATGACAAGTAACATTTTTGTATAACAGTCCTGATACTAGGTATTTCAATGACTAATACAACTTTCTAATTAATTTATTAGTTGGACAATATTTAGCAAAAAAATTCTTCATATTTCTTGAAGTAACATATTATTACTTATTATAACACAATAAAATTAGACAAAAACTCCTGTAACGAATTTGCTAATTAACCATACCTAAAATTAAAAATATTGATATAATTACTAAGAGAAGTAATATCCAATATTGGATTAAAATCTATAAGGGGGCAACATCTTGAATCAAAAAAAATTAGAGATAATTTTCTTAGGTGAGAATAAAGACAACTTTACTAATAGAGTTTTCGAACTTGCGAGTATAGAAATTAACGATGTATTTGATGTTACTCATGAGGAGTTGGAAGAGTTACGAGAAACTAATTATATGTTTTTAGTAGATGATTATAATTCACAATTTATGATTTCTTTTAGAAAACAAACACATGGCGGTAAAGTATTATTGATTGTTGAACTTCATTTTGAAAATGATGTTACCAATAAAGACTTTTATAATATAAAAATTGCTGTAAAAAATGCATTACTACCGCTTTTTGATACGTGTTATTGGGTTTTAGATGAGCAAATACAACATCAAACACAAGAATTATATTCATTAATAAATAAGGCAGAAAACCATTTTAGAACGCTAATAATCCACTATATGACTCTAAAATACGGGCTAAATTGGTGGGAGCATGTTCCAAAAGAATTAAAGAATAAAACAGACAGATATGAAGGCTACCAGAAGTCATTAACTGATCTAAATGATATTAATCTAGATCTTTATTCATTTGATATAAAAGATTTAACAAAGATTATTGAGAATGAATATGTGTTTACAGTAGATTTTAAGATTAATACATTTAAGAATATCCCTACAGAGGATGATGACAAAGAAAAACATTTAAAAAAATATATCAGGGAGTTATTAAAAGAGCCTTTAAACTATGAATTAAAACAAGAAAAAGGGTTCTGGAATGAATTCGAAAATTATATAGATGATATAGATGAATTTAAGAATAAGTGGGATAGATTGTGTGAAGATAGAAACCATATAGCTCATAATAAAGTAATAGATCTAAATATGTATAGAATAATAAAGAAAAATACAGAAGATGTCTTTAAAGAATTAGATCATGCCATTACTAAGGTTGCAAATTCTGAGATTTCTACAGAAGAAAGAAATTTTCGAAATTATATTGTGAATGAAACTAAAAAATTAGATGCTGAAACACAGGGATTCGAACTTCTAGATACTGAGGATATAAGCAATAAATTTTTGGATTATATAGATGAAGAAATACTCCAAGTAGCTGATGATATGCTCCACTTCTGTGAGGTATTGGAAACTTATAAAAGTAAGCGTAAAATAGTCCACACCTATTTCTAGATGTGGACTAATGTTATGCTTTATTTAGATTTATTTGGTACACGACATTCTTCTGGA
>NZ_JAGIKX010000004.1:0-137899 GCF_017874635.1 Virgibacillus alimentarius
CTTTCATACGCATGAATGTGGCGTCATGATCTGTTTTCGAATAACTATTTCTATCTTTAAATATCTCCATATCTCGCTGATACTTTTGTTTCCGAACAAGAAAATCTCCATAATGTTTTCGATATTTCTTCGGTTCTTTGCGCTTCGAGCGCAACTGTTTCCGTTCGCTTACCACATCAGAATCGTCAATCTTTTTCGTATATGTATCAATGGTATCGTCTAGTTTTTCGACGATGGTTTCTATTTCCTTCACCGAAAGTTCTTCTTCATTTTCACGTTCGATTGCCGGGATGATTTCTTTTTCCAGTAATTCATCGTACATAAGATTAGATTTTTCAATTAAGTTTGAACTATATCTTTCTACAGATTTGCGCCAAACGAAAGTAAATTTATTTGCGTTTGCTTCTATTTTTGTACCATCAATAAAAATAGCTTCCGTGTCTATTTCTTTTTCTTGAACTAGCTTGGAACGAAATTGTACAAAACACTGACGTAATAATTCTTCAACCAAAGGATTTGTGCGGAATCGATTAATTGTACGATAAGTTGGTTCATATCCTTGAGCCAACCACATCATACGAACACTATCTTTTAGTAACGCTTCTATTTTCCGTCCGGAAAATACGGACTGTGTATAAGCACACAAAATAATTTTCATCATCATACGCGGATGGTAAGCTGGACATCCTGTACTACGAGCAAAATCTTCAAAAGATTCTACTGGAATACTTTCAACCAAATCATTTATGGCAAAAGCAATATCATTTTTATCTAATTTAATCTCTAAATCTAAAGGCAAAATCACTTGATTCATGGTATAATGTTTAAACATAAGAGCACCTCCGGTGAGTAATGGTTTGGTCACTTTTATCTTACCAGAAGGTGCTTTTTTTGTTTACTAATTATTAGCAGAATAATCAATTATTTTAAATCTAAAGCAAAAAAAGGAATCCAGTATCTACTGAATTCTTTTTTCGCTATTTAGCCGAGTTTTGTCCCAGCCTCTTGACGATTATTTTTATATAAAATGATGTTTATTTAGAATCACAATCTGAGCAAGTACCATAAAGAGTAGTAACCTTCTCATCATCAAAATATTCAATAACATGTTGGCAATCTTGACAAACGATCGTCCCCATTTGCTACATCTCCTTTTTCTGGTTAGTAATGATAGCGTATTCATATTATAATATGACATAATTGAAGTTTCAAGCCCGAATTAGTATAACCTATTAAAAAATGTGTTATTTAAAGTGTAAAAAGCATAAAAGAGGTTGGAACGTAACTAGCCAAGAATAAGTAAAAATGGGTTCGATCATCGGTCTTTGATGATTGAACCCATTTTTCTCAGGATTACTTTCTTGATCTTTTGCCTGATTTCTGTTCATGGCGATGCACTTTTTCAAGTTTACCACCATGAACGCAAACCCTAATTCATTTTCCATCTTCTCTTTGCCCCTCACCGACAAACGCGTGAAGCGAAAATTAGCCTTCAGAAATACGAACGCTAGTTCTGCATCTGTTTTACGCTTGCCGTAAATTTCACCAGTTTCTTCTTCTGAAAGCTTCTTTCTAATATATTCTTTTTGCTGCTCCCATTTTTCGTTATAATAAATTTTCCGGTTGTTTCCTTCTTTTGCTTTTCTGTCTTCAAATAACTGTTGCGTTTTCCGAGGATTTTCATGTCATTTTCGTATTTCTGTTTGCGGATTAAAAAGTCCTGGAATCGTTTGCGATATTGTTTCAGTTCTTTACGCTCGAAGCTGCTTACGTTCACTTCCATCTTCACTTGCTTCCATTTGCTTGTCATAGCCGGCCACTGTATCATTCAGCTATTCAACTACTTCAGTTAGCTCTTCAGTCGAAAGTTCGTCCGGAATACTTTCCACGACATCATTCACGGCAAAGGCAATATCATCTTCTTGTAATTTAATTTCTAAATCCAGCGGCAAAACAACCTGATTCATGGTATAAGAATTAAGCATAAGCGACAACCCTGATAAATTGTTGTGTAGTGGCTTTAATTTTATCAGAAGGTGTCCTTTTTGTTTACTAAAACAAGTATATTAAAGCCCTTTTCATATCTAGTTGACTGGAACGAAAGGTGGCTGACTCCAGCGGGAACAGCACGGGTCTCAAGACCCCACGTGAAGTGGTTTTCTTCCGAGGAGGCTGAGGCTGAGGCCGTGCCCGCGGAAAGCATCCGCCTGCGGTGCAAGTCAGCGGGATTACTAAATAAGTATAAATCGCACGGAAAAGTAAAATAAAGAAGGGTTTTGTCCCAACCTCGTTACTCTTTTGTCTGTATTGAATTTGGATCAACGATCTCATATCCTTTTTCTTCTAAACCTCTAACGATATCATGCAAACCCGCAGCGGTCCACTTTCGGTCATGCATTAGTAAATTAGCTCCATCATTAAGATATTCCGTATTAACCATAATATCTGTAATTGCTTCTTTCGTCTGATATTCTGGTTCCCAGTCAAAACCATATGTCCAATTCATCAAAATCATACCTTCTTTATCAGCAACCTGTTTGGAGTAATCTGTATTCGCTCCATTTGGAGCACGGAAGAATTTTGGACGTTCACCAGTAATTTCTTCAACCATATCACTTACTTTCACGATTTCTTCTTTTTGTTCTTGTTCTGACAAATCCGGTAAAAATGCATGACTGTATGTATGATTACCTATTAAAAATCCCATATCATAAATTTCCTTTAACTTTCCCTTGTCCTCATCTGTTTCTAAAAAATGACCATTAACAAAAAAAATAGCATTCACATCTAATTCTTTGAGCGTTTTAGCCATCTCTACAGCATGGTTATCAGGAGCATCATCAATGGTCAGCAAAGCTACTTTTTCCTCTATTTGATCTTCTAGAGGCACAATAGACCATGAATTTGTATCAACTTTGTATTTTTTCTCTGCAAACTTTTGTTTCTCCTCATCCATTTCTTCATCGTTATCTTGTTTATTCTGATCATCATTTTCTTTATTTTTAGATGGACTAACCTTTTTTTCTTGATGTTCTGTTTGATGACTAGATGCATTCGTTTCATTGTCTTTTTTAAGTGTTTCTTCACTGCCACTACAGGCAGCTAAAGAAATCATCAATATCATACCGAATAAAACCAAAATTCGCTTCAACACACAGTCCCCCTTTTAATCTATTAATCTATTATATTAAAATGGTACAGAAGTTGACAATACCTGGCAAATTGTTTAAATTTTAGAAAGTTGTTTAGATTAAGGACTTAATGGGTATATAAGAATCAGTTCAGCGGCATAATCCGATAATTTTAAACAAGATTATTTGAATATAGAAAGAGGATATGTTTAAATACATAAATGTACATAAATATGTCGCTTATGTTTATACTAATTTCTAGAGAAAGGATTGGATAATGAATATGAAAAAGGTCACTCGGGTTTTTTATATATCCGCAATAATATCTATTTTATTTATTATTTGGGGAATAATTCCAGATTCGATCTTACCTCAAGCAAATTTAGACAATGTTACTACTGTTGTTCAAACGTTTTTAGTCGATAAATTCGGATGGTTTTATTTAATAAGTGCAACTGGTTTTTTAATATTTGCCATTTATTTAATTTTCTCTAAATATGGCAATATAAAACTTGGCAAGCCAAATGACGAACCAGAATACTCCTACCTTACATGGTTTGCTATGCTATTTAGTGCTGGTATGGGAATTGGCCTTGTGTTCTGGGGCGCAGGTGAACCATTATCACACTTTCACACACCACCATATGGGGATGCAGAAACAAATGAAGCAGCGAAAGCAGCTATGCAATATAGTTTTTTCCACTGGGGAGTTCACCCTTGGGCAATCTATGCTACATTAGCTTTAGCTCTTGCATTTTTTAAATTCCGCAAACAATCCTCCGGTCTTGTCAGCGATATCTTACAGCCGCTTTTTGGAGAGAAAATAAAAGGAAAATGGGGGACGCTCATTAACACGATCGTTGTTTTTGCGACTGTTTTTGGTGTAGCAACCTCATTGGGATTTGGTGCGATTCAGATTAGTGGCGGTTTATCTTTTGTGTTTGGCATAAATCAAACGTTTGCGCTTCAACTGTCTATTATCCTTATTGTAACCGTCTTATATTTATTATCAGCTATGACTGGTTTAAACAAAGGGATTAAATACTTGAGTAATACAAACATTGTACTTGCTATCGCATTGATGTTGCTCCTTTTGTTTTTAGGTCCAACCAAATTTATTCTGAATTTATTTACAACAACATTCGGTAGCTATGTTCAGAATTTGCCAAGTATGAGTTTAAGAATGACCCCTTTTGATCCAGAAAATTCAACTTGGATAAAAGACTGGACGATTTTCTACTGGGCTTGGTGGCTTGCTTGGTCACCTTTTGTTGGAACATTTATTGCTCGTGTTTCCCGAGGGCGTACAGTTAAAGAATTCGTACTAGGTGTTTTATTAGTCCCAACAATCTTTGGAACTTTATGGTTTTCTGTATTTGGCGGATCTGCGATCAATTTAGAGTTTTTCCAAGGCGTAGACATTATGCAACATGTTGATGCAATTGGAGAAGAAGTAGCATTATTTGCTGTATTAGAACATATTCCTTTTGGGACTTTTATTGCCATCATCGCCATTTTGCTTATTAGTACATTCTTTATTACTTCTGCTGACTCTGCAACATTTGTACTAGGAATGCAAACAACGGGCGGAAGCTTATATCCTGCAAATAGCGTGAAATTTGCTTGGGGTCTTATTCAGTCTGGTGCTGCAGCAGTCCTGCTCTGGCAAGGCGGACTCAATGCTTTACAGACAGCATCGATTATCGCAGCATTTCCATTTACAATCATTATGATTCTTATTGTATTTTCTTTAATAAAAGCGTTCAGAGAAGAAGCAAAGCATATTAATGTAAAACGTAAACGTGCAAAACAAGATTAGACAATATTGTCTAATCTTGTTTTTCTTAAAATCATTTTATCCCAATCAAAAAGGCTAGGACAAAACGAGCCATAGGATCTTAAAAAAGGTTCCAATCATCAAAACCGATGATTGGAATCTTTTTGATTTGGATTATTTCCATTATCTATAATTAGATTTGCATTCCGGACGGTGTACATTCTCAAGTTTACCATCGCGCATACAAAGTTTATTTTCACCTATCTTTGCCCCTTAAGGACACTTCCAATAGTTATTGTGTGGTACTTTAATTTTATCAGGTGGTGTCCTCGTCCTTTTTGTTTACTATTATTAGCTAACGAAAGGCATTTTCTGAATCGATAAAATTCTAATCGATATATATATAAACAGGTTGGCCCTCTATGAAGTTAACTGGAACAAAAGGTGGATGAAGCCATGCCCGCAGAAAGCAGCCACCTGTAGTCGAAGGCAACGAAGATACCATCCATATCGAGATTATCTCATTCATAAAAAATGGTCAGGCAGTCCATCGAAAGATGAACTATCTGACCTTTTTTACATTTGCTGGGGTTTTGTCCCGGCACTTTTTTTAGTGTTTTTACATCATATGAACTGGAGTTCCTAAAGCAACTTCTGCTGCTTCCATTGTAATTTCACCTAGTGTTGGATGTGCATGGATTGTAAGTGCAATGTCTTCAGCAGTCATGCCTGCTTCGATTGCTAACCCGATTTCTGCAATCATATCACTCGCATTTGGCCCAGCAACTTGTCCGCCAATTACTAAACCATCTTCTTTGCGTGTAATTAATTTCAAGAAACCATCCGTACTATTTAAGGATAGTGCACGTCCATTTGCTGCAAATGGAAACTTAGAAGACTTCACATCATACCCAGCTTCTTTTGCTTCTTTTTCGGTATAACCGACAGATGCAAGTTCTGGATCAGTAAATGCAACGGACGGAATTGCAAGGTAATCAACCTCTGATTTATGTGCGCTAATCGCTTCTGCTGCTACTTTGCCTTCATAAGAAGCTTTGTGTGCAAGCGGCAAGCCAGGAACGATGTCTCCAATTGCATAAATATTATCAGCGTTGGTACGGCACTGCTTATCTACTTTAATAAGTCCTTTTTCATCTACTTCAATACCTGCCTGTTCTAGTCCAAGCTCTTCTGTATTCGGCTTGCGTCCTACTGTAACTAGGACATAGTCAGCTTCCACCGTTTCTTCTTTATCTTTGGCCTCATAAGTTACTTTCACGCCGTCTTTTGTTTCTTCAACGCCTTTGGCAGTTGCTCCTGTAACAACAGTGGCACCTTTTTTCTTTAAGCCTTTCTTAACTAATTGGGTCATTTGTTTTTCGAAGCCGCCAAGAATATCTTTCGCACCTTCGATAAATGTAACTTCCGAACCAAGGTTTGCATAGGCAGTTCCAAGTTCCGTACCGACATACCCTGCGCCAATAACAACAAGTTTTTTCGGAATTTCTTTTAAGTTAAGCGCACCTGTTGAGTCAAGCACACGATCGGAAAATTTGAAACTAGGAATTTCAACCGGTGAAGATCCGGTTGCTATAATGCAGTTGTTAAATTTGTACGTTTGAGATTGCTTCTCATCCATTACTTTTGCTGTATGCTGATCAACAAAGTATACTTCGCCATTTAAAATATCTACTTTATTTCCTTTTAGAAGCCCTTCTACACCTGAAGTAAGTTTGTCGACAACTTTTCCTTTCCACTCTTGTGCTTTAGAAAAATCGATAGATACATTCTCTGCAGTTATTCCAAGTTCGTCGTGTCCGTTAGCCGCTTCTGCTTTGTGTCCAACTTCAATTAAAGCCTTAGATGGGATGCAACCAACGTTTAAACAAACACCACCTAATGGACCTTTATCAACAATTGTTACTTTTTGCCCTAATTGTGCAGCCCGAATAGCGGCTACATATCCACCTGGACCTGCACCAACAACTAATGTGTCTACTTCAATTGGGAAATCCCCTACTACCATAACTTACGCCTCCATCATAATTAATTGCGGATCATTTAGTAATCGCTTGATTTGATTTAGAGCTAATTGTGCTGTAGCACCATCTACAATACGATGATCAAAACTAAGTGATAATGCAAGTACTGGAGCTATGACAATTTCACCATCGCGTACGACTGGCTTTTCGGCAATACGGCCAATGCCAAGAATGACTGCTTCCGGATAATTAAGTACTGGTGTAAACCATTGTCCTCCTGCAGAACCAATGTTTGTAATCGTATTTGATGCGCCCTTCATCTCTCCTGATGTTAGTGTACCACTACGAGCTTTTTCTGCCAATTCATTAATCTCTTTGGAAATTGCAAAAATAGATTTACGATCAGCGTCTTTAACAACTGGTACCAGTAGACCTTTATCTGTATCTGCAGCAATACCAATATTATAATAATGCTTATGGATGATTTCATTTGTCTCATCAGCAACAGCAGCATTTAATATTGGGTGTTTTTTCGATGCAGAAATGAGCGCCTTTACAACATACGGTAAATATGTTAATTTAATTTCTTGCTCCGCTGCAATTTCTTTAAATTTCTTGCGATGTGCAACAAGTTCAGTAACATCGACTTCATCCATTAATGTTACATGTGGAGCTTTAGTTTTCGAGTTAACCATTGCTTTAGCAATCGCTTTGCGGATACCACTCATTTTTTCTCGAGTTTCCGCATATTCACCCATCGGAACTGCAGCTTCTTTTGTAGTTTCTTCTGGTTTCTCTTCAGTTGCATCCACTGCATCCTCGGCTGGTTGATCCCCGCTTAAGTAGCTGTCAATGTCCTCTTTTAAGATGCGTCCATTTTTGCCCGTTCCATTAACGGCTTGAATATTCACATCATTGTCACGAGCGTATTTTCGAACAGACGGCATTGCAATTACTCGTTTATCAGAACCCGTATCTGTATCCTCTGTTTCTTTTTGTTCCGTTTTTTCTTGCTTTGGTTCCTCGTTTACTGGTGCTTCATTTTCAACAGCTTCTTCTTCATCGCTACTATCGGATTCATAGCCTTCTGCATCAAATGTAATCAGCGTATCGCCTACAACAGCAACTTCTCCTTCCTCAACATGAAGCTTTTTCACCGTACCTTCTACAGGTGAAGGAATCTCTACGACAGCTTTGTCATTTTGTACTTCACATAAAGAGTCGTCCTCTTTGACTTCGTCGCCTTCTTTTAAAAACCATTTCACAATTTCGCCTTCATGAATTCCCTCACCAATATCTGGTAATTTAAATTCATACGCCATTAATACTACCTCCCGTCCAATATTAGAAATTTATTACTTGATCCACTTTTTCCATAATGTCCTTATGATCTGGCAGCCATATATCTTCCGCTTCTGAGAAAGGATACACGGTATCTGGAGCTGTTACACGCAATACTGGAGCTTCTAAATGTAAAATTGCTCGTTCTTGAATTTCGGTTACGATATTTGCTGCTACACCTGCTTGACGTTGTGCTTCTTGTACAACAACAACACGATTTGTCTTTTCAACAGACTTAATAATCGTATCGACATCGATTGGTGAAACAGTCCTAAGATCAATTACCTCTGCATTAATGTTGTTTTTCTCAAGTTCATCAGCTGCTTTTAGGCATGCATGAACCATTGCACCATATGCAATTAATGTAACATCTTTACCTTCGCGTTTAACATCTGCTTTGCTAAGATCAACGGTGTATTCTTCTTCAGGTACTTCACCGCGGAAAGAACGATAAAGTTTCATATGCTCTAAAAACACTACTGGGTCGTTGTCACGAATCGATGCAAGCAGTAATCCTTTTGCGTCATATGGTGTAGACGGGATGACAACTTTTAATCCTGGTTGTTGTGCAACTAACCCTTCTAGCGAATCAGCATGAAGCTCAGGTGTATTTACACCGCCTCCAAAAGGAGAACGAATTGTAATTGGCTGTTGCTTTGTATTACCTGATCGGTAGCGTGTACGAGCCATTTGTCCGTTGATCGAGTCCATCACTTCATATACGAATCCAAAGAACTGTATTTCAGGCACAGGTCGGAAGCCTTCTAATGCAAGTCCAATAGAAAGTCCGCCAATAGCTGATTCAGCTAGTGGTGTATCAAAAACACGATCTTCCCCAAACTCATCTTGTAACCCTTCTGTAGCACGGAACACACCGCCGTTTTGTCCTACATCCTCGCCAAAGACAAGTACATTTTCATCATTTTTCAATTCCGTACGTAGTGCATCTGTAATTGCTTGGATCATGGTCATTTGAGCCATTGTTATTTCGACTCCTTCTCTTTATATTCTTCCATTTGTTCTTTAAGGTTTTGTGGAAGTTCTTCATACATATTAGAAATAAGGTCTGTTACCTTTTGTTTTGGATACTTATCCGTTTCTTTAATAGCTGCCTTAATATCCTCTTTTGCTTGTTCAATCACTTTATTCTCTTCCTCTTCAGACCAAAGCTTTTTACTTTCTAAGAAAGTTCTAAAACGTACAATCGGATCCTTTTTCTCCCACTCATTATTAAGGTCTTCTGTACGATAACGCGTTGGATCATCTCCAGCCATTGTGTGTGGTCCATAACGATACGTTAAAGCTTCAATTAACATTGGCCCTTCCCCATTAATAGCACGCTCTCTAGCATGTTTCGTCACTGCATACATTGCAAGTACGTCCATACCATCTACCTGAATACCTTCAATACCTGCTGCAATTGCCTTTTGTGCTAGCGTTTTCGCAGCTGTTTGTTTTTCAACTGGAACAGAGATTGCAAAATGGTTATTTTGAACAAAGAAAATTGCCGGTGCACCGTATGCCCCCGCAAAGTTTATCCCTTCGTAAAAGTCACCTTGCGAAGTTCCTCCATCACCTGTATAAGTTACTGCTACAGATTTATTTCCTCGTAGTTTTTTTCCTAATGCTACTCCAGCAGTTTGTACATATTGTGCTCCAATAATAATTTGCGGGCTTAGAGCATTTACACCTTCTGGCATTTGATTTCCGTGGAAATGGCCTCTAGAAAACAGGAATGCTTGATACAACGGAAGACCATGCCAAATGAGCTGTGGCACATCCCGATAACCTGGTAAAATAAAATCTTCTTTCTCCAGTGCAAAGTGGCTTCCTAATTGAGAAGCTTCCTGTCCAGCAGTTGGAGCGTAAAAGCCTAATCTTCCTTGACGATTTAATGCAATAGATCTTTGATCTAATACACGTGTATAAACCATTCTGCGCATAAGCTCTTTTAACTCATCATCTGACAGATCAGGCATATCATCTTTATTGACAATTTTTCCATTTTCATCAAGAATCTGGAACATTTCGAACTTACTTTCAACACTATCAAGAACGTGTTTCAAAATAGTTCACCTCTTCCTTTCTATTTACCTTAATAATAGTATCCTTTTTTATCCTTCCCAGTAATCGAAAAAAATCTGTACCTTTTTTGCATAAATCTAATACCCTTTTTTATTTGTATATAATCATCTATTATAATCTGTTACATTGATATCGCAAATTTCACTGGTACAATTTTTAATCTACTCAGATTGTAGCCCAAATAGATTCAATTGGTCAATCCTTTTGTTTTATTATATAAATTTTCATGAAGGCTTTTGTTCGAGCGCGAATAAATAGCCGATCTGTTATATCACCTGTACCATTTTACCTTGTAACAGGTTGTGTTGTTGTATAATAAAAAAGACTAGGTTATACACCTAGCCTTTCCATTAATTGAAGATTGATTATTTTTTTTCCTTAGTTTCTTCTGCGTTACCGTTTACATTCTTACTTGAAGTATCATCATACTTTACACTTAAGTCAGTCTGATCATAAAATTCCTTTTTTAACTTATTATAGTTAGCTGTCGCTTCTTTAAATTCTTCGTTTTTATCCAATACTTTTTCATATTTTTTATTAATTTTTTCAATATGCGCTGTTAAGTCTTCTTGTTCTAATTCTTCTTTTTGAAGCATTTGATAAAGTTCTTTTTCCAGTTTTAATGATTTTATGTATTCCTTATGTAATTGATCATAATGCTTATAACGGTCCATCATAACTTCATACATTTCACGCGCTTTATTTTTTGTTTTTTCATCTTCTAATTTTTCGATTAATTTATCAATTTTCTCAAATTCATCCTGTGATGCATGAATGCTTTCCTGTTCAGATTCCATTTTATTAGACCGCTTTTCGATGGTTTCTATCGCTTGTTTTGACGTTTCTTTAATCTTATCTAACTCATCCGGACCAAGCTCTATGATCGTGCTGTATAATTCCCTCTCCTTTTTTTCCAGTTCGGTAATTTCAGTTTGTACTTTTTCAAACTCTTCCTCCAAGGTTACCGCTTCTTCTAAATGTTCATATATTTTTTCTTCTGTCGACTTTCCACAAGCACTTATAAATAATAATAATGTCATAGTAACAAAAAACAAAAGCTTTTTATTCATCGCAGTGATCTTCCCCCCTTATAGTTAAAACTTACCAAAAAATCAATTAACATGCCCTTTAGTATAACATAAGATATCTTAAATTTATTCAATAAATTATTTCACTCAAACAAGACGAGGGTTGTCCTTGTGTCTATTCTATGATTTTTTTGTTCCTTTTATGATAAAATAATAATTGATATAAATAAAATATGGAGTGATATGAGTCATGTTAACGATGAAAGATATCGTCCGGGAAGGGCATCCGTCATTGCGTGAAGTTGCCAAGGACGTAGATATACCAACAACAGATGAGGAAATAAATTTATTACATGATATGCTTACTTTTTTAAAAAATAGTCAAGATGAGAATACGGCAGAAAAATATAATTTAAGACCTGGTGTTGGTTTAGCTGCACCGCAGTTAGGAATTAGTAAACGCTTAATTGCTGTCCATTTTGAAGATCCAAAGGGGAAGCAATACAGCTATGGATTAATTAATCCAAGAATCATTAGTCATTCTGTAGAGAAGGCTTATTTAGCTGGAGGAGAAGGTTGTCTTTCGGTTGATCGTCAAGTCGATGGGTACGTACCACGCAATGCGCGCGTAACCATTAGAGCAACCGATATGAATGGAGATGATCTTAAATTACGACTGCGAGATTACGCTGCTATTGTATTTCAGCATGAAATTGATCACCTAAATGGATTGATGTTTTATGATTATATTAATAAAGAGAATCCATTTCTTGCTCCGGAAAATGCGAAAGCAATACAATAACAAGCAGAAACAGTTACTGAAGTTGCCTGCTTCGTAACTGTTTCTGGATCATTTTGAAAAGGCGAACAAAAATAGCCTTAAATTAAATTATAATACTCGAGCCCTTTTAAGATACCTTGTTCATCGACAGTACTTGTCGTGTAATCAGCCACTTTTTTTAAAGATGGAACAGCATTTCCCATCGCAATTCCAACGCCAACCTCTTGAATCATCTCCATATCATTTAATCCATCACCGAATGCAAAGGCATCCGCTTTGTTTAAACCACTTGCAGAAATAATTTTATCGATTCCTACAGCTTTGGATCCGCCACCTGGAAGCACGTCATAGGAAAACCGGTGCCAGCGGATAAAGTCAAGCGCATTATGTTTCGCAATAAAGGCATTCTGATCCTGTTCACAAAACAATAATGCCTGATAAATAGGACGGCCATGATAATAATTCGAATCTACTTGAGGATAATTTAACTTTAAATTGGCTAGACTTTCTTTTATATGAGGATGATTGTCTGTCGTGGCGCGCATATCTTTATCACATATAAATATCATCGGGAAATTATTCAAAGCGGAAGCTTCGTATAATGTTTCTAATGGTTCCTGATCAATCGGATTTTCATAAATGACTTCTCCCTCAAAAACAACATGTTGTCCATTAAAGCTGACGTATGAGTTTATATCAAGTTCTTTGCGTATTTCCTCAAACATAAATGGTGCACGTCCTGTAGCTATTGCAACATAGACATCATTTCTTTTTAATTCTTCAATAGCCTGCTTCGCAGATAATGGAATGTTTTTATGCTCATCTACGAGCGTTCCATCAATATCAAAAAAGACTATTTTTTTGTGCATTTATTTCTTCCCCTTTATCTAAGCATTGTCTTTATTATAGACGAAAAGCGATATATATGTATAATAAATGATTCAATGTAAAAAAATAGGAATAATAAACCACGGATAAAACTTGTGATATGTAGGCAACATGAACAGTTAAAAAGATTCTTTATATTATAAAAAAGAGATTTTCATTTCAATATTTGCCAAATCATACTATACTATAAGTAAGAGGGATTGGATCGGTAGAACGTTTTTATTGCTTTTCTGAAAAAAATGAAAGGAGATGTCATTCAACATGTTAAAACGCCTAAAGGAAAAGCTGAAAAAACGCTGGAAGGATTTTTTAGGCAAAGAACGTGTACCAACAACATATAAGAAAGACTACCATGAGTAAATGAACCAATCACATTCCACTTATGCTGAGTGTACGTGTTTTATATGGAATGATTAATGTTATCGATTGAATCGTGTTTATATCTTCAACATAAAATAATGAGCAGCTTATTAATAATAGCTGAAGTTCAATAAAAAAATAAGTATAACTATTAAAGTGATATAAGGAGAGAGAAAATGATTTTTAAAGTATTTTACCAAGAACTTCCAAACGAAGTTCCTGTACGAGAACGCACAAAAAGTTTATATCTAGAAGCTGAGTCCGAACGAGATGTTCGTGTTAAATTAAATGATCGCAATTTGAATATTGAGTATATCCAGTTATTAAATGAAACACATTTAGCTTACGAAAAACAATCTGAAAATTTTACAATGGAAAACGTGTGAACCGATGAAGTTTGTAAAAAATGACCAAACTGCAGTTTTTGCACTAGGTGGGTTAGGTGAAATTGGAAAAAATACGTATGGTATTCAATTTCAAGATGAAATAATCCTAGTTGATGCGGGTATAAAATTCCCTGAAGATGAGTTGCTTGGAATCGATTACGTTATTCCCGACTACACCTACCTAGTCAAAAATCAAAACAAAATTAAAGGCTTATTCGTCACACATGGACACGAGGATCATATTGGTGGAATCCCATACCTCTTACGTGAGATCAATGTGCCTATTTATGCTGGTAAACTCGCGATCGGATTAATCAAAAACAAATTAGAAGAACATGGTTTATTAAGAAATGCAAAATTAAACACGATACAAGAAGAAGACGTTATTAAGTTCCGTAAAACAGCAGTTAGTTTTTTCCGTATTACCCATAGTATTCCTGATTCATATGGTGTTGTCATAAAAACACCTCCGGGAAATATCGTACACACAGGTGATTTTAAATTTGATTTTACTCCAGTTGGAGAGCCAGCTAATTTAGCTAAAATGGCTGAAATAGGCAAAGAAGGCGTACTTTGCTTACTATCTGACAGTACAAATAGTGAAGTTCCAGGTTTTACAATGTCTGAACAAGTTGTTGGTGAAAGTATACAAGATATCTTTAGCAAAACGGAAGGAAGATTGATTTTTGCAACTTTTGCTTCCAATATTGATCGTCTTCAACAAGTTGTATCGGCCTCTGTAAAACATAACAGAAAAATTGCTGTATTTGGCCGGAGTATGGAATCAAATATTACCATTGGCCAAGAGTTAGGCTATATTTCAGCACCTAAAAATACCTTTATTGATGCTGGCCAAATTAATCGTCTTCCAGCACAGGATGTAACAATTCTGTGTACTGGCTCTCAAGGTGAGCCAATGGCTGCCTTATCCCGAATAGCGAACGGGACGCATAGACAAGTTCAAATCATCCCTGGTGACACGGTTGTGTTTTCATCATCACCAATCCCTGGTAACAACATCAGTGTCAGCCGCACAATTAATAAGTTATCTCGTGCGGGAGCAGAAGTAATTCACGGACCTTTAAGCAATATCCATACGTCCGGGCATGGCAGCCAGGAAGAACAGAAACTAATGCTCAGACTTATCCAACCTAAATATTTTATGCCTATTCACGGGGAATATCGTATGTTAAAACAACATACCAAACTTGCAGAAGTATGTGGAGTGAATTTAAAACATTCCTTTATAATGGATAATGGGGATGTGCTTGCTCTAGGGAAAGATAATGCGATTATTGCAGGTAAGATTCCTTCTGGATCGATTTATGTTGATGGAAGTGGTATTGGCGATATTGGAAACATCGTCCTAAGAGACCGCCGAATATTGTCTGAAGAAGGTCTTGTCATCATTGTTGTAAGTATAAATATGAAAGAGTTTAAAATAGCATCAGGTCCTGATATCATCTCCAGAGGTTTTGTTTATATGAGAGAATCGGAAGACTTGATCAATGAGGCCCAAAAACTTGTAGCCTCGCATTTAACTACCGTGATGGAACGAAAAACAACACAGTGGTCCGAAATCAAAAATGAAATAACAGATACCATCGCACCATTTCTTTATGAAAAAACAAAACGTAAGCCGATGGTACTGCCGATTATCATGGAAGTGTAAAATTATTATAAAATATAAAACAGGTCTATCATCTATTAGGCAAAAAACCTATGATGGTAGACCTGTTTTTATTGGTACTATTTCTTCGGGTTTCATGGAAACTTAAGCATGATCCATAACTAAATGTTTTTCAAACCTCGATATGTCTTTATCTGCCCCAATGACAATTAAAATATCATCTTCCCTTAAGACTTCATCTGCACTTGGTGATACATTAATTTCATTCTCTTGTTTGATAGCTACCACATTACAGCCATAATTAGCACGTATATCTAAGTCTACAAGTGTTTTCCCCTGCATTTTCTTTCCTGCTTTCACTTCAACAATACTGTGTTCATCAGACAGTTCCAAATAATCCAGTATATTATTTGATATGACGCTATGTGCAATACGTTTCCCCATATCTCGCTCAGGATGAACCACTTGGTCTGCTCCGATTTTATTTAAAATTTTCTCATGATAATCACTTTGTGCTTTTACTGTGATTTTTTTTATCTCCAAGTCGGTTAAAATAACAGTAGTCAGAATACTTGCCTGAATATTGTCCCCTATCGATACAATCACATGGTCGATATTTTTAATGCCTAATTCTTTTAATGTTGCCTCATCTGTCGAATCAGCAATAACAGCATAAGAAGCAATATTTTTAAATTCATTTACCTTCTCTTCATCAATATCAATTGCTAAAACATCCATTCCTTCCATGCTTAATTCGCGACAAACGCTGCCACCAAATCTACCTAGACCAATAACGGCATAATCTTGTTTCATCCCTCTTCCTCCATCACTGTTTCAGTTTTTTAAGTGTATCATATCAAAGATTTATATAAATATGAAACGCAGGTTGTTTTCTGTTCAAAAAAATTACTCCTGCATACTGGCAGAAGTAATTTTTATCTTCTTTATTTAATTCCTAAAACCCGATTGACCCGTTTGCGCAGCATTTTCATACCGCCTCCACCAGCTTGGAAGTGACGTAACTTCCCTTCTTCATCAAACACATAATAAGCTGGTACATACTCATTTTGAAATGCGTCTGTTAATGCATGTTGATTATCTACGTAAATAGGTTGTGTGATGTCATGTTCTTTCGCCACACTTTGAACTTGATCCAGATCTAAATCCTTTTCCGAGCGGGGCATATGAACAGCAATTACATTAAGCTTATCTTTATACTCATCACGGAATTCATTTACATTCGGCATAGCCTCTTTACATAAACCACAACTTACAGACCAGAAATGAATCAGTGTTGGCTTATTCCCAATTAGTTCACTTTTTTGAATCGGATCACTGTTATACCATGTTGTCGCTTCCGGCAAATCAGGCATTTGTTCTCTTAACTTCATATTCCTACCTCCTAGGTTCCCTTAGAAAAAGCTGACTCCTTAAGCAAAGAACTTCCTTCTATTTCAAAAGAAATATTCTTTATTCATGAGTCAGCTTCTGCATTCAAGAAACGCTAATTATAGCGTTTCTTGACCTGGCTTCCAGTTTGCTGGGCAAAGTCCGCCTGTTTGTAGTGCTTGTAGTACGCGTAATGTCTCATCCACATCACGGCCAATATCAGTATGGAATACTGTTTGATATTTTAGTTCACCTTCAGGATCAATAATAAACAGGCCTCTTAATGCAATACCTTCTTCTTCAATAAGTACACCGTAATCTTTTGCAACAGCATGATTTGTATCTGCTGCTAATGGATATTTAAGATCACCTAGTCCATTATCATCACGGGATGTATTAATCCATGCTTTATGTGTATGAATTGTATCTGTGGAAACACCAATTACTTCTGCATCCAAGTCTTCAAATTCATCGTATCTGTCTGACATTGCTGTAATTTCTGTTGGACATACAAAAGTAAAGTCCATTGGATAAAAGAACAATACTGTCCATTTATCTTCTTTCATAATTTCCTCTAAATTAACTTTTCCGAATTCTTTGTCTGGCATTACAGCATCCATTTCAAAACGTGGTGCTTGTTTACCTACCATTCTTTCTGCCATTGTTAAATCCCTCCAAAAATAATGTCATATTTTGCATCCGTTTATTATTATAAACGACTTGTTAATTTTAGTCAATTTTAAATTAGAATTAGTGTAAAAAAGACAAGAAGTTGTCATATCATGCACATATAAAGTATACCCATTTGACATGTTCTCAAACGTTATTGTAAAGTATATATGTTCATATTACCATTTGTTTTAAAATTTTGTCCAACAATTGAGAATATCATACTCATTTTTTCAAAAGGTGACAGGTTTTAACGAGTGAACTATTGGGTAAATAATGAAGTGGTTACATATTTTTTAAATATTTAAGGAAGGAGACAAAAAATGGATATTTTTGGAATTTCATTTGATCTTAGTAACATTTTAGGTGTTGTCATCCCAATTACACTTAAAATAGTATTTCTAATCCTAGCCTTTATTATTCTCAAACCGATTGGGAGAAAAGTAATTGAAAAAACCATTCAAAAAACAGGTAAATCAAGAAAGGTTTCTGCAAATCGCATGAAAACATTAGAAAAGCTATTAGTTAATTTATATTCCTATATTTTAATTTTTCTTTTCATTGTAATGGTATTTGCTATATTAAATATCCCGATCGGTCCACTGCTTGCTGGTGCTGGAATTGTTGGACTCGCGATAGGTTTTGGGGCTCAGGGTATCGTTAGTGATGTTGTTACAGGCTTTTTTATCCTACTTGAGAGACAACTTGAAATTGATGATTATGTCACTGTGGGAGAATTTGATGGTATCGTCGAAGAGGTTGGCTTACGGACTACGAAAATACGGGCATTTGATGGTACATTAAATTTTGTACCGAATCGTTTTATCGAAGGAGTTGCGAACCATTCTCGAGGAAACATGCGAGCACTTGTAGATATTAGTATTAGTTATCATGATAATATCGACAAAGCCATATCTGTTTTAGAACATGTATGCGAAAGTTTCCAGACAGATGATCGTTTTAAAGATGGGCCTAATTGTATCGGTGTCCAGGAAATCGGAACTTATAATACAATTTTGCGTGTAGTTGGACAAACAGAGAACGGATTACAATGGGAATGCGAACGAGATCTCAGAAAACAAATGAAAGAGGCATTTGAAGCTAACGAAATTACTATTCCATATCCTCATCAAGTATATATCCAAGAAAAACAAGATTAGAAAAAACAGCTAGCTCGCTTAAGAGTTAGCTGTTTTATTTCTTAGGTTAATTTTTCTGAGACTGCTTGGCAAACTTCTTCTAGATTTTGGCCTTGTGCATTGATGACCGGTCCAGCTATCGTTACATTAGAAATGCCCATTACATCTTTATCTTGACCGGAAATGATGCAGCAGTCACAGTATTGTACATCATCTTCTGAACGTAAATCGACCACTTCATGCCCCATTTCCATTAATGCTTCTTTAACGTCTGAAAGTGCTGGTTCTACTCCGATACGTGCCATCTTTTTTCCTCCTCTAGCGCTTTATATTCTTTGTTAGTTTCCCCAAGGAGACGCAACGGTATACTTTCATTCTTATTCTTATTCATGTTTAGGCATAAACAAAATGAGGATAAGACTTATAGTCGCCAGAATCAGAAGACCGACATAAACGACATGAAGCCCTGCCGTCAATCCTTCTTGCAATACTAAACGTACATCATCAGATAAGGTTGTATTCAGATTTGGATCAAGCAAGCTATTAGCAGAATCCACGGATACGCTTTTTTCCAATCCATTATTCTCTATGTACGTTTTTATTTGTCCATTTAATAAGCCACCTAACATAGCAGCACCGAGTGCACTTCCTAATGACCTCATAAACATATTAGCCGCGGTAGCGATACCCCTTACTTCCCATCCAATTGTACTTTGAATCGCAACAATAAAGGAGGTGGTGGTTAGGCCCATTCCAACTCCCACAAAAAACGACCCAATCCCAGCCCAAACAGGACCTTTATCAGGAGATAGCGTAAAAAAGAAAAAAGAACCAATAACTAAAGCTACACCACCGATCAAAGACGTATTGCGGAAACCGATTACTAATAATAACCTCCCAGCAATTGTCGAAGCAACAGGCCATCCGATCGACATTGTTGTGAGCGTAAAACCCGCTACTGTAGCAGTTTGTCCCATTACTCCTTGTACAAACGCTGGTAAATAACTTGAGACCCCCATTAAGATCATTCCTGTCGTTAGCGAGGTTAAATTAGCAACACTTATGATCCGGTATTTCCATATCGAAAATGGCATCATCGGTTCCAGTGCTCGTTTTTCCTGATACAAAAACATTACTGCTCCAAAGATAACTACACCTATTAATAAAATCATGAAGGAGGAATTCCAAGCAATGCCGACGCCTCCTTCAACTAATATGAGCATGAGCGAGCTTACTGCAACAATTATCCAGACAGCACCTGCATAATCAATCGGCTTTTTTTGTTTTTCAATATCTTCATGCAAGAAGAGAATAATTCCAAGTACAGCAAGCAAGCCAAGAGGTATATTCATCCAGAATACATATCTCCAGTTCAAAGCATCAACAAAAAAACCACCAAGGAGCGGTCCAGTTACTGCTGATATCCCCCATACACTCGATAAATAACCTTGTATTTTTGCTCGCTCTTCCTTACTATAAATATCCCCAACAATCGTTGTCGCAATGGTCATAAGTGCTCCCGCCCCAAATCCCTGTATACAACGGGATATAATCAGCATAACCATTGTTATACTAAACCCTGATAACGTGGATCCTAGTAAAAATAATAGCACTCCAATCACGAAGATTGGTTTTCTCCCAAAAATATCGGATAATTTTCCAAAGATCAAAACAGTCGAAGCATTTGTTAGTAAATAAGCAGAAAACACCCAACTATATGAAGAAAATCCGCCAAGATCAGCAACAATGCTCGGCATTGCTGTTGCTACAATGGTTGCTTCAATGGCTGATAAAAACATCCCTAACATGACCGATGCCAATATGAGTGGACGTTTTAACTCTTTTTTACTTTGTCTATTTATTCCTGCTTCCATCATTTATCCCAGCTTTTCTCTATTCAGTAAACTCCTTTTAATGTTAAAAACACCCTTGTCATTTACAATCTGGCAAGGGTGTTATCAACTTTAATCCGTTACGTTTGTTTCAGACTCCGATGATAACGTATACATCTCTTTCCTTACTTGTTTTAAAATTGCTCTTCTTGTTATAATTCCATCAAAATATCCCTCTTGATCTGCAACACAGACAAATGGAGAATTAATGACGGTTTTTAACGCTTGCACATAAGTATCTTCTTTGGTTAAACGAGGTATATCCCGTTTCATAATTTCATGGACGCGCATATCGGACAGTTGTTCAAACTCAAATCGTTCTAACCCTAAAGTCTGATTTAAAATCGCTGTTTTTCCAATTGTTCCAACTAATTTATAAGATGTATCCAAAACTGGAACAGCAGAATACCCTGATTTTACTAAGACAAGTAATGCATGTTCTAGTGGATTATTTAATTGTACATGTGCAACTTTTTCAGAAGGAATCATTAAATCTACAACCTGCTTATTTGTTGCCTGTTTATCTTGTAACATACTCATATAAAACGCTCCTTTTCAAATACTAACATCACAAACACATGTAGTTCATCACTTTCTAGAAAGGAGTGATCATTTACCTAAATGTATTTTACCATAATAAGGAGATAAGAAACATCATTAACTATTTGGTTATTCTTTTGAATATATTCTTATTTGCTATATAATATGAATATATGATCATATAGTTAAGGGAAGTTATATCATGCCTTATAATCCAATCGATCCGGCATTACTTGAAAATGTTTCACAAATATTCAAGGCATTATCTGACCCGACTCGTCTAAAAATTTTACATTTGCTCTCTGAGCAGGAATGTTCGGTCAGTGAAATTACTAAGCATTTAGATATGAAACAATCAACTATTTCTCATCAGTTAAAATATTTAAAACAACTTCATCTTGTAAAATACCGAAGAGTAAAAACGATGTATTATTATTCTCCAGATGATGACCATGTCATGAGTTTATTAGAGCAAGCAATGAAACATACGAAACATACAATCAGTTAGGAGGTTGTTAAAATGGGAAACCATCATGACCATTCACACCATCATACTAATAATGTGCGTGTGCTTTTTTTTAGCTTTTTGATTATCTTCATATTTATGATTATTGAAGCAATTGGAGGTTTTCTAACCAACAGTCTTGCTTTATTATCTGACGCTGGACATATGCTAAGTGATGCTGCGGCATTAGGTTTAAGTTTAATTGCTTTTAAAATCGGAGAACGAAAGGCAACCGAAGAAAAAACATATGGGTACAAACGCTTTGAAATTATTGCCGCTTTTATCAATGGTATCACCTTAATTGCTATTTCCCTGTACATTTTTTACGAAGCTTTTCACCGATTCGTCGAGCCGCCAAATGTCAGTGCGAGTATGATGATTATTGCTTTTATTGGTTTAGTAGTGAATATTGTAGTCGCATGGATGTTAATGCGTGGAGATTCTAAGGACAATTTAAATATCAAAAGCGCTTTGCTTCATGTACTGGGGGACCTATTAGGTTCAATTGGAGCCATTGTTGCCGGTTTGTTAATCCTTTTTTTCAATTGGAATATTGCAGATCCAATAGCAAGCGTTCTTGTCTCTGTACTAATTTTGTATTCAGGAATTCGTATTACAAAAGACGCAATCCATATACTAATGGAAGGAAAACCGAATCATGTCGATGTGGATGAACTAAAAAAATCTTTATCCGAATTAGACGGGGTAGAAAATGTTCACGACCTGCATGTTTGGTCGATTACATCTGAGTTTCCTGCAATGAGCTGCCATTTAGTAGTTGGTGATGACATTGACCGTGATCATTTACTGGTTGAAGCGAATAAAGTGGTTACAAGTAATTTCCAAATAGCGCACTGCACTTTGCAAATTGAAGGAAGTCACATAAACATTCATGAAAAATGCGATTCTTGTGATTCGTTTTAGGGATTTAAAATAAATAAAAGATGAGGTTTTTAAATGGGAACACATACATTTTCAAAGCAAGAGGAAATTGCGCATGCCATTACACATGGGATCGGGGTTCTGCTTAGTATTGCAGGATTAGTCTTATTAATTATTTTTGCCTCTCTTGAGGGAGACGTCTGGCAAATTATTTCCGGGATCGTATTTGGTACAACCATGCTGCTCATGTACATTGCTTCCACTGTAGTTCATAGTTTACCTAAAGGAAAATGGAAAGACATCTTTCAAATCTTTGATCATTCTTCCATTTATCTCTTTATTGCCGGAACATACACTCCTTTTCTGCTTGTTCACTTACGAGGAGATGTAGGATGGACACTGTTCGGTGTGATCTGGGGAATTGCAATTGTCGGTGTTGTATTTAAAATATTTTTCGTAAAAAAGTTCATTCTCTTGTCGACACTTTTCTATCTGTTCATGGGATGGCTCATTGTACTAGTGTGGGAGCCGTTAACATCGATTGTGCCTAGCAACGGAATTACTTTATTAATGATTGGAGGGATTCTCTATAGTGTAGGAGCTATTTTTTTCATATGGCGAAGTTTACCGTATCATCACGCCGTATGGCATTTGTTTGTTATAGCGGGATCCGCTTTCCACTTCTTCTCTATTTTTTATTACGTCATATAGAATGCGAAAGGCTGTGAAGGGCACTCCCCCCTCGCAGCCTTCTTTTTAAAATGGGAATTTATTGAGCCACTGGCCTCCATCCATTTTATGGAATATGTCAAAATTTTTTGCATTTAAAAGGGCCCTGAATCAGTTTATCTTCAGAACCCAATCAATCCATTCATTTTTAGGCATAAGATGTGGATGCTTCTGCATTTATTGGTATATGTTTAAAAGATGTAACATCAAATAATCCCTGATCTGTCAATTTAATTTCTGGTATTACCGGCAAAGCCATAAAGGACAAGGTGATAAAAGGATTAAAATCACCATAAAAACCAATTATTTCCAATGCATCTTCTAATTGATGCAATCCTTTATTAACGGTATGAAATTCCTGTTCTGAAATAAGACCTGCGATCGATAGGGATAGTGAAGCAAGTATTTTTCCATTTTCTACTACAACTAATCCCCCGCGCATTTCCTTAATCTTATTAACTGCGCTTAGAAGATCATCATCATTTGTTCCTGCTGCAACAAGATTATGCGAATCATGTGCAAATGTAGAAGCAATAGCACCTGATTTAATTTTTAAACCGTGTAAAATACCAAGACCTACACGCTCTTTCCGATCGTGTCTTTCGATTACTGCCATTTTTAATAGGTCGTTTCGAATGGAGGCTTGAAAACAGCCATGCTCTACATCTACTATCTGTGTTCTATGTTTGGTCACAATACTGTTAGGAATAATAGATATAATATTTGCCTTTTGGTCTTTGCATAGCTTTATTTGCAGATCTTCCCTTGTGATCCCTTTCATCTGTACACTATTCATTAATTTTGAAGAAGGCTTCACTGTATTTTTATAGGTTGATATACATTGACCGCATTTAGCAACAGATACTCCTTTTACAAAAGTTTCATCGATATCCATTTCCTCTAGATTATCTAGAAGTAAAAAGTCTGCATCATATCCAGGAGCAATAGCGCCTTTCGTTTTTAAATGAAAGTATTCAGCTGCATTCAATGTAGCCATTTGAATGGCGGTAATTGGGTTGATTCCATGTTGGATGGTCACGCGTACATTGTGATCGATACTGCCTTCTTCAAGCAAGTCATTTAGATGTTTATCATCTGTAACAAATAAACAGCGCCGAGCATTTTTTTCATTTACAGCATGCAACAGTGTTTTTAAATCCCGAGAAGCTGACCCTTCACGAAGCATCACGTACATCCCTCGCTTGAGTCTGTCTTTTGCTTCTTGAACAGTAGTACATTCATGATCACTGCCGATCCCTGCTGCCATATAAACATTAATGCCATTTGGATCAATACCAGCTGCATGACCATCGATGATTTTATGATGATTCATTGCATCTACTAATTTATCCAGCATGCCATCGTCTCCATTTAAGACAGCTGGATAATCCATTACTTCTCCTAGACTGATTACTCTTTTTTGATCATAAAAAGGAAGTAAATCTTTTGCTGTAAGAATTGCTCCGGCATTTTCAAATGGAGTAGCAGGAACACATGATGGAATGCCAAACAACACATCAAGTGGGATGTCAGCTGAGGCATCCATCATAAATTGAATCCCCTCAGTACCACTAACATTCGCAATTTCATGAGGATCTGCTATAACGGTTGTAACACCATGAGGTAACACTACATTCGCAAATTCTGCCGGTGTAACCATCGCCGATTCAATATGAACATGTCCGTCAATAAATCCCGGTGCGATAAATTTCCCCTCTGCATCAATCATATGCTCTCCTTCAAAACTACCGATACCCGCAAAGACCCCATCAACAATTGCGAGGTCTGCTTCTATTATTTCTTGATTAAAAACATCAATAATTTTGCCGTTTCGTACAACGATATCAGCTGGGACTTTTTTAGCTGCCACTGCAATTCTTTTTCCTAATACCTTTTTATCCAATAAGGACCCTCCTTGTATTTTATGTTTAGTGTCCCCCTACAATAAAATGGATGATAAATGCTATACTGATGAAATATACAATCCAGTGTATTTCTTTAAATCTACCTGTTAACATTTTTAATGCTGTGTACGTAACAAACCCAAAAGCAAGTCCTGTAGCAATACTGTATGTGAGCGGCATCATAACGATGGTGAGAAAGACCGGAATTACGTTTGTGTAGTCATCGAATTTTATATTTGCAATTTCCGTAAGCATTAGGGCACCTACAATGATAAGAATCGGAGCGGTTGCCATACTAGGAATAAATCCAATTAAAGGTGCAAATAAGAGCGATACTAAAAATAAAACCCCAACCGTTAATGAGGTCAAACCAGTCCTGCCGCCTTCGGAAATACCTGTGGCGTTTTCTACATAAGCATTAAGTGCTGTACTTCCAAATGTCGCACTTGCCATTGTACCAAAAGAATCAGCCTGAAGTGCTTTATCAAGATCTTGGATATTACCATCCTTGTCTGTTAAGCCTGCTTTTTTCGTTAAGCCAATCAATGTTGCCAGGTTATCAAATAATTCCACAATGGTGAAAGAAAAAATAACAGCGATCACGCCATACCCAACAGCTCCCATAATATCCATCTGCATGAAAGTCTCAGACATACTTGGCAATTTAAACGAAATAATATCTCCAATCCCTTTAGGGACAGCTGCAGCACCACCGATCATCGCAATAATGGTAGTAGTTGCGATCGTAATCAAAAGCCCTCCTTTTATATTTTTTGCCATTAAAAATCCAGCTATGATGACACCGATTATCGCTATTAAAGGACCTGCTTTTGTCACGTCGCCCAAGCTGACAACGGTTGATTCATCCGTAACAACTAAACCAGCATTCTGAAATCCGATAAATGCAATAAATAAACCGATTCCTACACCAATTGCTGACTTCAATGGGGCAGGAACTCCTTCTACAATTTTTGTCCGGATTCCGGTTACAGTTAAAATAAAGAACACGAGTCCGGATATAAACACAGCACCAAGAGCGGTTTGCCATGTTAGTCCCTCACCGATGACAACGGTATACGTAAAGAATGCGTTCAAGCCCATTCCGGGTGCAATAGCAACAGGATAGTTTACCCAAAGTGCAAACAAGAGCGTACAAAAAACACTCGCATAAATCGTTGCGGCTAGAGCAGCTTCATGTGGAATACCTGCATCAGCTAAAATCATCGGATTTACAATAATAATATAACTCATTGCTAAAAACGAAGTAATGCCGGCTATAATTTCCGTTCTGGCTTTTGTTCCTCTTTCGGATAGCTTAAATACCTTCTCTAATAACCCCTTTTGATTAGGACCTACAGTATTACTTTTTTCCTGGATATCTTCCGCTTGTTTTGACACATCATCATCCCCCTATCTTCGTATTGAATCCATCCTTTGCTAACGCAACATATACATATAACAGTAAGTTGTATATTTCGGCCTGCATTCACCTCCTTAGATAATTATTTAAGAGAACTGCATAAATCCATATCCTTGAAATGATTAAAAAGTGATCGCTAAAGAAGAAATATTAAACGAAGAAATAAATTTACGCTGATTGTTTACATGAAGAGAAGTTTTTGTACAAATTAAGCGTTGAAGAGCTTGTATCATAATGCAATCTATATATTTTAAAGAAAAGGAGAATGTTTAATAATAAAGATGCTCTGATGTAAAAGCATCTTTATTATCAACAAGGCTTTTAAATGATGAAATGGAGGATAAACGCTGCTGTAACAAAATACATAACGGGATGGATCTGTTTCATTTGTCCGGTACCTAGTTTCAATAACGTATAAGAGATGAAACCAAATGCAAGACCTTCGGCTATACTAAATGTAAGCGGCATCATAATAATCGTGAGCATAACAGGTATGACAATGGTAAAGTCATCAAATGCAATATTTTTAATTTCCGGAAGCATAAATGCCCCAACAAGAATTAAAGCAGGTGCAATAGCTTCAGTTGGAATATAAGAAATCAAAGGAGCGATAAACAACGTACATCCAAATAACGCTGCTACTACAAGCGCTTTTAAACCGGTTCTTCCACCTTCAGCAATACCAGTCGCATTCTCTGCATAGGCATTTAAAGCTGTCCCACCCAAAGAAGCACTTAAAAGAGTCCCGGCGGCATCGGCCTGCAACGCACGATCAATCCCATCAATTTTTCCGTCCTTACGAACAAGTTTTGCTTTTTTAGCAAATCCAATGAGTGTTCCTGTATTATCAAATAATTCAACAAGCGTAAAAGAAAGAATAATGGAAACAATGCCAAATCCAACAGCTGCTCCTAAATCCATTGCTAAGAAGGTTTCACTGAAACTAGGAATATTTAATGAAAATACTTCTCCAATACTGCTTGGAGAATCTGTATAACCTACAATCATCGAAACGGCAGACGTCAGGAGTATGGCAAGTAGCAAACCTCCTTTTACATTTCTGGCAGTTAATATCCCTGCTATAATAAGGCCAAATAATGAAAGTAAAGGTCCCGTAGCTGTTATATCCCCTATTGCTACGATATTCGATTCATCAGAAATAACTAATCCAGCATTCTGAAGACCGAGAAAGGTAATAAACAAACCAATTCCTACCGTTATCGCGGATTTTAAAGAATCTGGAATGCCGTAGATAATCATTGTTCGTATCCCTGTAATTGTAAGGATAAGAAAGACAATCCCCGATATAAATACAGCACCTAACCCTGCCTGCCAAGTCAATCCCTCACCAATTACAACGGTATATGTAAAGAATGCGACCAGTCCGATCCCCGGTGCCACAGCAGCAGGGAAATTGGACCACAAGGCAAATACAATGGTAGCAAATAAAGCAACAAAAATGGTTGCTGCAAGTGTAGCATCTCGTGGCATCCCTGCGTCCGCAAGCATCATTGGAATGACAAAGATAATATAACTCATCGAAACAAAGGTAGTTATACCTGCGAGAATTTCAGTTTTCACATCTGTTGCCCGCTCGGTTAGTTTAAAAAACTGATCCAAGCCTGATTGTTGTTTATTTTTACCGATTTTCACTTCAATTTCTGGCTGCCTCTTTTCTTCAGGGTGTCTGTCATATTTTATTTCTTGTTCCTGTCCTAGATTTGACATACTATTTTCCCTCCCAAAATCTTTGGCTACAGTAGATGGACGAAACATGGATTGGTGAAAATACGATTTATTCCTTTATCACTTCCTTTATCATCTCAGCGATAACGCTAGTTAAAATATATTCTCCATTTTTCATTTCCAGATGAATACCTTGTTAAAAACGGACGCACAATAAAGTGACTATTCTGAAAATTACGTGTGAGCACATACATCACCTGCGAAATGTAAACGACATATCGTCTATTACTTTCTTTGGTTGAATCAAGAAAGCAAAAAAACCACAGCAATCCCTGCATTAACAGGAATTTGCTGCGGTTCATTCTTTTCCGATAAACAGAAATGCACGATACCGCCACAAAATATTTAGAAATAAATGCGTATGAACACTTTTACTTCGTTGGAAATATTTTATTTACTATCTATTAATGTAAACGTTTTATTTTTGTTTGTCAAGTTGGAATTTTTATAATCTTTTGGTTATACATGGATACTGCTGATATAATAAGAAAAGCTCACCTTTTATTGTATCGGTTCAATGAACACATCCATAATTCCGCCGCAAATTCCACCATCTTCATAAAATAAACCTTGGGTTAAGTCCACTTGATGCTGCATGGGAATACCTCTCTCTATGACCGCAAAAGACTTTTCAATTACTTCTCCCTCACCACAGCCTCCACCGATGGTACCGTCGATGTCTCCATCTGAATAAATGATCATTTTTGCACCGGTTTCCCTCGGTATGGACCCTTTCGTTCTAATAATGGTGGCAACTGCGGCGCGCTTACTTTCTTTGCGAGCAGACATCACCTTCTCATAAAAATCAATCTTATTCATTTTCTCGATCTCTCCCGAAAAATTAATTTTGAATAACTCGATATTTTTTCTTTTAAAGAACTCCCACTGGCTTGATTTTTCACCTTTAAAATTTCTGCTAAAATACTAATTGCAATTTCTACAGGGGTCTGTGCACCAACATCAAGACCTACAGGGGAATAAATATTAATAAAGTTATGGTCTGTAAATTCATCTTTCAGTTGTTCAAACACACCAGAAATTCTTCTTCTGCTGCCTATCATTCCGATATATACGGTACGTTCTTCTACATCCAACATTTCTTCACGTTTTAATAACTCTTGTAAACTGACAACATCAAATTTATGCCCCCGTGTTAATAATAGTATATAAGTTTCTGATGTAATGGGAACATTTCTGAAAAAATCAATATACGATGAACAGACAACTTCATCTGCATATGGAAACTTTTTAGTATTCGCAAATTCCTTGCGGTCATCAATAACCGTTACATAAAAACCGAGCATTTTGCCTACTTCGGCGACAGGTTCTGATACATGCCCAGCTCCTGCCACAATTAAATGTGGAGGAACTGGAAAAATTTCTACGTAACATTCTATATGTGTGTTGCGATAAACAACATCAATTGTTTTTGTTTTCTTTTGTTCTAATAATGGCAGACAATTCTCTATTATTTTCTGCTGGAAGTCTTGCGGCATTTTACTTTCATCGTATAAAGTTCCATCCTTATAAAGAATAATTTTTGCGCCGATGAAAGATATTTCTGGATGATTCGTAATTGTAATGAGAACGGCATCGTTATGCTCATTAACTGCTTTTGTAAGCCTTTTAAATAACTCCTCGCTCATCATTGGGATCACCTCGAAATAAGCGATGGCTTTTTCGTTGCCTGCATAGCATGATAAATACGTTCTGGAGTGGCTGGCAGACGGTTAATTCGTGCTCCTGTCGCGTCATGAATTGCTGCCATGATTGCTGGAATGATTGGTATCATGACAACCTCAGCAATTCCCTTTGCCCCAAACGGTCCGGTTTCCTCATTAGACTCTACTGGTATTGTTACAATCTCAGGCGTTTCCCGAATAGTCGGTATAATGTAATCTGCAAAATTTTTCGTTTTATGCATCCCATCTTCGATCAGCACATCTTCATACAAGGTGTAGCCAATTCCCATAACGGCACCACCCTCCGATTGTCCTTCAAGACCTTGTGGATTTAAGACTTTTCCCGCATCTGGAATCGCTACGACTTTCAGGACATCTGTTTGTCCTGTGAGTGTATCCACTTCTACCATTACAACGTGTGTCATATAGCCGTATAAGTGATGGGGAGCACCGCCAGAGTTTCGAAGTTCTTCTTTTTCTTTTGGCAAATAAAAGTGACCTTCTACTCGTGTTGATTTACGTTTATCTAATAAAATTTCACAAATTTGCTTATATGTTACAAACTGGCTTTCATCCCCTGCGACCATTAATTTATTGTTGGCCAGCTCTATTTCAGATTTGGGTACATCTAAGATTTCTGCGGCAGTTTCTGAAAGCAAATTAATCATGTTGGGCGCGGCTGTTGCGATTGCTCGACCACCAGTGTATGTTGACCTAGAAGCGGAAATAGTGCCGCTATCGAGTGTTTTTGTTGTATCACCCTGGACAACGATGATATGATCAAGACTGCATTTGAGACACTCCGCAGCAACTTGTGCGTAAACCGTTCCATTTCCAGTACCAATTTCTTCAATGGCTACTCCGACTTTAAATCGACCATCCTCAAGCAGTTCCATGGTAGCCGCTCCATAATCAGGGCTGCCAAGACCCATCCCCACACCATGAAACGAAGTAGCTATTGCAACACCTCTCTTCTTCCATGGTTCACTAACTTGGGATTTATATAAATCTCTATTTTTCCACAGGTCACATTGTTCAGCTTTCTCTAATGTTTCGATTGTACCAACGCTCGATTTGACAACATGACCTAAGCTTGAAACATCGCCCTGGCGGTATGCATTTTTCTTTCTAATCTCAACGGGATCAAGACCTGTTTTTTCTGCCAGCATATCGATATGTGTTTCAATCCCTGTGCAAACTTGATTTACTCCAAAACCACGAAAAGCACCTGCAATTCCATTATTTGTATAGACGCAAAAACCTTCCATATCAACATTCGGAATTTTATAAGGTCCTGATGCGTGTTCGATAGCCAGTGCAGTTACTGCACCTCCAAGTGAAGCATATGCACCTGTATCTGCAATAGCACATACTTTATTTGCTACTAGGCTTCCATCCTTGGTTGCACCTGTTTTAACAGTAACTTTAAAAGGATGGCGTTTGATTCCGGCAAGTACAGATTCTTCACGACTTAAGTGAATTTTGACTGGTCTGCCGCTAATGTTATGTGCTAATAATGCAAGGTGAATCTGTACCGTAATCTCATCTTTTCCTCCAAAGCCACCACCATTTGGACTGGAGTAAACATGAATTCTTTCCGGATTTAATGCAAGAGCCCGCGCGATTTGCAATTTGTCTCTGTGGCCATATTGTGCAGGGCATTGTATCATGAGTGAACCATCAGGCTTAAGCATTCCCCAGCCGCCCTCTGTTTCAATAAAAGCATGCATTTGTCTTGGTGAATAAAAAGTGTTCTCGAATATATAGTCTGCCTCTTCAAAACCTTTATCAATATCTCCATTACGAATAGACACATGGCTGTGGATATTTCCATCTGGATGGAGCTTGGGAGCGCCTTGAACCATTGCCTTTTCAGCGTCAGTAACAGGGTCAAGCACTTCATAGTCCACCTCAATTAATTCAAGAGCCGATTCGGCTGCTTCAAGTGTTTCTGCCCCTACAAGAGCCACAGCGTCTCCTGTACACCGAACAACATTTTCGCATAAAACAGGCTGATCTGGTGTTACAATTCCAAAACCATTAAAACCTGGGATATCCTTATGTGTAAGCACACAAACCACATCCGGATGAGCTTCCGCCTTTGTTGTATCAATTGATTTGATCTTAGCAAAGGGATACTTTGCGCGCAATACTTTTCCCCACACCATATTTGGATAGTTATAATCCGTTTTATATTTCTGTTCCCCTGTCACTTTTTCAGGTCCATCGATTCTTTTTACAGGTTTACCGACCCATTGTAAATTTTGCTTATCTTTGTATGCTTGTGTTTCTTCCACTTGTTTACTCATCTTTCATCCCACCTTTTCATTAAACGGTATAACCCGCGCTCTAACAATGCACTTGCCATGCTCCGTCTATATTTGGCACTTGCTCTAACATCTGAAATGGGCATCACTTCTTTCCAGGCAGCTCCTGCTATATCCTGAATTGCTTCATCATGGAGCGGATTTATGGTAAGCATCCTTTCACATTTTTCAGATCGAACGATTGTTGGCGCGACTGAACCAAATGCGATTTTTCCGCCGAGACATTCTCTGGACTTTTCACCCATTTTTAATGAAATGGCGACATTAACAATAGAAATGGATTGCGCCTTACGCGGTCCTAGCTTTTCAAAAATACCAATTTCATTCTCCGTTTGCGGGCGTATGATAATATTTGTAATCATTTCCTCTTGTGCTTGCACGGTTCTGCCCGGTCCCACAAAAAATTCATTGATAGGTACAATTCGTTTTTCCATCAATGAGGTTAGTTCAATTTGCGCATCGAGGACGAAAAGAGTTGGTATGGTATCCCCTGCCGGTGAAGCAGTGGCAATATTTCCCCCAATGGTTCCCATATTTTGCAGTTGTACGGCACCAACTTCTTTTGAGGCGGCTGTTAATACATCTGCTTTTTTTTGAAGTAATCCTGAATGGACAATATCTGTATGTGTCGTGAGTGGCCCAATGTGGATTCCATTCTCCTCTTCCTTAATATAACGAAGTGAATCCAGTTGTTTGATATTAATCCACGTATCTGGTAGCCAAGCACCATCTTTCATACGAACAACTGCATCTGTTCCACCTGCAATAAAACGCGATGTTTTATCCTTTTCGCCAAGATGGTATAGGCATTCTTCAACCGTTTGTGGTGAAATCATTTCTATTTCTGAAACTTTCATGGTAAGCCCCCTTCAGAAAAATTTTTAAGATAATCCTCTGGTTTGTTAAAGTTAAACAGAATGGATGGATCCTGAACTTCTAAATACATGATACGCTCAGCATAATCACTGACAATTTGTCTTAATCCTTTTGTATTTTCGCGAACAGCTAATAAGTCATCTTTCAAATTGCCGTGGAATAAAATTGGATGTCCCCGTTTATTTTCGTAAACAGGTATGATCGCTGCAGATTGAATTAATTTATCTGACATCTTCGTTAAGGTATGACTTGGCACGGGCTGGTCTACGTTACATATGAAAATACCTTTCGCATTATCAGAAACATTTGATGCTCCAATTCGAATGGATGAGCTCTTTCCTTGCTTGTAATGATCATTTCTTACAATTTTCAAATGATCATACTGCGTCATCACTGAATGAAGCTGGTCTGCTTGGTAGCCAAGAACAACAACAATTTCACGTACTCTCGCCTGGTGTATTTGTTCGATTTGGTATTCGATCAGTGTTTTTCCTTGCCACGGAAGTAAAGCCTTTAATTTTCCCATTCGGCTGGAGAAACCTGCCGCAAGCAATATTGCCGACATTCCTTTTTTATTCAATTCGTCGTCTCTTCCATCGTAAGTTGTTTCCTTGCGGCTGTTTGTACTGCTTTCATTATTTTGGTGTATCCGGTGCATCGACAAAGGTTGCCCCCAAGTGCTGTTTTAACTTCATCATCAGTAGGAACATGGTTTATACCGTCTAAGAATGACCTGGAAGATACAATCAATCCAGGTGTACAATACCCACACTGTGTTGCACCTTCATCAACAAATGCTTGCTGTACAACATCCATATTCGACGTTAAACCTATCCCCTCAACAGTGATAACGCTTACATCGTGTATTTGACCTATTAAAACAAGACAAGAACAAACAGAAACTCCATCCAGTAACACAGTACAAGATCCACACTCCCCCTTGCCGCAACATTCTTTGCTGCCTGTTAAATCAAATTCATCTCTAAGTACATCCAATAATGTTTTTGTTGGTGCACAATTCACAGAGACATTTTTTCCATTAACTTTAAAATGAATGTCTTTCAAACGATCAACCTCCATGTATTTTGTATAGAAGCCATTTTCAATAGTTTTGGATAATGATTTGTTTGAGGATTACAGGGAAGATTCATAGAACACAGAAGTACGTAAAAAAAGGTGCCATTAAAAAGCTACGAAAAGGTGCCTCACACAAAATGAAGGCGCCTTTTCGTAGCTAAGGTTTACGGTTCCCTGTAGAAACCCCCAAACGAATATTGAGGTTATACGAAAAACGGCTCTTTACAAATGAAAATGACATATTTTTGTAATTGTTTAAATTATATCCGGCGTATACTTTTTTGTCAATATACAATTTTCTAAAAATTACAGGAATTAGCTTGATTATGTTTACAAAATTCTTTAAGAAATCATTCTCTTTCCTTTTATTTTTCATGCTATAATTGCTTAGTAGCTTTATCTATTAGTAGAAAGGTTGGCATCAATGAACAGAAGAACTTTTTTAAAAAAGGCATTTGGGAGCTTTTTAGCTTTCATTGGGCTTAGCGGTGGAACTTACTATTATGCACGCGAAATAGAACCTTCTTTACTTGACGTTCATAAAAAAACAATTACTTCATCCAATCTATCAAAAAGTTTTAATGACTTTAAAATCGTTCAATTTTCAGATACCCATATCGGTTTTCACTATACACTCGAGCAATTTAATGAGTTGGTAGAGAAAATAAATAAATTAAACCCAAATTTAATTGTTTTCACCGGCGATTTGGTCGATGAGCCAAACAATTTTCATAATAAGGGAGAGCTGACTGAAGCTTTAAAAAAACTAACATGTACACACGGTAAATATTGGATTTATGGCAATCATGATCATGGCGGTTATGGCACAAACAAGATGAAGAAGATCATGGATCAAGCCGACTTTCATCTGCTAAAAAATGAACATGCACGGATCGAAGAAAGTAACGATCAATTTATTTTAGGCGGTATTGATGATGTTATGCTTGGAAGTCCAAATTTAAAACAAACTTTAAGAAAGGCAAACCCCGACTTATTTACGGTTATTCTGGCCCATGAACCTGATTATGCAGATACAACCCGCAAATTCCCTGTAGATATTCAGTTATCAGGTCATAGTCACGGAGGTCAAGTTCGCTTTCCATTTTTGGGACATTTATATACCCCCCTCTATGCAGAGAAGTATGTACAGGGCGAATATCAGTTTACCAACGAAAGATTAACACTTTACGTCAATAGAGGAATCGGCACAACGAGATTGCCATACCGCTTTTTATGCAAACCCGAAATACATGAATATACATTACAATCAAGCAAATAAGGAAAAATGCATTCCGTTGGCAACATCCAACCAAATGCATTTTTTTGTGTCAAATAAATAATTATATTGCAAGTAGACGAGCTTTACGTTAAGCTTAATTTATGACAAATGAAGAAAGGAGAATTTTCCCATGGGTGAACAAATTCCTTTACATGAACTCGCTAAAGCTATCTATACCATTAATAGACATGCTAAAACTGCCCCAGAACCTAAGCATTTATACTATATAAAAAAGAAAACCATTCAGCGATTACTCCAGGAAAAACGTGCAACAAAGATTGGCCTTCACTTTTCAGACCATCCAAAACGGAGTAACCAACACTCCACTTCACTTGTTAAAGTGGATAATTATTATTTTCATGTCCCTCCAACCAAAACAGATTTTAAGGAACTTAAGCATCTAGGTACACTCGATCAAAGTTATCGAAACCCAAAAACGAGAATGTCGCTTTCACAGGCTAAAAGGATCATCTACCGCTATATCGATTGGAAGCCTAAGAAGCACCGCCATCAGAAAAAGCAATATACATCTCCTTATTACACCCCTTCATCCTTAGGTAAAATGGAGTGGCCTCCTAGAAGAACATAATCCTGTACTTCCTGTATATACTCCCATGTTTTAATATTTCCTTTTAAAGGTATATGTAATAAAGGAAGGGTATCATTTTGATTAAATGAAAGGACTTCACTTATGAAATATGCAAAACAAATACATATTTTAAAGGATCATTATGGCAAACTTTCAGCGGATGAAAAAGAATTGGTAATACATTTAGTACCGCCCGAACATGAAACACCGGAGGACATGGATAGAAGAAGTACAAGTTCAATTCAAGTGACGAATACGAAAATATGAGGCTGTTCCTTAAAGGTGCTTACTTTTTTTCAGCCTCTTTTATGGTTTAATTATTTCTTTTTAAAACCCGTTGAAGACTGTGATATAAGATCATAATACCTCCCCAAATAGCGAGGCACTGCAATGTTATTTTTAACAAATTCAATAAGCTATCAGAAAGATCACCCAAGAATAACACGACGGTAAAAAAAATGGCAACAACGAATAAGCTGCTTGTCAAGTAGCTTAAGAATCGAATAGACCGAAGCATGACAAACCATGACATGATAGGTTTTATCATGAGATAGCTTATGCAGACCCCTAAAAAAACCAATATAAAATAGATGTACTCCGCTTGAATAGTAACGAAGGAATAAAGCAGTACATAAAGCCAGTCCGAATGGGTCATAGAATTCACTTCTTTCACAATGGTAATGCAAAACGTTAGAATGATAAGATCGTTATGATCCAGTTTAAACTTTCATAGCGCTTGTTATACATGATGTACAAAAAAGAAACTAAAAAACCAGAAACGGCATCCCATGCTTTCTGGCTTTTTTAATTCAAGAATTTATTTATGTTCGACTACGATAGTTCAAGATTTTTTCGTTTATGATCAACTAAATCTGTTTGCTTCTTTTCCAACTTCATTTCAATTTGACTAATCTTTTTTTCATCAGCCAATAATGCTTTTTTATTTTCTTGAACAAGTTGTTCAAATGAATACATTTTTGATCGCATATTTTATACACTCCTTTTCTTTCCCTTCATTTTAATTATAACCAATTTCTCCGGAAATAAATCATAATTATGTGAACAATTTAGTAAAATTTAAAAAATTTGATATTTCTTTATATATTTTTAACGTATATTTTGAAATAGTAAAGAATGAAAATGATATAATAGGAATACATTAAAAAAGAAGATGCTTAGCTATTTCTCTGTCACATTCTTCTTTCGGCTATATCGATTTAACATTCTATCTAGTTCCTGGCTTAATTTAATTGATTCTTTACTCGTAAATCCTTTTTCTATAGCTACCGTCATCATCTTGTTGCGTAAAACCTCGATATGTTCAAGTAATTTTTCAGATGTACACATTTAATTAAGATAGTCTCCTCTTTATGTATTATTGTATTGTCAGCAAAAATATACTTTCCGATGCTTTTTCTTTTCGTTTTCATCAACGAATTAAAAAATATTATTTTCCAATGTAGGAATAGATTTCGGTTCTTCCTCACACAAATGTACCTTTGACAGTTTAACATATAAAGAGGAAAAATAGAATTTGGATCATGATATAAAAAATGTATTCATTATACCGATTATAGAACAATCGTTCTTATATGTAAAGTTAGATAACTAAAGTGTTTTGAAAAATATATTAAATATATATAATTTAATATATATAACTGTTGTATATAATTCGAAACCTAAGAATCACTGTGCTAATATATTATATGAACTTGTTTTTTTGAGAAAGGATGTCCTCATTGACTAAGTCAAAAAAGAAAAATGAATGGGTGGAATGGATAAAAGCTATTGTAATTGCTATTGTAATTGCTTTTTTATTAAGAAATTTTGTGTTTGCAACATCTATTGTCGATGGGGATAGTATGGCCCCTACATTAGAAAACGGGGAAAGGGTTGTTTTTAATAAATTTTCTTATTTAATTGGTGACCCTGAACATGGAGATATTGTTATCATTCAGAGGCCACAAAAAAATTATGTGAAGCGTATTATTGGACTGCCTGGAGAAACAATAGAGATTGTAAATCATGATATATATATAAATGGTAAAAAATATGAAGAAAATTTTGTAAATAAAGAAGCTAAAATGCTTACTGGTAATTTTGGCCCCATTAAAATTCCAGAGGGAAGCTATTTTGTAATGGGTGATAATCGGGCCATCAGTAAGGATAGCCGAAATGGGTTGGGTTTTATTTCCAGAGATGATATTATTGGAAGGTCAGAATTTATTATTTTTCCATTTAATGAATGGGCGTTAACAAGATAAAATTAAACACATCATAAAAAGCGGAAAACGCAGGTAACATGCGAATCCGCTTTTTTACTATTATCCTTTGTCAAAAATACAATATCCAAGATTTAGCAGAATGATACCAAAGCAAGCAATACCAAAAATTGTCTCCCACATAGCTGGCACCCCCCTTGTAGCATGTATGTACACAAAATTTATTTTTTGATGAACATTGATATAAATCCTACCTTCTTATCATACCAATAAACATAACCTAAATAAAGCAAAATTTCGCTCAATCAACCGTGACAAACGTCCATACACTACATTATAGGTGTCATACAATGTAGTGTAAGTTTTATGGAGGTGAATCATGATGAGTTACGGTTATGATGGTGGTTATCACGAAGGATATTATGGATACGGATATGGTTCAAGAAACAATTTTGCGTTAATTGTAGTACTCTTTATCCTTTTAATTATTGTCGGCACAGCGTTTTATTGCTAAATTGTTACTGTATTTCAAGGCTGTTTCAATCTGAGGGCTTCTCGCTTGAAACAGCCTTTTTTATTTCCTAAATGCTTTAACCAATAATTAATTTTTCTTTTGGATAACGGTAGTTTCCTCTTTTTTTATTCTTTTTAAACATAAATAAAAAGGTTATGATGCCTACCCGTCCAATAAACATTAAGATCATTAGGATTATTTTAGAGATGCTCGTTAATTCGCTTGTAATGCCTAAGGATAGACCAACCGTCCCAAAAGCAGAAGTAACTTCAAATAATAGTTGTGTGATCGTAAAAGGTTCTATAATGGAAATAAGAAAAACGGAACTAAAAACAGTTATAACTGCCATAAGTGTAACGGTCACTGCTTTTAGCAGATCTTCCTCATAAACTTCACGTCGAAAGATACGAATTCTTTCCCCACCTCTAGCGTACGTAAGAATGAAAATCACTACCAGAGCAAATGTGGTTGTACGAATACCGCCACCAGCACTGCTTGGTGAAGCTCCTATAAACATCAATATAGACATAAAGAGATGATTTTGTTCCGTTAACAAACTGACATCCATGGTTGATAATCCACCACTTCTCGTCGTAACCGATTGAAACAAGGAATAAAATAGATTTTCATGCCACGCTTTATCAGCAAAGAAATTTCCGCTATCTAATAAATAAATAAATAACGTTCCTATCATAATCAAAATAAAAAACGTACTTGTCGTTACTTTTGTAAAAAGACTAAATCGGAAATGTTCCCTTTCAGCCGATTTTGCGAATATAAATTTCTTTACTTCTATCAGTACAGGAAAACCGATTGCTCCAAAAATAATCAATAACATGTTTACAAATTGGACAAAGTAATCATGTTTAAAGACCATTAAGGATTGACCTGTTATATCAAATCCACCATTAGATATTGCGCTGATTGTTCCAAAAAAACCATGCAAATAGGCTTCTTTTGCAGTTGGAAAGTATTGCAAGAAATATGTCCCAAGGACAATAAAACCAATAAATTCAATAGTAAAAAGAACATAAATAATTTGCTTAATTAAATGAACCATGCCTTCAAACGTTGTTTGGTTTTGATCAGTCATAATTAAACGGCGTTCTTTTAATCCGATCTTTTTACCTAAAAGAAGCCAGATAAAGGTACCGATCGCCATTACACCCACAGCACCAAGTTGCAGTATGACAGCAAGCAAAATAATGCCTGTTGTACTTAATGAATTTGCAATCGTAATCGTGCTCAAACCTGTCACACTAAGTGCACTGACTGCAGTAAAAAGGATGTCAATAAATGGGATATCTACACCATCCTGATGTGCAATCGGTAAAGCTAATACAATTGTGGATACAATCACAGCTATAAAATAAAATAATAATAAGATTTGTACTGGTGATAGTCTGTTTATCCAGTGAATTCGGCGAAAGTTCATCTTGCTACTCCTTCTTCGCTGATATAAAAATTTAAAAACATACATTCATTATAGCAGTCGTAATGCATGAATGCTTGTGTTTTCCTTATTTTATTTTATAGATCATAAAGGTATCGTCTTCTTTATAATAACTCCTTAAATTTCTCAAGAAGTTCCTCTCCCTGATACCCTTCTTCAACTAATGCGGTAAGCATTTCTTGAATTTTGTCCTTTTGCTTATCCACAATAGAACCTTTGAATAATACGTTCATTTTTGAACCAATTTCATTAACACCAATGATGGACGTAAGGAAGGTTGCAGGACTATTGCTCTCTTTCGTTATTTTTACTTGGATCAATACTTCATCTTTTTCTTCCTGTAAATTTTTAAAGAACTCCAAATACGCTTGTTCAATATATGCTTCGATGAGCCACGTATTTTCTTCGTCCTCACGATTAATCGTTAATCCATCGATTAGTGGTATATCTGTTAAATGGATATCTTCTTCTTTTTCCTCAATGATTTCCAAACGTTTTAGTTTAAATGTTTTCATTTCCTATCCACCTATATAAGACATTTCAATTTTCTTCCGTTTCTTATGTTTTCCTTCTGACCGTTCGTCCGAATAACGATCTTTTCTTTTTCCCCATAAAGATATCAATTCTGTTTCCAATTCTTCATCTGTTAAGCCTTTTCTCAGTTTTTCTTTTATGTCAAATCCATCTGAAGCAAAAAGGCATGTATAGAATTTCCCGTCGGCGGACAATCGCATGCGTGTGCACGTTCCGCAGAATGAATCTGTCACAGATGATATGACACCTATTTCTCCTGTTCCGTCCATATAACGGAACCTAGAAGCAACTTCACCATAATAATGCTCTTGGGCAGATTCAAGAGGCATTTCTTTATGAATGGTATCAATAATTTGCTTTTTAGAAACAACATTGTTTAAGTCCCAGCCATTATAATTCCCAACATCCATAAATTCAATGAATCGTAAAATGACATCCGTTCCTTTGAAATGGCGTGCCATTGGCAATATTTGGCTTTCATTCATACCTTTTTTCACAACCATATTTATTTTCACTTGTAAGCCTGCATCCAGAGCAGCTTCAATTCCTTTAAGTACTGGTAATGCTACGACACCTTTTCCGTTAATCTGTTTAAAAACGGCATCTTCAATTGCATCCAGACTAACATTCACACGTTTTAATCCTGCTCTCCTGAGTTTTTTTGCCTTTTTTGGTAAAAAAACAGCATTTGTGGTTAATGCAATATCATCAATACCAGGTATGTTTACTAATCTTTGGATTAATTGATCCAAATCTTTTCGCATCAATGGTTCCCCGCCTGTGATACGAATCTTATTAACACCAAGCTCAGAAAACTTTTCTGCCAATCGGACAATTTCATCAAAATGAAGTAATTCGCTTTCAGGTAGAAAGGGGTAGTCGTCGCCGAAAATTTCCTTTGGCATACAATACGTGCAGCGAAAATTACATTGATCAATAACTGAAATCCTCAAATCCTTCAATGGGCGGCCAAAATGATCTTTTATTGGTTCTATATCTTTACTCATCGAGATCTCTCCTTTACAACCTAAAATGCTTCTTGACCTTCCATATCATCAAGCAATAAAACATCGACCTCTGAGCCAGCTTCAAATCCTCTTGTTCCTCCAGGTAGCATCATTAAACAAGTGGCATTTGCAAGTGAAGAGACAACGTTGGATTTATCAATCCCAGACGGATGTACATAGATGGAACTTTTATTAAAAGTAAGATAACTGCGAACAAATCTTGTAAATGGATTCGGTTTTGGAAAATCAACACCTAAAT
This sequence comes from Virgibacillus alimentarius, assembly GCF_017874635.1. Lineage (NCBI taxonomy): Bacteria > Bacillati > Bacillota > Bacilli > Caryophanales > Bacillaceae > Virgibacillus > Virgibacillus alimentarius. The sequence continues at coordinate 42,024 of NZ_JAGIKX010000004.1, forward strand.
TTGCGGTAATATGCTTTAAAAATGGCTTCTTATTAAATAATTTCGATTGCAAAACCGGTCTTACAAATAGCTCAAATCCAACGTAACAAGCAGACGGATTACCGGACAAACCAAAGAGCAATTGATTCCCTCTTGTTGCAACCGTTGTTACACTGCCAGGACGCATTCCTACTTTATTAAATAGTACATCTGCTCCTAATTTATCGTAGATGGCTGGCATTAAATCAAAATCACCTACGGAAACACCGCCTGTTGTAATTAATATATCTACCTTATTTAATGCATTGTTAATTGTCTGATAGCTTGTTTCCAATTCATCGGCCAATTTACCAAAATAAAGGCATTCTCCGCCGACTTTTAAAATTTGCGATTCGATCATATATGCATTCGAGTCGCGGATTTTACCTGGCTCGAGTGGCTGGTCTGCGTCTAATAATTCTGTGCCTGTAGCAATTACACCGATTAATGGCTTTTTAGCTACACAAACTTTGCTATATCCGAACGTAGCAAGCAATGCTTTTACCCCTGGATTGATTAGCGTTCCTTGTTCAATAAGTACATCCCCTTTTGATACTTCCGAACCTTCTTTTATAATATTTTGATCTTTTTCCATTTTCCGTTTGATGGACATGTAAGGCTGATTATTCTTCTCATATGTCTGGCAAACTTCGAACATCGCTACACAATCTGCACCTTCTGGAATCATTGCACCTGTCATGATGCGTGTTGCTTGTCCTTTTTGTAATGAAATTTTTGGCACGTTACCTGCACCAATATGTTCAACAACTTCAAATTCAACAGGATTATTGAAAGAAGCATCAGCGGTATCGATCGAACGTAATGCAAAACCATCGTAAGGTGACTTATCGAATGATGGAACATGATTTGTAGCGATAATGGGTTCCGCCAACCTTCTTTGATCACAATCATGTAAAGAAATTGTTTCTTTTTTACCGTATTTTTGATATTGCATTACTTTATGAACAGCTTCTTCAACTGGAATCGGCTTACGTATTTCAACCATTAAATTCTCTCCCCCCAAGTAATCGCAAGTAGCATTTTTGTCTATCTTTAGTTTATCAAAAATAAGCTGCATTTGGTATGTTTTGCTTTCATACGTCCATTTGTCATCAAGCTCTTTTAAAAGGTAAAAAGTAGAAAGTATATTTATATTAATAAATCGAATTCTATATAGTGAAGCTTATAAAGGAGGATGATTCATTTGACAGTAGGAACTCAGGTGAAACAAACAATTGCAGGTTTAAAAAGTGCCCAAGCGAGTCTTGAGCAATTTGCGCTAGAGACTGAAAATAAACAAGCAAAACAAATGTATCAAAACGCTGCACAACAAACACAAGCAATTGTACAAAGCGTTGAGCCAAGAATGCAACAAATTGAACAGGAAGAACCTCAATATAAGCAACAGTAGGCTTTTTTGAGGGGGTTATCCCCCCTCAAGCCTTTATTTATCTTGAGTAGGAAATGAGTGAGAGAATCATGTACAGAATCATTTTAATGATTGGATTTATTTTTTTATTTGTTGGTTGTAATGCGAATTCCAATACAGATACATCACAACAAGGTGAGAAAAATAATGATATTGAATTAACCGAAATTTCCAATACGAAAACGGTAGATCAACAACCTTCCAATCAAGCGAAACAAGTTCTCCAAAATTATACAAATATAACGAAAGTAAAAGCTGCAAATACATCAAAATTACTCTTAATCGCGATTGATATTAAACATAGTAAACGCTTCAGTTTGAAAAAAACGGAGCAATACCTTGCTAAAAAAATGAAAAAAGAATTTCCTGATATGAAAGTGGAATTTTCTACCGACCAAAAAATTGTGCTAGAGCTTGATCAACTGGAGAAAGATTTACAAGCAAATAAGGTATCAAATAAAAAACTTAAAAAACGACTAAAAAAGCTTGCTAAATTGAAAAACGAAAAAACGTAAAGGAGAAAAGAAAAATGGCAGATAAAAAGAAGAAAAACTTGCCACCGGAAGCACAACAATATCAAGCGTTTCAACAGAAGAGGGAAACAAAGCGACCCCTTTTTAAAAATTGCCTCAAAGCATTCTTTGTAGGTGGGTTTATTTGTTTTATCGGCCAGCTTATTACTACATTTTATATTTATTTCTTCAATTTTACTGAACAGACTGCAGGCAACCCGACTACAGCGACGTTAATTTTTCTTACCATGTTGGCGACTGGTTTTGGGATTTATGATCGAATTGGACAATTTGCAGGTGCCGGTACAACTGTTCCGGTAACCGGCTTTGGAAATGCGGTAATAGCTTCAGCCATTGAACATCGAACGGAGGGATTCATCATGGGCGTTGGGAGTAGTATGCTCAAATTAGCCGGACCTGTCATTGTATATGGCGTTTTCTCAGCGTTTATTGTTGCACTTATAAAAACATTTTTAACGAAGTGGAGTGGGTTTTAAATGCTAATTGGGCATCGAACATGGTTATTTACCAACAAACCTGTCATCGCTTCTACTGGTGTCGTAGGTGGCCCTTTTGAAGCGCGTGGAAACATTCCAAATGATTTTGATATTCTACACGATGACACATGGCTAAAACAAGATTCATTTGAAAAAGCACAACAAATATTGATGGAAGAAGCTTGTCAAGTTGCGGTTAAGAAACTTTCAATGGATAAAGAACAAGTGCAATTCTTTATCAGCGGGGATTTAATTAATCAAATCACCCCAACTAATTTTGCAGCAAAAACAATTGGAATACCGTATTTTGGCTTATTCAGTGCCTGTGCAACATCAATGGAAAGCCTAGCTCTATCTGCTTTCATAATCAATAATAATGGTGCAAATTATATTTTAAGCGGAACGGCTAGTCATAATTCAGCAGCAGAAAGGCAATTTCGCTACCCTACTGAATATGGAGGCCAAAAACCTCCAACGGCTCAATGGACAGCGACAGGTGCAGGATGTGCACTTATAGCAAAAGAAGGAAAAGGTCCAGTAATAACGTCAGCAACGATAGGAAAGGTCGTAGATATGGGGATTACAGACCCATTTAATATGGGCGGAGCGATGGCACCAGCTGCAGTGGATACAATTACAACCCATTTAAAAGAGAAAAATGTTGATCCTTCTTATTATGATTATATTATTACAGGTGATCTAGCCCATATCGGTAGAGAAATATCCTTGGACCTCCTACAGAAAAATGGCATTAATGTAACGGCAGAACAATATGTTGATTGCGGACTCATCCTTTACAGAGAAGGACAGCCTGTTTTAGCCGGAGGAAGTGGTCCTGCCAGTTCTGCTATTGTTACGTATGGACATTTTATCAATTTACTGAAAAAAGGTGAAATTAATCGTATTCTCGTCGTAGCTACAGGCGCGCTTCATTCACCATTAAGTGTGAATCAAGGTGACTCAATCCCATGCATTGCACACGCCGTTTCCATTGAGTCGGGAAGTGGTAGCTCATGATCTTTTTTTGGGCATTTGTCGTAGGTGGACTTTTTTGTGTGATCGGACAAATTATGTTTGATGTTTTTAAACTTTCTCCGGCTCATACACTGACCATCTTAGTTGTTTCAGGTGCTGTTTTAAATGGCCTCGGTTTATATGAACCATTGATTGATTTTGCGGGTGCAGGTGCTACCGTTCCAATTACAAGTTTCGGTAATTCACTTGTTCACGGCGCGATGGCTGAAGCAGAGGCTCATGGATTGATCGGTGTTATAACTGGAATGTTTGAAGTAACAAGCTCAGGTATCTCTGCTGCAATTATTTTTGGTGTCATCGGAGCACTTATTTTTAAAGCCAAGGGATAAAGTTTTTAAAAGGAGTTGATTAATATGACAGTTGGATCCCATGTTAAAGGGTGTTTTTCGTCTATTAAGAGTGCTGAAGCATCACTTGAGATACTAGCTAATAAGACGCAAAGTATAGAAGCACAACAAGCCTTTAAACAGGCTGAACAATTGATGACTGAAATTAAGGATGACTTACAGAAACAGGTAGTCTTTCTTACACAAGAAGAGCCAACCTATAAATAAGCGAAAGAAAGGAGATTTCTATGCCAGGATGGGTTGAAATTCTCATTCGAACTATTAGCCTCGTAGTTATTCTGTTTTTAATGACAAAATGGCTGGGGAAAAAGCAATTAGCACAACTTAATATTTTTGAGTTTATATCCGGTATTGTCTTAGGTGGGGTTGTGGCTATTCACACCAGTAACACAGATACCCGGATGATTTATGGGATCCTTGCTATGGCAATCTGGTTTGCCATTCCATATGCAGTGAATTTTATTTCTTTAAAAAGCAAAGCCTTCCGCAATTTTACGCAAGGAAGAAGTACGGTTGTTATTCAAGATGGCAAAATTATGGAAGACAACCTTAAGAAAGAAGGATATACCACAGACGATTTGCTTGAGAACCTTCGCAGTAAAAATATGTTTAAAACCGCAGACGTAGAATTTGCTGTACTTGAACCATCAGGTACGCTAAATGTTTTACCAAAAACAGAAAATAAACCTTTGACTCCTAAAGATTTTGGGCTTAAACCTTCCCCCAAAAAAGAACCTCAAACCGTTGTCATGGATGGAAGAATGATGCTTGAACCATTAGCCAATTTAAACTTAAATCCGAATTGGCTAGAGACGGAATTAGATAAGCTAAACGTGAGCATTGAAAATGTTTTTCTTGCACAAGCGGATAGTGATGGACAGGTAACCGTTGATTTATATGACGATCAAATCGCTGTTCCTGATCCTACAGAAAAGCCACTCCTCCTTGCAACGATAAAAAAATGTCAGGCTGATCTAGAGTTATTTGCCTTAGAAACAGAAAATAAAGAAACAGAACAAATGTATCAAAAAAACAGCCAAAAAGCACAACAGGCTATCGATCTCATCACTCCGTATTTAAAATAAGCCTATAAAAAGGTCCCCGTTTCGTGTAAGATTGGTGTAGGTACTTCTATCTTACAGGGAAAAGAGATGAATGTTTTGAAAGAGAAGTTAAAATCCTACCGATTTCCATTAATTCTTCTTTCTTCTATTTTCATCGGATCAATCGTTGGATTCATTTTTGGCGAAAAGGCGAATGTGATCAAACCATTAGGTGATATTTTTATCAACCTATTGTTTATGGTTGTCATTCCCCTTGTTTTCTTTTCCATTTCGTCTGCCATTGCAAACATGAATAGTATGCGACGACTTGGAAAAATTATGGGGTCGATGATTTCCATTTTTGTGCTTACTGGACTTATTGCATCTATCGTTATGCTTGCTGCAACAGTCATGTTTCCACCTGGGTCTGGTACAGATATTCCATTAGAGACACCAGATGATGTCGAACAATTAACCGTATCTGAGCAAATCGTAAATACATTTACGGTTCCGGAATTTGTTGATTTATTTTCTCGTGACAGTATGCTGGCATTAATTATTTTTTCCGTACTTATCGGGGTAGCTACAGGGCTTTCTGGTGATCCCGGACGCCCTTTTGCTAAATTTCTAGTCAGTGGATCAGAAGTTTTTATGAAGCTTGTTCAACTAATTATGTACTACGCACCTATTGGGTTAGGAGCCTATTTTGCTTCCCTGATCGGTGAATTCGGGGCAGATTTAATTGGAGACTACGCAAAAGCAGTTATTATTTATTATCCGGTCGCTGTCTTATATTTTGCCATTGGTTTTACACTATATGCTTTTTTAGCGGGAGGGACCAAGGGAGTTACCCATTTTTGGAAGAACATCCTCGCTCCTGCAGCAACTTCGCTTGGAACTGGAAGCAGTATTGCTGCACTCCCAGTGAATCTGCAGGCAGCCAAAAAGATAGGTGTTCCAAAGGATATCCGTGAAACAGTTCTACCACTAGGCGCTACGATTCACATGGATGGATCGTGTCTTGCTGCGATGTTGAAAATAGCTTTTATTTTCGGGGTACTAAATAAGGATTTTACAGGAATTGATACATTTTTAACCGCGATTGGAATTTGTTTATTAGCGGGGGTTGTAATGAGCGGAATACCCGGCGGCGGATTTATTGGAGAAATGATGATCATTACATTATATGGCCTGCCAATCCAAGCACTGCCAATTATATCTGCAGTTGGTGTTGTCGTTGATCCTCCAGCAACAATGGTTAACGTGACGGGAGATACCGTATCAAGCATGCTTGTTTCAAGACAATTGGAAGGAAAAGACTGGATGGAAAAAGAGGAAATCGAGTAGAAGGGGCTGGGACATAACTAGCCAAAATATCTTAAAAAAGGTTCCAACCATCAAAAATTGATGGTTGGAACCTTTTGAGTTTGAGTTATTTTCATCATCTATGGTTGGATTTGTGTCCCAGCGAGAAAAACACGTGTCTGATGACCCCACGTGAAGTGGTTTTCTTCCGAGGAGGGTGAAGCCGTGCCCGCGGAAAGCAGCCACCTGTAGTGGAAGTCAACGGGATTAGTCCCACCCCCTTTTTTATAAGTTGATTCTGGGTTTTACTGATGAAGTAGGCCAACCGGTCGATAAGAGACTTGCTCCGAACCGTTAAAGTGCACATCCTGCACTATTACTCACTAATTTTTATCGCAACTTTACCAAATTGTTTTCCCTGATTTAAGTATTCCATCGCATCACTCGTTAAATCAAATTCAAATGTGCGATCTACTACGGGATGAATATTATGTGTATCAATCAAATTGAGCATGTCCCGCAGTTCTTCTCTGCTTCCCATCGTTGTTCCAAATAATTTATATTGCCCATAGAAAAATTCGCGCAAATTAAAATCAACGACATCTTCCGTGGTAGCACCAAAGACAACGATTTTTCCGCCTTTTTTCAACACTTCCAATGAACGATTAAAGGTTGCCTTTCCTACACTTTCAATGACCAAATCAATGCGTTCCTCTTTTAATTCTTCAGGCCAATCGCTATTTGTATCAAGGGCGATGTCAGCACCTAATTCTTTTGCCTGCTCTCGTTTTGTTTCACTTCTTGAAGTAACAATTACTTTTGCTCCTGCACTTTTTGCAAAAGATATCAGATAAGTAGCTACGCCACTTCCTGCTCCAGGAATAAATACGGTTTCACCTTCTTTCACCTGACCTTTTGTAAATAATGCACGGTACCCTGTTAAAGCTGCTAAAGCCAATACCCCCGCTTCTTCCCAAGACAAATGTTCTGGCTTTTTCTCCACCTGTTCTTTCGAGATCACTATTTTTTCTGCTAATGTTCCGTGATCCGGCATTCCCAGGATGTCAAATTCTTTCGGCGGAGCGTCACTATTATCGTACCAGCGAAGAGCAGGATTAATAATCACTTCGTCCCCTGGCTTGATATTTGTCACGTTTTCTCCAACGGAATCAATCACACCAGCCCCGTCCGATCCTAGGATTAACGCGTCAGCTTGATTCCCGCGGCGGTTTGGTATCCCTACATCGCGACGATTTAATCCGGCAACACGCAATGCGACAACTACCTCATCTCTTCCTGCAGTTGGCTCGTCCATGTTTTTGATTGCTAATTTTCCATGTTCATGAATAAATCCCTTCATTCTAACCTTCCTTTCTAAATCATTCAGAAATATTTGCTTACTCTAACTAGTTGGTGTTTATTCATTATATCATGAGAAAACATTGGTATATAAATTAACTGCTGATCGGTAAACAACGATGTGATTTTTTCGATATATTTTTGTTCATGCTCTTTCCTTTTCTTAAAAAAGTTTCCGTCCACATCATCTGGGAGCACTTTATTGACAATAAGTGTTCTTACTTGCAAATGGTACTTATCTAATAATTCAATTGCTTTTTCAGTCTCTAAAATGGGCAGGCGCTCGGGGTTTAAGACGAAAATAAAACCAGTCTGTTTCAAGTCCAGCAGTATTTTCCTAACTTCAATGAAACGTTCTTGACGCTTTTTTAACACATCATAGATGGGATCCTCAACCGGTTCACCGTCGTTTAGCAGCTGGGAGTAATTTTCATTTGTCTTCTGTCGCTTTTGCAACAAACCGTCGATCCAAACGCCCATTAACTCAGGTAAGGAAAGCAGCCTGATTGTGTGCCCTGTTGGTGCAGTATCAAAAATTAATTGATCAAACTGATTACCTTCCTCTAAAATGATTGTAATCAACTTATCAAAAAGCGCAGCTTCGCCTGCCCCTGGAGAGGCTTTAGCGGTATCTAGCTGACGATTCACCTCCTCGACCATCGTTGACTGAACCATTCCTTTCATATTTTGTTTTACCCCTTGGATATAATTTTCTGTTTCCTTTTCTGGATCTATTTCAAGTGCGTATAATTGTTCGGTAACTTTTCTAATATCCCCACCAATTTTTTTATCGAAAATATCACCTAGATTATGAGCGGGATCTGTTGAAATCAGTAATGTTTTATAGCCATTTGCGGATGATTTCCACGCAATTGCCGCAGCAGATGTTGACTTTCCTACACCGCCTTTGCCACCGATAAATATGATTTTCTTTTCCATCTCAGTCATTTTACATCCCTCATTTAACAACACCGGATTCCCGAAATTGGTGATTTTTCCATCCCCATGCGCAGATGCCAATCATGAAATTTTTCAATTATATATGGATATAGCTCCAATGTATAATAATAGGCCGGGTTTGGAATACCGAGCATCTCCGAATAGATCAATAATAGAAATATATCGTCTTCATCTCGTAGTTCACGAGCTACTTCCTGACGATGTGGCATACTTAGTATTTCTTCATAAAGTTCGATTAGTTTTTTTATTTTATCCAACACTGAATGTCACCTCCAACTTATTGGAAAAAGGGATCCTTTATTGATCCCTTTTTCCCATTGCATGTACATTAAATTAACCCTTATCGATTGGGTTATCTATTTTTCCGCTTAAAGCTGAAAATGCAGTAAGTACGATCCACACGGCAAAGACAAAGATGATCGCTCCTAGGACGAATAATAATGTGTTGGAATCATCCCCAATCCAGGACCATTCGAAAACGACCTGCTGGAACATAGCATACAGTGTCATGAACATAACGAAGATCATCGGAATTAAAACAACTGCATAATTTCTCCCTAACCGCTTCAGCCAGATGGCAATAAGCAGTAAGCTGATTCCAGCTAGCAATTGATTTGCCGTACCGAATAACGGCCACAATAAGTAGCCACCGGATCCAAACCCTTTTGGCCCTTCTGGCAATAAAACCAGTGCAGCACTAGAAATAACAGCGATCGATGTCGCAACATGTGGCTTGGATAAAGAAGGAACATGGTATTCGATACCCAGTTCACCAATAATATAGCGCATTAATCTGACGGAGGTATCTAAACTTGTCGCTGCAAAGCTAACGACAATGATTGAAACAATTGTAGTTGCGATATCGGTAGGAATTGCTAGACCAGAAAATAATTGAGCGGCACCTTCAACAAAGATACCTAACCCCATTTGATTCGCATCTGTAAAACTGCTATAGGTAGCTAAAAATTCCTCCGAACTGCTGAAAAATGTAATAACAGCAATAATTGCAATTAATGCTAAAACACCTTCACCTACTGCTCCAAAATATCCAACAAATCGTGCTTCCGTTTCATTATTAAGTTGTTTGGAAGATGTCCCTGATGAAACAAGTCCATGGAATCCCGAAATTGCTCCACAAGCGATGGTGATGAATAGCAGCGGAAACCAGGAAATATCCGCATCCGGATTTGTAGCCGGAGCAGTAACAGAAGGATTTAAGAAAACCATTCCCAAGTATAAAAGTGCAAGTCCAAGCACAAGTTGATGGGAATTAATAAAATCCCGTGGTTGCAACAGTTTCCAAACCGGTAATGTGGAGGCGATATAAACATAGATCATTAAAATAATAATCCAGATGAAAAATGCAGATGATACTGCTCCGAGTCCAAATATTCCAGTAGCTCCTTCACCACCCATATACTGTACTAAATCAATTTGCAAGAAACTTACTTTACTTGCAATCATCGCCGTCACATACATCACAGCGAGTGCCAGAATAGATGGGAGCAACATTTTTTTGTTTCGTTTATAAACGGCATTACCGATCCAAATAGCTAGTGGAATTTGAATAAATACAGGCAAAACACTTGCCGGGTAAGAAATAAATAGATTTGTAACTACCCAAGCGAATACCGCGTTTACCATTAATACGAGAATGAGAATGATAAATAGAAATAAAATTTTTGCCCTTTGACCAACTAGTTTATTCGCTAGTGTTCCAACAGATTGTCCTTTATGGCGAACTGATAGTACTAATGTACCAAAATCATGCACACCAGCAGCAAAAACAGTTCCTATAAGAACCCACAGGAGCGCCGGTACCCATCCCCAATATACAGCAATAGCCGGTCCAACGATCGGTGCGGCTCCTGCTACAGAACTAAAGTGATGTCCCCATAGTACAAATTTGTTGGTTGGTACAAAATCGACCCCATCTTTATACCGGTGTGCCGGTGTGACATAATTTGGATCGATTTGAAAGATTTTCTCTGCAATAAATTTTGAATAATAGCGATACCCTAAAATGAAAATAAGTATTCCTATAACAGCCAGTAAAATACCGCTCAATTTTTTACCTCCTTTGTTTTTTTACTATTCAGATAATAATAGGAATAGGTCGTCTAATAAACCTTATGTAAACAGACGAACTTCTAGTACAAATAAATGGAATAATTTGTTTATTATTAATATTAAAACAGAAGGGCTGTCCTTTTGCAAGAAACAGCCCCTCGTTCATCACTCTTTTCCCATTCCACGTAAAAATGTCAAGAGCATTGTGACGCTTCGGTTTATTTCCGGATCCTTTAACGCTTTAAATAAATCCATATACGATGTGGATTTATCTGTTTCCATTGTATTTACATCTTGTAAACCTTGTGTTACCTTTTTGCTAAAGTCATTTAATTCCTCTACTGGCAATTCACCGGTCATTAGGAAAAGATCACTCAGATTTTCTAAAATAGTAGCATACTCCGGCTTATTTGCTTGTTTTACGACATTTGCAATCGCTTCATCTTTTTGTTTTGTCAGCGCATTTAATATTTCTAATACCCCACTCTCATGGAGTGTTGCTAAAAATTCGATACTTTTTAATATGGCCTCTTTATTTTCACTTATACGATCGATCACTTCAGAAATATTATTATCTTTGACTTCTTGCTCAGATAATTCCATTTTTTTAATTTTCGTAATTGGATTAGCCATTTTGTTTCACCTTACCTTTTGGGAAAGCATAATCAGCACGATTCCACTTTTGCTCCACTTGCACACCGATTTGTGGCTGGCGGTTGCCGCGCCTGAAATTATGATCGGGGAGCGGGCTTTTCCCTTTTTTCTTTAAAACTTCCATACGAACAGCAATTTCTTTATATGCAGGTGTGTTCGTATCTTTATCAACACGATTATCGGATAAAAAGTTCACTGCAGATTCGCCGCTAGAGTTAAGTGGTAAATACAGTTCATTATTTCTTACCCGATCTGTCACATGCACAACACAAGTTGCTTCACCAGTATGTGAAATTAATTTCACTTCGGCTCCTTCTTCTATCCCGCGCTCTTTAGCTAATTCCGGAGATACTTCCACATAACACATCGGCATTTCTCTGGCGATTGCTGGTGATTTGTAAGTCATATTTCCTTCATGGAAATGCTCAAGCACTCTTCCGTTATTTACATGGAGGTCATATGTTTCGTTTGTCTCATAATCATAATTAAACTCAAGCGGGAAGAGTCTTGCCTTTTTGTCTTCAAATGGAAACCCATCTAAAAATAGCACAGGAGAGTCCGTTCCATCTTTTTCTACAGGCCATTGCAGACTGTTATAGCCTTCTAAAAGCTCATAGCTTACACCTGCAAAAAGAGGTGTGAGCGATGCAGCTTCATCCATGATTTCGGATGGATGCTGATATCCCCAATCATACCCCATTTCCTTTGCCAATTCTGTCAAAATAACCCAGTCTGGCTTGGAATCACCAACAGGTTCAAGTGCTTGATATAATCGTTGAATTCGTCTTTCTGTGTTTGTAAACGTACCGTCCTTCTCTAGGCTTGGTGAGGCAGGTAAAATAACATCCGCAAATTCTGCTGTACGGGATAAAAATAAGTCCTGCACAACGAAAAAGTCTAATTTTTCAAATGCGTTTGTAACATAATTGATGTTTGCATCCACGATACCGGTTTCTTCTCCTTTGATATACAGAGAACTGAGACTGCCTTCATGGATCGCAGCAATCATTTCATGGTTATCTTTTCCTGGTTCCGCCTGAATTTTCGTGTTCCATGCCTTTTCATATCGTTTTCTGACCACATCATTTGCAACTTTTTCATATCCCGGAAAGAAATCTGGCATACTCCCAAAATCACTGCAGCCTTGCACATTATTATGGCCTCTTAATGGATATGCTCCTACACCTTTACGCATATAGTTCCCTGTAATAAGCAGCAAATTCGATATAGCAGTACTTGTATCACTTCCGAGTTGATGCTGTGTGACACCCATTGCCCAACAGATTGCCAGTTTATCCACACTCGCTATTTCCCGGGCAATTTCCTTTAAATCTTGCTGGGATATACCCGTTAATTTTTCTGCATATGCTAATGTAAATTTACCTAAGCTTTCCTTATATTCGTCAAAGTCATTGACCCACTTGTCAATAAACGTACGATCTCCCCATCCTTGGTCAATAATATACTTTGTAACTGCTGATAACCATACTAAATCTGTACCACTGTTAGGTGAGAAAAACTTGTCGGCACGTTGCCCCATTTCATGCTTACGTAAGTCAAATACATATAACTTTTGTCCGAACAACTTTTGCGAGCGTTTAATGCGTGAAGCGATAACCGGATGGGATTCTGCTGTATTGGTTCCAATACCAATAACCATGTCCGCTTCCGCTATATCATCAATCGAACCGGAGTCACCCCCATGACCTACCGTGCGAAATAGTCCTTTTGTTGCTGGTGACTGACAATAACGCGAGCAATTATCCACATTATTCGTTCCAATTACCTGGCGGGCGAATTTTTGCATTAAATAAGATTCTTCATTTGTTGCTTTTGATGATGAAATAAATCCTAAAGCGTTTGATCCTTTTTCTTCTTTAATATCCTTAAAACGTTTTGCAACATAGCTTAGAGCTACGTCCCACTCTACTTCTTCAAAGTGGTCCCCTTTACGAATTAATGGTTTTGTAAGCCTCTCTTTGGAGTTAACATAATCCCAGCCAAACTTTCCTTTAATACAAGTAGATATCCCATTTGCAGGTGATTCGTGCTGTGGCTCAACACGTAGTATTTTCCGGTCCTTTGTCCAAACATGAAATGAACAACCGACACCACAATATGTACAGACCGTCTTTGTTTTTTCAATTCGTTCTTCACGCATTGCAGCTTCCGTATCTGAAATGGCGAACAACGGCCCGTACCCTGTTTCAACATGCTTGGTAACATCAATCATAGATCTTAATAAGCCTGGTTCTGTATCGGTCATAAAGCCCGCTTCGCCAAGCATATCTTTTTCCATTAATGCATTACATGGACACACCGTCACACATTGCCCGCAGCTGACACAAGAAGATTGATCAATCGGTACATCATTATCCCAAATGACACGTGGCTGGTCCCGCTTCCAGTCAATTAATAACGTTTCATTAACCTGAACATCCTGACATACTTCTACACACCGCCCACAAAGGATACACTGGTCTGGATCATATCTATAAAACGATCCGGAATTATCCACTTCATAAGGTTTTTCTTTAAACGGTCTTGATTGGTGTTCAAGTCCGAATTCCGCCACCGTATTATGAATTTCGCATGAGCCATTATTATAATCACAAACCGTACAATATAACTCATGGTTTTCCAAAATTCGATCCAATGCCTCTTTTTGCGCGCGATGAGCTATCTCAATTTTCGTATTTACTTCCATCGCAGCTTCAACCGTTGTACCACATGCTCGTTTTATTTCCCCGTTCACTTCCACCATACACGTATCACATGTCTGGATAGGACCAAGGGATTCGTTATAACAAATTTGCGGAACAAATTCATCGGTTGTATTAATTAACTCTAGTAAATTCTGACCAGGATCGGCTAAGAATTCCGTTCCATTTATGGTTACGATGATATGATCTTGCACTATCCTTCCTCCTTAAGTGATTTTTTTCCACGTAAAACGCTTGCAAAAGATCTATATGCGCTTATCCCCTATTTTAACTCAATTCAAACAATTCTCAATAGATTTAACCAAAATAAAAAGGTCTCACGAGAGAACCTCCCCCTCCTTGAGACCTTAAAACAGGTAAACTGCTACAACGGTTGTTACAAATAATCCGGTGAGTACTGGTATAAAATTTTTGCGCACAAGGTCCATCACGGAAATACCGCAAAAGCCTGCAATAGCTATGAGAGATGACCAGGCAACAATGGTGCCTCCACCAGTCCAAATAGAACCTAGCTGGCCGATCGCTGCGAGTGTTTCCGTATCTATTGCCCCATTTTCTAAAGAAGCTGCGAGTGCACCAGTTAGCGGTAAACCGGAAAATCCTGATCCATCCAGCCCAGTAATAATTCCTATGATTAGAATGCTAAGCGCTGCCAGCAATGCACTTTGAGGCAAATATCCTTGAATTGCTTGAACCAGATCAAATAAGAATGCTGGTGGCTCCTCCATTGTCAAAATTTGATCTGAGAAATCCGCACTTCCTAAAAAGAAAAACCCAGCTATCGGAATAACCGGACCCATTGCTTTAAATGCAAAGACAAATCCGTCTGTTATATGGTTTGTTATATAATCAAGGGCATGCTGCTTTCCAAATGCCACGGTGGATAATAATAAGAGTATTACAGCAACACCGCCGATAAATGCTGCACCATCGCCTCCTTCAAGGCCACCCGATCTTCCACCTTCAAATTTTGTATAAATCATGTATACAACAACAAGGAATAATGATAATGGTACCAAAATAGAAAATACTTTACTCCAAGCCGTTAAATGTTTCGTATAAGCTTTTTTATCATTTGTACTTGTCGTGTCTAAAGCAACAAGATCGGATTCATTTAAAGGGTCATGTTTAGAGCGGATTGTTTTACGGTAAAATAAATAAGCTAAAGCGATCGCTGTCGCCCCGGCAATTAAAGACAATATCAATGCTTTATCGGCTACTAAACTCGTATCAATCCCAGCGGATTTAGCCGATAAACTAGGCGCTACTTGAACAATAAAATCGGAAGAAAGCGCCATTCCCTGGCCTGCTATTGCAACAGCCATTGCTGCCAGCATAATTGGCAAACCTGACCTGACAGCTGCGGGTACTAATAAAGCACAAATAAGCGGAACAGCAGGTGTTGGCCAAAAAAATAAAGAAATAACGTACGTCACAATAACCAGAACGAAATAGGAGATGTGACCATTAATCATCACTTTTTGGATCGGTCTTATCATGCGTCGATCTGCACCAAGATCCCGCAAAGAATGAAGTAATGCTAACATAAATGTAATGATCAAAAATATATTAAAAAGCTCTGTAGCTGCAACTAAATTGGCGTTAAAAATGGCTGTAAAACCTTCGATTACACTGCCTTTATATACCCAGGCAATCACAAATGTTCCTAGCAGCGATGGAAGTACAACGCCTTTCCTGAAAATCATGGTAAAGATAATCAAAAGTGTAAATAAACCATATAACAAATGGGACGTTGTTAATACCACATTACCTTCTTCCTTTCATTCTTGACTTGTGTGATTAGCCTATGCGCAATCAAAGAAAGAGGTGATGGAAATAGGGTAATAAATAATAACGAACATACAACGTGAAAACAACGATTATTAGTTCAAGCTCTTTTCTTGTTCTTCTGCGCAATAGTTACATAAAAGTGCACCATCTTTTTGATCCCCATCAAAAAATCCGTTTTCACAGTACACATTTTTTCCGCAATGCTGGCATGTTCCGATCAATTCTCGCATGTTATACACTCCGTTTTTACAATTTTCTTTATTATAGAAGGAATAGTTTTTAAGAAAAAGAGATATGCTTTTATTTTCATTAGTGATTAATAAAAGGCATAAATGGGAATGGATCAACATAGCTATTTATTTGGAGGGTTTTTCTGATGACAAAAACGAAATGATCGTTGACTGGCATAGTTCGATTGAATTTGTTGTGAAACATATGAAGCAAAGGGCACATTTAATTCGTATGATGCGGATATAATGTTTATGGTAAATGTCATAAGTATTGATACCAGGCAGAAGGATCGGGATGAACATGGAATACTACTTTGGAGACGGGTGGCATTCTTATTGACAAGGAGGTAAGTATGAATATTGAAATCAAAATGCATAAACAAGAACCAAGTAAATAAAAAGTGTATATCAGGGCAATACTAGCGTCTAGTATTGTCTTATTTTCGTTGAACTCTTTTGCGTTCTGTTGGAGGGTAAAAAAAATCAATATTAAAGGAGGAAAAATAGAATGGCTTTGAATGTTGCAAAGAAGTTAATAAAGGATCATCTTGTATCAGGAAAGATGGAAAAAGGGGAAGAAATAGGTCTAAAGGTTGATCAGACTTTAACACAAGATGCAACTGGAACAATGGTAATGTTAGAGCTTGAAGCGATGGGACTAGACTACGCGAAAACAGAGGCCTCTGCACAATATGTCGACCACAACCTTATTCAAGTGGATAGCAAAAACCCGGATGACCACTTATTTCTAGAAAGTGCGGCAAAGAAATTTGGGCTTTATTATAGCAGACCGGGAAACGGCGTTAGTCATCCTGTACATATGCAGCGACTGGCTAAGCCCGGTAAGACATTGCTTGGTTCAGACAGTCATACATGTGCAAACGGATGTATGGGGATGCTTGCAATGGGTGCTGGTGGAATTGACGTTGCGATGGCTATTACAGGCGAACCCATTTATATTAAAATGCCGGAAATTTTTGGGGTAAAACTAACTGGCGAACTGCCGGATTGGGTAAGTGCGAAAGACGTTATTTTTGAATTGCTCAGGAGATACGATGTAAAAGGCGGTGTCGGTAAAATTATTGAATATTACGGTCCTGGTCTTGATAACTTATCAGCAATGGACCGCCATGTCATCGCTAATATGGGCGCTGAACTGGGCGCAACTGCCACTGTTTTTCCTTCTGATCAAGAAGTGAAACGCTTCTTGAAGCAGCAAAATCGTGTTGATGATTGGATTGAATTAGTAGCGGATAAAGATGCTACCTATGACAAAAATGATGAAATTAATTTATCTGAATTAGAACCGCTTATTGCAAAACCATCAAGTCCTGGAAATGTAGTGCCTGTTAGAGAAATAGCTGGTACACCTATTTACCAATCCTATATTGGATCATCTGCAAATCCAGGATACCGCGATTTTGCTATCGCTGCAGAAACCGTAAAAGATAAAACGATCGCATCAGGCATGTCTTTTGATATTAATCCGACTTCCAGACAAATGCTCACTAGCTTGGTCGAAAACTTTCATATAGCGAGCCTTCTTCAATCCGGAGCAAGATTGCATCAAGCTGGTTGTAATGGCTGTATTGGGATGGGGCAGGCACCTGCTTCAGGAAGAAATAGTCTGCGAACCACTCCAAGGAATTTCCCGGGACGCTCAGGTACGAAGGAAGATAGTGTTTATCTATCCAGTCCCGAAACTGCAGCCGCATCTGCATTAACTGGAAAAATTACAGATCCGCGGGATTTAAATATGCCATATCCAAAAGTGAAAGAACCAACAAAAGTAAATGCGAAAGATGACCTTCTGGATCAACCGCTGTCTCACGAAGAAGCAAAAAAGGTTGATCTAGTAAAAGGTCCTAATATCGTTTCCATACCAGCAATGGATAAGCTGCCGGATGAGTTGGAAATTCCGGTTTTATTAAAGGTAGGAGATAATATCTCAACGGACGAAATCCTAGCAGGTGGAGCAAGGGTTCTCCCATACCGGAGTAATTTGCCGGAAATTAGTAAATTCACCTATGAAGCTGTCGATCCAACCTATGTAAAACGCGCCATGGACACGAAAGAAAAAGGTGGTCACGCAATTGTTGGTGGGTACAATTACGGACAAGGATCAAGCAGGGAACACGCAGCGTTAGCACCACGATATTTAGGTCTACGAGCGGTACTTGTCAAAGATTATGCCCGAATCCATTGGCAAAATCTTGTTAACTTTGGTATATTGCCACTTACATTTGTAAATGAAAAAGATTATGATGAGCTAGATGCAGGTGAAGTCATCAAGTTAACCAATCTAAAAGATACATTTATGAAAGAAAATAAATTAACTGCCACACTAGCTAACCAAAATAAAGAAATTGAACTAGCGTATAGTTTATCCGATAGACAAAAAGAAATTATTCTGCAAGGCGGGTTAATCAACTGGATTGCGGAAAAGAATAAAGCATCCAAATAAAATAAAAAGGAATGGGACAAAACCCTAGCACATGTAAAAAAGTCAGTTAGTTCATCTTTCGATGGACTAACTGACTTCTTTTATGAATGAGATAATTCTCGGTAACTTCGTTAGCTTCATAGAGGGCCAACCTTTTTACATGTATCGATTTGCATTTTATCGATTCAGAAATTGCCTTTCGTTAGTTAATAATAGTAAACAAAAAGGACACCATCTGATAAAATTAAAATCCCATACAATAACTATCGGAGGTTGTACAATAGAAATAAAGGAGGAGATGTCGTGATTGTTTATTATGATGGAAATTGCATGATGTGTACAAATACGTCGAAGTTATTAAATAAAATGGACATACGAAATAAGCTGACATTTACTTCGTTTCGTAAGATAGAGGACTATCCAAAAGCAATGAAAGAAAGTCTTCATGTTTATTACAAACACATAATCTTTCAAGGATATGATGCATTTATCCAAATTGCAAAGGTGTTGCCTATTATGTGGATTTTTTTGCCTCTCATGTATATTTTTAAGTGGCTTGGCCTCGGTGAATTTATTTATAAAAAAGTCGCTGCGAGCAGAAAGATCATCCCTGTAAATCAATGTGAAACAAACTGCAGCCTCTCAGACCGAACAAAACAATAAGCATTAATTTTCTGGTTCCCCGGTATGGACAGAAGAATATATTTTAATTCGCATTTCACCATCGTCTGCTTTGGCACGGATTAAAATTGGCTGGGAAAGCTTATTTTTAAATGAAAAATCAGGCCCCCACCAACTAACTGTCGCATCGCGTCCAGGTGGTACATACGGAACACTCCTGCTATGTGAATACCGCTCGACAATTTCAATTCCTTTAACGTCGACTGCATTATAAAGTGTGGAAGAAAGCTGACAAATTCCTCCGCCTATATCCTCCGTAAGCTCCCCTTCTTCAATAACCGGAGCACGTTTATAGCCTTTTTCTTCTGTTCGCTCACCGACTGTTTTATTAAATGAAAAGGTTTCCCCGGGAAAAACGACTTGATTATTGATAGCATCGGTAGCAAGTTTAATATTCGTTACGCGTTCTTTATTATCTTTTTTAAAATGCGTCACATAATCGCCAATTTCTTTTTCCCGGATTTCGGATAATAATTCACTATCAACCCGTGGATAAACACGCCTCATCGGCAGTTCCATTTCCGAAGGTTTTCCCTGATAAACGAATTTGCGAAAGGCGAGCTCAAAGGCTCGTTTATCCAGCGCTGTTCCGGGTTTACCAGAAACAATATTACCCTCATCATCCAACGATGCATCCACAGGCTTTTGATATACTTGATCATTTAATTGATCAAGCAAGACTTCTAGCTTACTTTCGTTGATGATAAACGAAAAAGCATATTCCCCAGGATCAATGGTTTGAACAACCTCACCATCCTTTTTTACCAATAGAGGATCGGATTCAGCTGCAGCAGATACCAGGGGGGTCATTACTAAAAAGAAAGACATCAAAAGAATTTTCATACACGATACCTCCTAATGATAGTATTCGGTATAATGCGAAAATCATGTAAAATAAAAAAACCAGGAATTCTCCCGGATTTTTAATAAAAGTAAAGATAAATTCCAAAAGCAGCGAGTGACAGCACAATCGTAATGGAGTAAATCCATATTTGCAGAGGCACGTTCGATTTTAATGAGCTTTTTTCATAATCAAGGGACCGCTTCATTTCATTTTCGATCGTATCCCCTTCTTTTTCATATTTCTTTAATTTATTCTCTTCTTGTTTAAAAATATAAAGTGTCCATACTGTAGCAATCATAAATAAAAGGATAATAACGATAATTAGTCCAAGACTCATCATGAGAACCCCTCCTATTCCTATTATATCCAATTTCTATTATAATATATTTATTATATAATGTCTGTGACTTAGAACATTTCACTATAAAAAAAGCCGCCTTGCCCTATATTATTCCTGGCAAAACGGCTTTTATGAACGCATCATTAACGAAAATCTCTTGTTTCTTCCATGCAGCGACCTGCAACTGCATAACCTACAACCGCTGCAATCGCAATTAAAAGACTATATAAAATCCCATTCTTCATTCAAAATTTCCCCCTTCTATTTGGAGCTTCATTGATTTAACATATTTTAATGGAAAATTAGAAAGGACGATATTTTCCTTTTTTAAGTAGCGTTCTTGTACCGCCCATTAAAAGTAAAGAACGGTTATCAACTACTTTTTTCATTGTTGCAGCTGGCTTTCCTCTTAGTTTTGTTCCAGAGAAAACGGTTCCGATTCCATCTGTTACACCAAGGGAAGCGACTGTTCCTTTATCATCAAATACAAAGTTTTCAAATGGCTGATTGTGCATTAATGCTTTAATATTATTTGCACAAACTGATGCATGTTGCATTGCTGCTTGTGCTGTCGGAGGGAATGGACGGCCTTCCTTCTCATTCATTACCCATGCACAGTCGCCTAGTACAAAAATGTTTTCTTCTCCAGGTGCACGCAGGTCACCATTTACAGTTACTTTACCTTTTGTAATTTCAAATCCGGATTTGCTAAGAACTGAGCTTCCTGTTACACCACCGGTCCATACAATTGTACCTGCTTTAATCTCTTCATTGTCTTCCCCAACTACAAAGCAATCTTCTTTACATTCTTGGATTTTTGCTCCCAAGCGGAATTCTACACCGCGATCTTCGAGTGATTTTTTCGCATATTCTACAAGATCTTTATCAAACATCGGTAAGATAGATGGCATAGCTTCCACATTGATGATTCTTACTTTACTGCGGTCAATGTCGTATTTTTTGCAAAGCTCTGGAACCTTTTCAGCAAGTTCACCAACAAATTCAATACCAGTAAAACCTGCTCCTCCAACAAGAATCGTAAGACTATCTTCGTCTTTTTCTTCTTCGTTGTTATATTTAGCAAATTGATATTCGATATGATCACGAATAAGGCGGCTTGAATCAATATCTACAATAGAGAAAGCGTTTTCTGCCATACCTTTAATTCCAAATGTATTTGTTTCAAATCCTAGGGCAATAACTAGGTAATCATATGTAATATCACTGTTTTCAAGTACAACGGTTTGGTCGTCCTTTTTCACTTCAACAACCGTATCATAAATCAGGCGAACGCGATTAGGATTAACAACATCACTGAGCATATAACGTGCTTGGTTTGGGTTAATCGTTCCGGCTGCCACTTCATGAAGCCATGTCGTTTCATAGTGGTAATTGTGTTTATTTACAAGTACAATTTCCGCTTCTTCTGGCAGTAAATTTTGTGTTAATTTTTTTGTTGTCATCAATCCTGCATAACCTGCTCCAAGGACAACAATTTTTGGTTTATTCATAGTCATGAACATCCACCTTCCTTGTTCTAAATAATAAATAAAATGATGTGTTGAGAAAATCGTTTTCTACACACAAATTAAGCCCATTGCAAAAAATAGTATCATACGATAAATACCTTTAAATAACATATCAATAATACCAAATTTTTTCTATTTAGGCTAATAAACCTATTTCTATTTGTCATATTTATTTATAACATATCTTGATAAATCTGTGAAATCTATTATATGATTTAGTTAGCATTTATATGAGGTGGATTATGGATAAACGAATCATTCATAAAGAAGACGAAGCAGTGAAAACATTATGTGCGAATGACCCCATCATGCGCAAATTAGTAAATGCTGTGGGGAGCATAGAGATCACATTGCGAAGTGATTATTTTAAATCATTAGTACGCTCCATTATTGGACAGCAAATTTCTGTAGCAGCTGCAAGCGCGATTTATGGCCGGCTTGATGCGATGTTAGATCATGAAATCACGGTCTCGTCCATCTATCAATTATCCGAAGCAAAATTGCGCGAGGCTGGATTAACCTTCAGGAAAATAGAATATATCAAAGATCTAGCAAATAAGGTTTACCATGCAGAGATAGACTTACAAGCATTAGCATCATTTGATAATCAAACAATTATAAAGCAATTGACAAGTATCAAAGGGATTGGAAAATGGACGGCTGAAATGTTCCTCATTCTATCTTTAGGCAGAATGGATATTCTGGCAATCGACGATATCGGTATTCAACGAGCTGCTAGATGGCTATACGAGACTGAAAAATCCGAGCGACGCAATATTTTAAAGGAAAAAGCCAAGCTATGGAAGCCTCATTATTCCATCGCCTCCTTTTATTTATGGGAAGCAATTCATCTTGACTTTGTCAAAAATTATGCATCGATTGATGATATAGAGGCCTGACTCACCGTTGGAGACAGACCTCCTTTTTATGGTTTATACCGGTCTTACGGTTATTTCATTCACATTTACATAGTCGGGCTGTGTAACGGCGTAAACAATTGCCCGGGCAATATCGTCTGTATCAAGTGGCCTACGATCACTATTGCTGCGCCCGCGTGACCGAGCAAGATCTGTGTCTACCATTCCTGGAGATATATTGGTAACCCTAACCCCAGTGCGTGCCAATTCTTTTTCCATTCCCATGGATAGCGCACGCACCGCAAACTTGGTTGCACTGTAAACAGAGCTGATCTTTGTTACTTCCTGTCCAGAGACAGAGGCAATGTTAATAATATGGCCGGTTGAGCGCTCGATCATTGTTGGAGTTACAGCATTTATACCATAAAGTGCGCCTTTGATGTTCACATCAATCATTTGTTCCCACTCTTCTACTTTCCCTTCCCGAACTCTCGCATCTAGCATTAACCCTGCATTATTAACATAAATATCGATATCACCAAAGGTTTCAGCAGCTTTTTTCACCATTGCCTCTACTTCGCTTCGATTTGCTACATTCGTAGGAACAGCCAATGCTTGTCCTTCCCCTGCTGTATTAATCTCTTCTGCTATTGTCCCCAGTTTTTCTTTTCTTCTCGCTGCCAGTACGACATTTGCCCCTTCATGTGCGAGATGCTTAGCAATAGTAGCACCTATCCCGCTGCTTGCTCCTGTTATAATCGCATTCTTTCCTGTTAACTGTCCCATTAGAAAATCCTCCTTATGATTGCTCATCCTCTTGTTCTTGTTTTTCATTATTAGGGTTATGGTTGGTCTGTTCGTTACCAGAACTAGCTTCTTTGTTTTCTTCATCTGATTCTTTATTAGATTCTTCTTCATTTGTGTCATTTTTTGTTTCTTCTTCATTATTCTGGTTTTTATCCTCTTCCCCCATCCCCTCATCATTTTCTACATTATCAGATTCTATTTTATTATTCGAATCAGCCGAAGAATTGGGTTCTGTACCCGGGCCTGACTTTGTTGGTGATGGGGTTGAAGGAGAACTTGAAGAATGTGAGTTAGTTGCTTGGTTCCCTGGTTCGTCATAACTGGAAGTTGTATGGCCAGAATCGTTCGATACAGATGAAGAATTTGGATCGGTTGCTGCTGGTTCTTGTACTGCATCTACTTCTTGTACATTTTCAACTTCTTTTTCCTTTACAACAACATTTTCCTCTTCTAAAGTTGGCTCCTCTTGAATTTCTTCCGTTTCTTCATTTTCTAATGTATCTTCTAATACCTCTGTATCCTTCTTTGCTACTTGGGACTGGGAGTTTATGTCTATTTCCTCCAGCTTTCCACCAACAGACATTTCATTCTTTAAGTCATAATAGTCTTGGATCAGGAAAGAAAAAAAGGTTGGTTTTTCCTCTTGTCTTTTATCTGCTAATTGGGTTTTTGGCGTTTCTATGTTTCTGAGTCCAGTACTTACAACAATAATAAAAGCAATAAACAGGACCAGATTAATGATGAGTAGCTTCTTATTGGCCATGTGATAATCTCTCCTTAAAAAAGGAACTTTTTTCCTAAATCTTTATACCCATTGTATATAAAACTCGACTTAAATTTCAAATTTTCTAAGAAATAAAACCAAAAAAAGAGATGACTAAATTTAGGGTAGTAATCTCTTCTTTTTGAGTTAAATTTATTTTTTGATTACGACTTGAATAACATGTCCAAGGCCTATATGTCTTTTTCCTTCATGGCGCTCCGCTTCACCGTAATAAAAATGAATACATTTATAGTCGTTAATCCAATTTAGAATGTCTGTTGGATCGTATAGCATATCAATCGACTTAGGGCCACCTGTTTGATAGGCGAGCTGATCTTTTGAATATACTTCAAAGATAACATGGCCGCCAGGTTTTACTGAATCTATCATGCTTTCCATTAAAAATTGCTGATCAGCTTTTGGAACATGACCAAAAACCATAATGGCAGCATCAAATTGATTTGACTCTACTTTTTCTTTTGTTAAATCGATCTCTGCGGTTTTTACGTTGACATTATGCTGACTTGCTAATTTATTCGTTTTCTCTAAACCGACAGCAGATTGATCATAGGCTGTTACGTCATGACCTAGCGTTGCTAAGTAAACTGCATTTCTTCCCTCACCTTCCGCAAAGCAGCCAATTTTGGAATGCTGGCGAATGATATTGCTTTTATGGTTTATAAATTCGTTTTCCGTCTCCCCATAAACAAAATCTTTATCTGAAAAGCTATTATCCCAATGTTCTTTTGACATATTGATTCTCCTTTTACTATCATACATTCTCTTACAATGTATCACAGGCTCATCAAATAAATGTAAGAATACGCTTATACTAATTTTTCAAATAATGAAAGCATCCTGGCTCGTGCCCGCGGAAAGCAGCCATCTGTAGTGAAAGGCAACGAAGTTACCAAAAAGTCAGGAACTCCATCGAAAGATGAAATATCTGACTTTTTTACATTTACTAGGGTTTTGCCCCAACCCCAAGGTTTAAATTCGGTTCTCCTATTAATCAAAACATAATTTTTTCATTCGAAATTGCTTAATTTTCCAAATAACGATATAATGTTGATTTACTAATGCCTGTCTTATTTTTAATATCGGCCAAGCTGTATTTTTTACTCTCATACATAACGATAGCACGCTGGACATTTTCATCAGGCTTTCTTGGTCGTCCTGTTGAAATACCTTTCTGTTTTGCTTTATTCAATCCCTTTTTTGTTTTTTCACTGATCACATCACTTTGGAATCCTGCAAGACACGTTACAACATAACGAAAAGAGTAACCATTTTTATTGCTCGTATCTATTCCTTCCTTTAATGATTGAAAATATACTTCTTTAACTTCCATTATATCTAATAACTCCATCAAATGGCGTGTTGAATCTGCTAGTGTATATAATTTATGGACAACAATTTCATCCCCTTGCTGAAGATGTTTCATCATATTCTCAAGTTGGATTCTTTTTTTAGCTGAAGCATGCGCTTCAGAGATAATTTGAGCGCAGTTTTGTTCTGTTAATTTTTTCACCTGTACTTCACAGTCTGGGTCATCTTGATCAGGTCTCATATATCCTATTCGCATCGATATTCTCCTCACTGAATTGATCACTTTAATAATAACATAGAGTTTAACATTATTTTTCCCATAATGGTTCCATTTTGGGAAAAGTAATGTTAAACTGTTGCTATTCCCTTTCAGCACCGACTTTTATGCCACTTTAAAAGTCTGAATATAAATAAAGAGGAGTAGGATTAGATTGATTGAAAAAATAAAAAGAGATTGGTTTTCCAATATTAGAGGAGATATTCTGGCCGGAATTGTCGTCGCATTGGCTTTAATACCAGAAGCAATTGCTTTCTCCATTATTGCTGGCGTTGATCCAATGGTCGGATTATATGCATCCTTTTGTATTGCTGTCATTATTTCCTTTACGGGTGGAAGGCCGGGCATGATTTCAGCAGCAACTGGTGCAATGGCTTTATTAATGGTTCCTCTGGTGAAAGAGTATGGCCTCAATTATTTATTGGCGGCAACGATATTAACAGGGGTCATTCAAATTCTTTTTGGTGTTTTTAAAATTGCTAAATTCATGAAGTTTATCCCAAATGCGGTGATGATTGGCTTTGTTAATGCTTTAGCTATTTTAATATTTATGGCTCAAGTACCACATTTTCTTGGAATATCCAATATGACGTATGTGTTTGTCGCTGTTACACTTGTGATTGTCTATGTTGTACCGAGATTTATT
Organism: Virgibacillus alimentarius; assembly: GCF_017874635.1. Lineage (NCBI taxonomy): Bacteria > Bacillati > Bacillota > Bacilli > Caryophanales > Bacillaceae > Virgibacillus > Virgibacillus alimentarius. The sequence goes on from NZ_JAGIKX010000004.1 coordinate 68,513, forward strand.
AAATCAATCCCTGCACCTTTAATAGCTATTATTCTATTAACGAGTGTTGCACTTTATACTAACATAGATTTGCGAACCGTTGGCGATTTAGGATCAATTTCAAGTTCACTCCCTGTATTTTTAATACCTGATGTCCCATTTACTTTAGAAACACTTGCAATTATCTTCCCGTATTCTCTATCATTAGCTATTGTTGGTTTACTCGAATCTTTACTGACTTCATCCATTGTAGATGATATGACAGGAACAGAGAGTAATAAGAACAAAGAAGCAAGAGGACAAGGAATCGCCAACACGATCACAGGCTTTTTCGGTGGAATGGCGGGGTGTGCAATGATAGGCCAATCTGTCATTAATGTAAAATCAGGTGGCCGTGGCAGACTTTCGACACTTGTTGCAGGATTATTCTTAATGTTTTTAATTATCGTATTAGGTAATTTAGTTGTACAAATTCCGATGCCCGTGCTTGCAGGGATTATGATTATGGTATCCATTGGCACGTTTGACTGGTCATCATTCTCCTATATCGTAAAAGCACCAAAAAGTGATGCAACCGTGATGCTAGCAACCGTAATCATTGTCGTCATGACAAATGATTTATCCAAGGGTGTTATTGCAGGGGTCATCTTAAGTGCAATCTTTTTTGTTGCTAAAATTTCAAAGATACAAGTGACGAAACAGTTAAAAGGGGACAATATCCTATTTCAAGTGAAAGGACAATTATTTTTTGCGTCTGTGGAAAGTTTCGTAAACGCATTTGATCTTGATAGGAAAGACGAAAACATTATCATTGATTTTTCTAATGCGCATGTTTGGGATGAATCAGCGGTTGGAGCCGTGGACAAAGTGATATTAAAATTCCGCGAAAGAAATAATACAGTAACCATACAAGGATTAAATGCCTCAAGTAAAAAGATGATTGATAAGCTTGCTATGCATCACATATAATTCATTACTAATTTATGTAAGGAGTGTTGGAATTGTATCAAAGAATACTCTTAGCAGTGGACGGGTCTGAACATTCGCTTCGAGCAGCCCAAGAAGCAATCAAAATCGCTTCCCTATCTACAAATTGTGTCATTGAAGTCGTACTGGTAGCTGAATTTTCTAAAGCGAAGGATGAGGTTCTTCATTCTCAAGGAAAAGAAGAATTAGAAATCTCCCGCAGGAACAGAATTTCCCCTGTGGAAAAAAAGTTACAGGCGAAAGACTTGTCATATGAAGTCAAAATATTACACGGGGTACCTGGTCCAACGATTGTTGATTACGCTAATAAAGGAACGTTCGATATCGTTATCATCGGAAGCAGGGGGCTAAATACCTTACAAGAAATGGTTTTAGGAAGTGTAAGCCATAAAGTCGCAAAAAGGGTAAATTGCCCTGTAATGATCGTGAAGTAAATAGAATAGATGAAACACAAACAAATGATGCTCCTTGCAATATGCAAAGAGCATCATTTGTTTACTTTTCTTCATCAGGATCAATGACATCAAACGGACGCATCATGTCATATTCTTCATGCTCTAGAATATGGCAATGCCATACATAACGGCCGGTATGCGGAGCAAATTTTACAATAACACGGGTAAACTCACCAGATGGTGCAGTCACAGTATCTTTCCATCCACGTTCATTAGGTTCTGGTGCAGCCGCTGGTGCAGTGAATTTGATTTGACCGGTTTCATTATACCAATCTAAATCAAATGGACGGCGATCTAATACTTGAAACTGAATTAAATGAATGTGCATCGGATGGGGAAAATCAGTAATATTCATAAAGGACCAAATTTCTGTCGATCCGAGCATCGGTTTTTCGGATACTGGATCCACCCATCTTTTATTATCAAGCAGAAGTATTGGTCTCCCGTATTGATCCGTTGTGCTTGTAAGCTTTAAGTTTCGGATTGTCGTAATGTTATTATTTTTTAAAGATGGGATTGGAGATAGATTTCTAGGAATCCTACTTTTGTCCTCACTTGATAGCGGCAGGGTAACCCGAAACTGCATCACATCATGTGTTTCATCCTCTGGATCTGCATTTTCGCCAAGGTCATTTTTCAAATGAATGGTTTCTCCTTCGAATTTGGAAAAATCAATGATCACGTCAACGCGTTCCGCCGGATCAATGGCTAACGTCCCCATTTTTTCTGTTTTTTGCATCAGACCGCCATCTGATCCAATTTGATAGAAAGACTCTCCTGAATCAAGATAGAGTTGATAGGCTCTTGAATTGGCAGCATTTAAGATGCGAAAACGATATTTTCTTGGTTCCACCTCTAGATACGGCCATACCTTCCCATTCACTAGATTTGTATCTCCATTAAAAAAAGGCTGAATAGATGGATCAGGTAATTCAGGCATATTCGGATCTTGCTCCGGCTGCCTTGGATAAGAAAGAGACCCATCGCCATTAAATGATCGATCGACAATCATTAAAGGAATCTCGTATTTTCCTTCAGGCAAATGTAACGCCTTTTCTTCTTTCCCGCGAATAATATACATGCCTGCGAGCCCTGCATATACATTTAATCTTGTTAACCCCATCGCATGATCATGGTACCATAATGTCATTGGCCGCTGCTTATTGGAGTATTCATAAACTTCTCTTTCAAAAAACGGTCCTACTTCTTTAAAACCATTGGTATACCATGCCTCAGGATACCCATCACTGGAGGACTTCGTTTCGCCGCCATGTAAATGGGTAACGGTTCGTACTTCCGGTTGCCTTCCTACATCATGTATGGATCGATCTACGGGGAGAATGTGTCTTGGCGGTAGATCATTTGCCCATTTTACTTGGATTGCTTCCCCTTGCTCCACATCAATCAAAGGTCCGGGAAACTGGCTATTATATCCCCATAATCGGGTCGGACGTAGATCTTTGTGCAATTTTGCCCGGAACTCCCTCATACGCATTTCATAATAACTCCCATTTTTATTCTTTTGAAACGGTTTAGCTGCTTCTATCATTGGGAGCTGATCTACAAATTTTCTGAGTTTTGGACTCAAGGTTTTCATCTCCTATAGTTTAGTTTTACTACAGTAGATGTTTATCCCAGCGAAAAGGTTCGTTTCAGTAAAAAGGATTCAGATAAGATAAAACTCGCCCGAATGTTTTGGAATACGTAACAATTAAGGTCTTGAAATATCTTGACCAAAACCTGAAAAATTGGTGAGATATCCCTGTATTTCCCCATCTTCCAGATCCAGCACCTTATTCACAACCTCATCCAAAAAGTACCGGTCATGGGAAATGACAATAATTGTTCCTTTATAGCTCTGCAAAAAATCCTCCAGCCATTCGACTGCTATCAAATCCAATTGATTGGTCGGTTCGTCCAGCAATAAAAAATCAGGATTTTTCAGCAAAATCAGAGCTAAACCAACCTTTGTTTTTTCCCCTCCACTCAAAGCAGAAAATGACTGGTCCAAAAGAGCATTGATATGGAGACCGGTTGTGATTTTTTCTATCATTGCATCGATTTCATAACCGCCACTTACTGTAAAACGGTCCTGAAGAACGCCGTATGTTTCTACTAACTTTTGCAAGTTTTTTCTTCTGTTTCTTTACTCATGGTCTCCTCAAGATTTCTCATCTTCTCTTCCAATTGTAAGAGCCCTGTAAAAGCTGTCTTTAACACATCTTTTGTGGTAAAAGAATGTGGAAAGCTAGGAATTTGCGCGAGATAACCAACCTCTGTCCCCTTTTTCCAGTGGATTTGACCAGCGTCAGGTGTTATATCACCATTTAACAACCGCAATAATGTCGTTTTCCCGCTTCCATTACGGCCGACTAAACCTACTCGAGCACCCTCTTTCATTTCAAATGATATATTTTTAAAAATGGCGTTGCCTCCATACATCTTTTTCACTTGATTCACACTACACGTAATCATGTATATACCTCCTCGATCGGCAAAATTAAAAAAAGCCACGGGAAAATACACTTCTCCCGTGACTAATAGGCATGAAAAAAAGAGAGCATGAAAAGCCCCCTTTCAACCTTGTATATAAGTGGCGTAAGAGATGTTTTTCGCTGTTTTAGATTTGCTATTTAATTGCTAAATGAGGACATACGTATCCCGTCAGCAACAAAAATAGCAAATTTTGCACGGACAAAATATAGGAACTCGGTCCAACATCCATGCACAAAAACAGCTTGATCGAACATCCTTATCCACCTCCGTTCATAATTAGTACCTTTTATTTTATTCTTTCTGGAATTATTTTTCAAGGATTTATAAGCTAAAATCTAAAAAAGCTAAACAAAAAGAGTACATATAGCCTCTACCTTCAGCGTGCTATAGTACTCTTCCTGTTATTATTGGTCAGATGTTAACTCAGATTTCACTTGTTGAATTTCTTGTTGGGATGCAACTTGGGGTGGCTGATAATGTCCCTTTTGCAATGCATAATCATACACTTTTTTCTGACGCGCTTCATCCCCGTTTCTTAAATTAACTAAGGTTTGTCTAAGTGCTTGATTATTTGCATCACTGATGTAGCCTGCATAACCTTTCATACTAGCATTTAATCCATTTAGATAATCGTTCGTAATATCTTTATCTGTAATCATACATTTTCCTCCTTACTGTAAATAAGTTAATAGTTGTTGCTGAGCCTGCCTGGCAGATTGGGCATCCTGCTGCAACATTGATTTTAGTTCCGGGCACATTGCTGATTGTGCATACGTTTCTAATTTATTTGCGATCATCCCATGTTCACCAATGATTTGGCGCAAATTTTCCAGTTCAGTCTGTGTTAATGATTCAGCCATACAAAAAGCTCCTTTCCAAAGAATTTCAAGTATTAGTGTTCCCAGTCAAACAAGAGGTATTCTAGGAACAACATCATTTTTTCAAATTGACTTTTTCAGCATGTAATTGTAAAATAAATATCCAAACTTAGATCGAAGGAGGATTATTAAAAAATGACACACGCGATGAGACTTCGCTTCCCAACTTTGAACCAGTAATGAAATACGTTCAAAGGCTCTGCTTGTGGATGCAGGGTAAACGGGAGTAGTCTGTCCTTTTTTAATAATCTTCATGTAGCATATATCATCATGTCATATGTAGAAAGGTGGACTCGTCTGCCTTTCTTTTTTGTATCTGTATGGATATTTTTCCTTCAAAAGATGGGATTTACCATTTTTTTAGGATGCAGGTTTCTTTGGTATATCCATTCCATTTTAAACATTTTTCATCAGGATAGGTTTTCCTTCCGTTTACACTGATCACAGGCAGAAACCTGTGATTTTTTGTTTGACCAAACAGGAGGGAATAAATGATGGAATTATTAAGTGTAGAACTCTCAAATATCGAAGTAACGTTTTTAGATCAAATGATAGTTGACATCCCCCACTTAGCTATTCATCAGTTTGATCGAATTGGATTAGTTGGAAAAAACGGAGAAGGTAAAAGTACCTTATTGAAGGTGATCAATGGCCAAGTCATTCCAAGTAAAGGAAAAGTTAACCGACTTGTCGATTTTGGATACTTTGAACAAACAACGAAACCTGTAGAGAGTGAAGTCGATTATGAATTACTCGGAAAGTTATCGATTCCTAAAACAGAAATAAGCCAGCTAAGCGGCGGAGAGCAGACAAAGATGAAATTAGCGCAGCTGTTTTCCACTTATCATGAAGGATTATTAATTGATGAACCGACAACACATCTAGACGCCTCCGGTATCGATTTTCTTATTGAAGAATTAAAATATTATTACGGAGCACTCGTTCTCGTAAGTCATGATCGTTATGTGCTAGATCAACTCGTAACAAAAATATGGGAAATTGATGAAGGGAAAATAACAGTGTATCCAGGCAATTATTCTGATTATGAAGAACAGAAAGCATTAGAAAAAAATCAGCAACAGGAACAATATGATAAATATGTAAAAGATAAACATCGCTTGTTAAAAGCTGCAGATGAGAAAATGAAAAAGGCTGAAAAAGTAACAAAAGCAAATAATAAAATGTCGAAAAAAGAAACAAAAGCAAAAGCTAATAAAATGTTTATGACGAAATCAAAAGATACCAGCCAAAAGTCCATACAACGAGCAGCTAAAGCGCTTGAACAACGGGTGAATCAGCTTGAGGAGGTCGAAGCTCCAAAAGAAGAGAAAGATCTTTATTTTCCTCAACCTAAAGCACTCCAAATGCATAATAAGTTTCCTATTATGGCAGACCGACTGACACTAGATGCTGGTGGGAAAACGCTTTTTAAAGAAATCAGTTTTCAATTTGCTTTAGGCAAAACCATTGCAATTACAGGAAATAATGGTTCCGGCAAAACAACACTGCTGCAACACATTGTCAACAATGGAGAGGGCATTATGCTTTCACCTAAAGTTATTTTTGGTAAATATAAACAGATGGATTATCATTTCGAACAAGCAGAAACTGTGCTTTCGTATATGAAAGAACGAACTGATTGTAATGAAGGCAGCATACGTGCAGCTCTTCATGCGATGAATTTTACTGGCAATGATATTAAGAAAGATGTACGTGATTTAAGCGGTGGAGAAGCTATTCGCCTTATCTTATGTCAGCTTTTTATGGGAAAATACAATGTACTTGTATTAGATGAACCGACAAACTTTCTTGATCTGCATTGTATGAAAGCATTGGAAAAATTCCTCAAGGCTTATCAAGGCACGGTACTTCTCGTATCCCATGATCGCACATTTATTGAACGTACAGCTGAGCAGGTTTATAAAATCGAAAATCAAAAACTTTTTTTAAAAAGAGAATGAATAAACATTAGAGGGAGCTGAATTTGGGTTTAAAAGAAGGAGAACCGGTGCCTAAAAATGCGTTAGGTGTTTCTTGCGTCCACCTGAGCTTAAATCCAATGTTTAAAGAAACGAAACCCTCGATGATTCGAAGAGAAATTATCGAGGGTTTCGTTTCTTTTGGTTAATATGCGATATGCGACATTCTAGTTTTTGCAGTAAACAGGTAACAACAGGATTTTTTCTATTTAAATATACGAATAACGTCCCTTATCATTGTGAAAACCCATTTACAAATGAACGATCAAGCCTTACTGACTTCTCAAAATGATACGCACAAGCCCCAGTCGCCTCGTGTATATCCTGAATATTATTAGATGTCAAACCTGAACCGGGCATGATGATCGGACCGTCCAGCTTTCTGGATAATCCGACAAGTTTTGCGAGTTGCTCCTTTCCTGCTCCTCCTCCATACAAAAAGTCCGGATTTACCATGTTTAAAACACGATAAATACGGACTTTTGTTCGTTAAGAAACTATCCTCTTTTTCCTGTTCTGCCTTTTTTTCCAAAGTACAAGAGTCCCGCTAATAAGCCAAGCAAACACATAGCGACGGAAAAAATGAAAAATGGAAGTGCTCCAAATTTAAAGATCAACGGCACAGATAGTGCTGTAACAATTCCACCGCCTAATAAAGGCTCATAGACAAGCTGCTTGTATCCAAAACTTTCAAGTGCTGGGGATTTATTATCTGGGTCAACAACACGCATTAATAATAACCCTGTTGCCGTAACTCCCATGGATTGTCCGAAATCTCCTATTGCACGCTCAAACCAGTAAGAAGGAATGATGCGCGGTGCTAGAATAAGTATACCAAATACATTCCATGCAATACCTGCCGCTGCAAGCAATAAGAAAGGGACAATATATTCTCCTATGATATCAAGTGAAATCGTTCCCATTGCTGATACGATTAGAACATCAAGCGCAAACCCTTGAATACGATTTACCATTTTTCGGTCCATAATTTCCGTTTTGTCTATTTTTTTAAAGATAAGCTGAATAATGATACCGCCAATCATCGCAAGTGGAAAGAGCGGAATGTATGTCATAAACGCTGAATCGGTGAAAGCTCCCCAGGTAACATCTTCAATCAAAATTAATAATTGTAAAATGAAGTAACCGACTAGTATAGCCAAACCTACTAAAGCAAAATGCAAAGATAATGGTTCAATAGATTCCGGACGAACCGTCATCTTAGCTGCGGGTTCTCTATTTTCAAATTCGATAATTCCCTGCTTTTTAAGTTCTGAAAACCCTTCCACATTATCGACAACTTTTGTCTTATTTCTTCGGATAGCCCAGTTGATTAAAACGATTCCAACAATGACACCAGAAAGAAGACCAACAGTAGCTAAACCAACAGCCAGATCGTAACCTTCAGCGAAACCCATTTTTTCAAACGTTCCTGCCATTCCAGCTGCAGTTCCATGTCCTCCTTCAAATGCTATTTCAATCAGCGCACCTGTCATTGGAGGTAATCCAAAAACTGGTGATAAGATCAAGAGTGCAATAGCAACACCTACCACGTATTGCCCCCACCCCATTGTCCAGCCAAAGGCTATCTGAGGACCGGCTAAATTCCATACTTTTGATACATGGGGAATGGTTGATCCAAGAAATAATGTCGCAAATACAACATTGATCATTAAACCAGGCAATGTGCTCCATGTTTCTATCACATTTTCACTGACGATGCCGTTTGTCCAAAAAGAATCTTCGCTAACAAACGATCCGAGTATTTTACCAAGCACCTGTGGTCCTAAAAGCAATGCTAAAAAACCACCAATGACAGACGATGGTAAAAATAGATTTTGCAGCCATTTTACTCTTACCCGAAGCCATTTACCAAGTAGTAAAAAGACTCCTAGATAAAGTAAGGCAAAGCCTATTTGGTCAGGTGACATATCAAAAACTCCCTTAAATTAAATCAATTTTCTATCTTTTTTTACATAATTTTCGACCCTTAAATAACTTACATGAAAACCGTAACATTTTCAAGATAAATCTATATTTAATAGATATTTGAATTTTTGTAATAGAATTGCAGATGGGACATACGGAAACAGCTTATTGCGGATCGCAATCGCAAAAGGATTTTCCAGCTGGGCACCGATGCCAATATTTCGGGACATTTTTATTATTTTCTTTGTCCGCTTTATACGTTTATTTTCGTAACGGTTAAAAGCCTTATGAAGATCTTTCTCTTTATTAAGAGACTTCACAAATACAATAGCATCCTCCAAAGCCTGTCCTGCTCCTTGTCCCATGTTTGGTGTTGTTGCATGCGCAGCATCGCCCAATAATACAATCCGCCCATAAACAAATTGGTTCAGTGGTTTGAGATCGTATATATCATGATGAAGCAATTCATCCTCCTTTGTTAAGCGAATTAGCTGTGTGATATGTTCTGGAAAAGAAGAAAAAATTTGCGCGACGTCCATTGGTGTTCTATTTTTATACTTTGGATCGTTTGGTTTTCCATTAACACAAGCAAACCAATAAACTTGTTTACCCTTTAGTGGGACGATACCTATTCTCCCTGCTCTTCCCCATAGTTCATACGATGTTTGCTTCGTAAATCGATGATCATCTGTTTCTACTACCCCGCGCCAGCATGTATAACCTGCATAGCGCGTTTTTGCATGCGGAATTAATTTATTTCGAAAAACAGAGTGGATCCCGTCCGCAGCGATGATAATATCCCCTTCGACTTGTGTGCTATCGTCAAAATATACTTCAACCCCAGTTTTGGTTTGTTTAAAATCGAAACATCTTTTATTTAAATGAATCGTATTTGGCTTTATAGACTGATATAAAACGTGATGCAAATCTGCCCGGTGGATGGTGAAACTATTTAAACCAAATTCTTGTGCAAATTTGGTAAAATTCATTTTATTTAGCTGTACACCTTGCTCGTTTTGAAAAATCATCTCATGCAAAGGGTTTCCCCTTTGTTCGATTTGCTCTCCAACACCGGTTTCATAAAGTGCTGCTAGCGCATTTGAGCCAACTCCAATTCCTGCTCCAACAGCCTTTATTTGAGCGGCCGCTTCAAATAATTGGACATCATCGCCATTTTTTTGCAACATGAGCGTCGTACAAAGTCCCCCAATACCTCCGCCGATCACGATGATTTTTTTCATCTTTATCCCTCATTCATGTATTTTACTTTTATATGTATGGTACTACCTTTTAGGCATTTTCTACAGCATTTGAATGGATCCAAAAAAAGCATAGAAAGAGGCATTCGCCGTCTTTTCTATGCTTGTGATTAAAAAAGGTAAAATCTTACACCTATTTTTGCGGTTCGGAAGGTGTGGATATACTTGATAATGCTTCTTCTGCTTCATTATTCAATTGATTATCAACAGCTAAATCACCTAAAGCAACCATTCCAATCACTTGTCCATTTTCAACAACCGGTAACCGGCGTATTTGATGCTGAGCCATTAATTGTGCTGCTTCATGCGCATCCATCTCAGGTGTACCCTGTACAACTTGTTGTGCAGTCATTTCCTGGGAAATTGGCGTTTGAGCAGCTTCACCTTGGGCTGTTGTACGCAGTGTAATATCACGGTCTGTGATAATCCCTACCATTTGGCCTGCGTTATTTACGACTGGAACAGATCCGATATTATACTGACTCATCAAATTCGCTGCGTCTTGTACAGACTGTGTTTCATTTACTGTATAAACATTTGAAGTCATGAATTTATTTAATTGGTGCATGAAATTACCTCCTTTACATATCATATTTTGCGTCATTCATCTTTAATTATTCCAGGTAATATTTTCTTAAAGATATAACATGATATTTTCGGGATCAATCAGACAAACTAAAAAAGATAGGAGGCGATGTATGTGGATGAAAAGAAGAAAAAGAAAGTGATCGGGGATAATGTCGTGGCGCCTGGAATCAACGAAGAGGATGCATACGGTGAAAAAGCCACAGAAGCTGAAATTAAAAGTGGTGAATCGATTAAAGTAACCCAGTTCGTCTATGATGAATACGATCCAAGTGAAAATGATGAAGAAAATGAAAGGTGAAGAGCATCAGCTAGCTCTTCACCTACTTTACATATGCTCATGGATGAACTGCACAATTTTATCTTCTATTTCAGGACCATCATCTTCATCCAGTAAGTTATTAACAATGATCGAAAAGATAACTGTCTCCCCGCTTTTTCCTTCTAAATAACCAGATAAAGAACTTACTGTGCCAAGTGTTCCGGTTTTTGCTCGTACATTCAGCTTACTTAATCGTTTTTTTAATGTTCCGCTCTCCATTCGTCCATTTTCTCCGGACACTGGAAGAGCATGAACATACGCATCAAACCAATCTTTTTTCTGTACTTCATATAACAGCTTCGAAATTTCATTAGCAGGAATCATGTTCACATGGGAAATTCCTGACCCGTCCCTAATGACCGATGTATCCGTGTTTATGCCAATTTCATCTGCCGCATTTCGCAATACATCGAGCCCTTTTTTCCAGCTTCCTTCATCATGGACCACCTTGCCCATTTCTTTAACAAACATTTCTCCGTGTCCATTATTACTTAATTTCATAAAAGGAACCAGAATTTCTTCCAGCGGCATCGATGGATATGCAAGCACAGCCTTTGCCTCTTTCGGTGTTTTTCCCGTCTTCGTCTCCCCACTCCAGGTGATATGATGTTCTTTCAATGCTTGTCCGAGTAAGTCCAACACATAATTCGTAGGCTCCCAGACGGCTATCCATTCTTTCATTACGTTAGATCCTGCCGGGATTTCCCCTTCGACAGTGATGCTATTTTTCCCGTGCTCGCGTTCTATTTTCAAATTCTCTTTTTCATCAGTAGAAACCGTTTGCGCCTGATTCATCATTTGTATGTAATCTGTTTCCGGTTCAACCTGTATAGATGGCTTTTCTCCCTTTTCATTTGGCGTAACTTTTACAAGAACTGTCCCTGTATCATAATCTTTATCCGGGGAGATAGTCAGAGCGGAAATTTGAGAACCGTAATGGAAATGCTCATCCCTCCACGTTACATCCTGTGATAAGCGAACAGCATCATACCATGTGTCATCCCCGATTATATTTCCTTTAACGGAACGGATTCCTCTTTTTTTAAGGTCTTTAGCTATTTTGTCTAAATCGGACGGGATTAATGTTGGATCACCCTTTCCTTTTATATAAAGATTGCCATCAAGCATCCCGTTCTTCATGGGACCATCTGTATGTATTTCCGTAGAAAATCTGTATTTTTCCCCTAAAACAGAAAGTGCTGCTGCAGCGGTCAATAATTTCAGATTAGAGGCTGGCTTCAAACGCGTATCTCCTTGATGTTCATACTGTAGTTCGCCTGTGTCTGCCGACCGAATACTTATCCCAATTTGTGCACCTTGTAATGCTTTTTCCTGCTGAATAAACTGATCTACTTGTTGCTTTAACTGATGCTTGTTGTTATTACTATCTTTTGCCGACTTCCGATCGTTTTCAATTGGCAAGATGATGAGAAGGATAAATAAAAAGCCTATTCCAAGCAAACATTTTTTGTGATGTATGGCTGATCACCCTTTTCTTTTCCTGATGTACACAAAGATTATTGCCATTATCAAAGCATTTCATTCTTTTTATCAGTAAAGAACCCTTCTGCATACCTTTTGAGATGACGGGTAAAGCTAATACCATCAAATTCTGTTGGAGGATAAGTTATGACAAAATATCAGTTACCAAAACATCCTGAATCTTACTGGAGAGAGAACATGAACATTCCTGATTTCCCTCCGCTTGACAAAGACATTGAAGTGGATGTTGTTATTGTTGGTGGCGGAATTACCGGAATCACTTCTGCTTACCTTTTAGCAAACGAAGGAATGAAAGTTGCCCTTTTAGAGGCGGATAAAGTATTAGGTGGGACAACCGGACATACAACGGCTAAGATCACAGCTCAGCATGGTTTAATTTATGATGAGCTGATAAAAAGTCTTGGAAAAAATAAGGCAAGATTATATTATGAAGCAAATAGGGATGCATTAAATTTTATAGAAAAAACGATACACCAGCATCAAATCAATTGCGATTTCCGCAGGCAAGATGCATATCTCTATGCAGAGAATGAGGAATACGCGCGTAAAATCAAACAAGAGGCCAAAGCATACGAAAAACTTGGGATTGACGGAGAAATCGTGGATAAGCTTCCTTTAGATATCATCATCAGAAATGCTTTGATCATGCGAAATCAAGCGCAGTTTCATCCATTAGAATATTTATCCCATCTTGTTCAGCATTTTACGGACAAAGGCGGCCATATCTTTGAGGGGACGACAGCAGTTAATGTGGAATCGGAAAAAGAGAAACCAGTGGTACAAACGCGTGAAAATAAACGGGTTACCGCAAGTTATGTTCTTGCCTGTTCCCATTTCCCTTTTTACGAAGGGATGGGATTTTATTCGACCAGAATGTATGCGAATCGATCGTATATCGTTGCTGCGAAAACAAAGAAAAGCTTTCCAGGCGGAATGTATATAAGCGCAGGTCAACCAACACGTTCGTTAAGATCCGTTACGATTAACGGGGAGGAAATGGTGCTTATTGTTGGCGAAAGTCATAAGACCGGTCAAGGCGGGAATACCATGAAGCATTACGAGGCGCTCGCGTCCTTTGGGGAATATGTTTTAGGAATGGAAGAGATTCCTTACCGGTGGTCAGCCCAAGACCTCACAACGCTTGATAAAGTGCCTTATGTCGGTGAAATAACTTCTCACCAGCCGAAGATCCTCATCGCTACCGGGTATAGAAAATGGGGGATGTCTAACGGAACAGCAGCTGCACTTCTTCTGCGTGATCAAGTTTTAGATAAAGAGAACCATTACCACGCATTATTTACACCAGCAAGATTTCATGTTCATCCGAGTCTTAAAAATTTCTTCACGCAAAATGCGGATGTAGCTACCCATTTAATCAAAGGGAAACTCGATATCACGGATACAAATCCAAAGAATTTAGCAAATGATGAGGGTGCTGTCTTTCGAATGAATGGCGAAAGGAAAGGCGCTTATCGGGATGATAAAGGAGAGCTTCATATCGTGGATACCACCTGTACACACGTGGGGTGTGAGGTGGAATGGAATGAAGGTGAAAAAACATGGGATTGTCCGTGCCACGGGTCACGATTTTCTTATACTGGAGAAGTAATGGAAGGTCCTGCTGAAAAACCGCTTCAAACGTATGATTTTAAAATGTTGGACATTGCTACTTCCGAAGATTCCGGCTACTAATGTTTTTCATTCATAATGATGCACTTTCCGTAGGCTACTTTCATACATTATAGAAGCACTTCTTCTAGAAAAGGCGTAGCACATCAATCACTTGTTCTCCGAAATGAAAAAAGGAACCAGGCAAGCTTTCATTGCCCGATTCCTTTTTATTCTTATTTTATTCTGTCAAGAGCGGATAAACTCCTTCTTCATCATGTGTTTCTTTACCAACCAAAGGAGGATTGAATACGCATACCATACGCATCTCTGTTTTTGCTCGCAAGTAATGTTTATCATGATCATTTAGAACATAAATGGTACCGTCTTTAATCGGGTGAACTTCCCCAGTTGCGATATCTTCAATCTCGCCTTCTCCCCCGACACAATAAACGGCTTCAATATGATTTTTATACCAAAAATAGCTCTCCGTTCCAGCTTTAATGATAGTATCATTCATACTAAATCCGACGTTATCTTTTTTATACAAAAATCTGCGACTCGACCAGGTTTCACCTGATGTTTCATCTTCTGTTCCGATAATTTCGTCAAGTGATTTTACGATCATTTCTATATCCCCTTTTTCATTTGTGATTTTTATTTTGAAGCAAGTACATGCTGAATACTTTCTTCAAGCATTTTCATGCCTTTTTCAAGCCCTTCTTCATCAATAATGAGCGGTGGCAAGAATTTAACCACTTCATCATTTGGTCCAGAAGTTTCTACAATTAGACCGCGTTCAAATGCTGCAGAACAAATTTCATTTGCAAGTCCGTCTACATGCATTGCGATTCCTTGCATTAACCCTCTGCCGCGAGCTTCCGCCTTTAATTCAGGGTAATTTTTCACCATTGCTTGAATAAATTCTTTTAAAATCGTTGCTTTCTTATTAATCGCTTTACTGAAATCATCATTTTTCCAGTTAGAAAGCGCTTCTTCTGCTGCGATAAATGCTAAGTTATTTCCGCGGAAAGTACCATTATGCTCACCAGGCGTCCATTTATCATACGCTGGTTTAATCAGCGTGATCGCCATTGGAAGACCAATGCCGCCAATTGATTTGGAGAGACAAACGATATCCGGATCAATATCAGCTGGTTCGAAGCTGAAGAATGTTCCTGTTCTTCCGCTTCCTGCCTGGATGTCATCGATGATCAATAGAATTTCCCAGCGTTTACAGATCGCTTCTATCTTTTTAATCCATTCCATACTTGCAGCGTTAATACCGCCTTCACCCTGAACTGTTTCTAAAATAATGGCTGCCGGAAGAGCTACACCACTTCCTTGGCCTTCTAAGAAACTTTCTAAGTAGGCAATGGAATTTTGATCTTCTGTAAAATCATCAAATGGCATAAAGACTGAATTGTGTAAAGGTATGCCAGCCCCTTCTCGCTTCATGGAATTGCCGGTTACGGATAGCGAGCCAACTGTCATCCCGTGAAATGCATTTGTAAAGCTGATTACCGTATCTCTTCCCGTCACTTTACGAGCAATCTTTAATGCACTCTCTACGGCGTTTGTGCCTGTTGGTCCAGGGAACATAACCTTATAGTCAAGATTTCTAGGTTTCAGAATGATATCTTGAAAACTTTCAAGAAAATTCTTTCTCGGAATGGTTCCCATATCGAGGCTATGAATAATTCCGTCTTGTTTTATATAATCGATCAGCTTCTGCTGCATTTTTTCATCATTATGTCCGTAATTTAACGTACCTGCTCCTGCAAAAAAGTCTATATATTCTTTACCATCTATATCCCATAGCTTATAGCCTTTGGATTTCTCAAATACCGTAGGCCATCCTCGGCTATAGCTTCTGACTACTGACTCAAGTTCTTCAAAAGTTTTCATTTTCGTATCATTTAATACTGCCGTTGTCAATTGAATATCTCCTTTATTCTTTATTATTTTACTGCTTTACTGCCTCTTCTTGAATCGGTCCAATTCTAAACAGTAATTCGTCTTCATGACCATCTTCTGGAAAATCCTCAGAAGAAATATAATCTGATATAACACAATTGCTGTCTAGTTTTCTCGAAAGCCCCCAAAACAAATTATTTGATGGCGTATTCGATGGTGACACTGTTGCTTCAAGATAATGGACAGCTTCCTGATAATCACGTCGCAGCAATTGGAACAACATCTTCGTTCCTAATCCTTGACCTCTCTGTGACTGATTAACAGCTACTTGCCAGATAAACAATGTATTCGGCGTATCCGGATGAATAAACCCGGAAATAAAGCCAACTATTTCCCCATCTCTTTCAGCCACGATCGATGTGTCGGAAAAAATTTCACACCACATGACATAGCTGTAAGAAGAATTAAGGTCAAGAACTCCTGTACCCTTTATTAGCTCCCAAACAGCTGCTCCATCTTCCTTATTTGGTTTACGAAAATGAAATTTTGTTTTTGTTTGCGTCATTTCACTAGTTCCAATGGAATAGATGCTCCCACCTCCTAAAATTCTAAAAGCATATTTATAAGCTTAAAGGGAAATGTTGCATGCGTCAAAACGCTTATAGCTTTATTTGCAATGATTAAATAGGATCTCATGCGATTAACTATAAATAATTGGCCTAGTCTATAATTAGCTAGCAAATAGTACAGAATAGACGGAATCTTAGAGAATTAACTGAATTATTTTTGAGTTATCCCTTGATTTATCGCAGTTTTTCCCCTTTTGAATGAAATTTTTTATTTAAGAAGTCTTTTTCATTCATAACCGCCATTGATTTAGGTTGGATTTTTCGGGAATCATTTCTTCTTTTGATGACCATTTTTGGCCGGACTTTATTTCCCGGGTATCATAAATTTGATTTATAAACAGATAGAATGAACAGCAGCTGAAATTATAGTATAATAATTGAAAACTTCATTTAGAATGGCTTATCAAAATAAGGGGGCTATATAATTGGAATCATTAAATATGTTTGCCTATTCGCGTGATGCTTCTTTAATTCTACTTTCGAAATTAGATGAAAGCATGTGGGATATCGAGCCGGATGGTTATCCAAACTCAATTCGTTGGAATGCTGGACATGTGTATATTACAGCGGAGGATTACTTGCATAAAGCCGATCACACATATGAAGTCAAGCCACCGGAATGGGTCGACCTTTTTATCGACGGAACACACCCATCTCAGTGGAAAGAGGAAGGGCCATCCAAACAGGAAATTATTTCAGCTTTCAAAGAACAAAGAGAGCGCATTTTGAAGCATTTTAAGGGCAAAGAACAAAATAAAGCATCTGAAGATCACATTATTCGAACACTCAATCTTAATACGGTAGAAGCTGCCCTGCAATTTGTAACATGGCATGAGGGGATCCACCTTGGAATCCTTAAATCATTAAATAATGCACTTAAAAGTAAATAGGCATAAAAAAAGAGACTGGGATAAAACCCCAGTAAATGTAAAAAAGTCAGATAACCCATCGGGCCTATCTGACTTTTTTAGGTGAGATAATTCTATTATATTTTTTACTAATCGATACGGATGGTAGTCCCGTTGACTTCCACTACAGGTGTCTGCTTTCCGCGAGCACGGCTTCAGTTTCCACGGAAGAAAACCACTTCACGTGGGGTCTTCAGACACGTGCTTTTTCCGCAGAAGTTAGCCACCTTTCGTTCCAGTCAACGTAATAGTGGGCTAAATTTTCACATGTATAAATGAAAGTTTCATTGATTTAAAAATTGCCTTTAAATCGATAATACTAGTAAACAAAAAGAAAGTAACTACACAATAACAATTATCGGAGGTATCCTTCTGTTTTAAATATTATACCTTGAATCAAGTTATATAAGACAGCAGCTTTCAAATGAAGCAACTGGTGAAATTTATGGTAAAAATGGCTCCAATCATCAAAAACGATGATTGGAGCCATTTTTAAGACCTTTCGGCTAGTTATGTTCCAGCCTCTTTTCTCTTCTTGTTTCTTGTCCGATTTACAGGGATGGGACATGTTTGGCACCTGTTAGGAGGATTATCCTTTAACAAATAAGCAAGACAGCACGTTTTCCTGGTTTCGACAATTTTTTTAACATCCATCCGACCATAGAGCCGTGCAAAAGGATTTCCCCCATCGATTCCAAATAAATAACCGTCCGCTGTTTGAAGAATATAGTGAAAATCCCGATCTAATTGATTTTTAATTGTCTCCCTGGATGATGAATTTCGCATTTTATGAAAAATCCAGGAAACATATTGATGTATATTTTCCCACATCACTCTTTTTGGCAATGTCACTTGTTCAGAAAGTCTTTCGACAATTGGCGTGAGGGTTTCCTTGAAAACATGCCAAATGATTTCATCTATCCACTTACGCCGATCATTGCGTTCTTCTTCAACCTTCATGTTTCCTAAATAAAAATCAGGAAGCCAAAGATTTGAAGGAGCTTGCTCGGTAAGTAGTACATTTTCTCGGTCAACGAGGAGTCTTTTATTAAATGCGGACATGGTGTAAAGATGTATCACAGCGTAAAAAGCCATTCGCTTACTCAGCATGGATGCCGCAACTTTATAACTGGGTGCTCCCATTTGTTCGCTTATCAATGCAAGCACATTTACTAAACCATCTCGCTGCAACATCCTTTCCAAGCGAATAGGATTACTAGCTTTATGCACTTTTTGTGTAAGCCGAAATTTGGTAAGGGTCTGTATTTCTTCCGTGCTTAATTTATTGGACAGCATTTAATGGACCATCTCTTCGAATGCATCGACCTTTGCCGTGCGGAATACAAAGTGGTGTTCCAAATAATGGATCGGTTAATACTTGACAATGCATGTCAAAAACATCCTGAACCAGTTTACAATTAATTACTTCCTCCGGTTTTCCGTGCATATATACTTTTTGATCGCGGATTGCGACAATATGATGTGCATAGCGGCAAGCGAGGTTCAGATCATGCAATACCATCACAATGGTTCTGCCTTCTGTTTCATTCAGCTCAAACAATAGATCAAGTATTTCAATCTGATGGGTCATATCCAAGTAGGTTGTTGGTTCATCAAGTAATATAATATCTGTATCCTGTGCTAAAGTCATCGCAATCCAGGCACGCTGTCTCTGCCCACCAGAGAGTTCATCAACGGGACGATCCTTCAATTCTACCATTCTCGTTGCTTCTAGTGCCCGGTTAACAATTTCCTCATCCTCATGAGACCACTGGCTAATCCAAGATTGATATGGGAATCTTCCTTGTTTAACAAGTTGTATGACGGAAAGCCCCTCCGGTGCAGATGGGGATTGCGGAAGAATCGCCATCTTTTTTGCGACGGCTTTGGTTGACATTTTTGCAATGTTCTTTCCATCCAATAATACGGATCCATTCTGAGGCTTAAGTAATCGTGCAATGGATCGTAATAGTGTAGACTTTCCACAGCCATTTCCACCAATGAATACTGAGATTTCGCCTTTTGGTATGGTTAAATCTAATTCGTCTATAATTATTTTATCGCCATAAGATAATGTCAGCTCATTTGTACGGATCGTATCCACGCTGATCCTCTCCTTTAACTCACACTTATATGTTTCTCGTTCTAAATAATAAATAAATGAAATATGGTGCACCGATTGCAGCAGTGAACACCCCTGCAGGAATTTCAAGTGGTAAAAATACGGTTCTCCCAATTAAATCAGCGAGTAGTACAAGCATTCCGCCAATGAATGCTGATGCCGGAAGCAATGCACCAAAAGCAGATCCCACTAATCTTCTTGCCATATGCGGAGCCATAAGACCAACAAATCCAATTCCACCGGCAAACGCCACAGCAATACCTACCAGCCCTGTGCTGACCAATAGTAGAAAAAACCGCTGGAGCTGTACACGGCTTCCGATACCTGCTGCAAGATCATCTCCTAGCTCTTGAACATTCACTTTCCTGGCAGACATAAGAGCTACAATCAATAATAATACAGCCCATGGTACAAGTACGGCAACATCTTCCCAGCTCGATCCATTCACTGTTCCGGTGATCCATATATTAGCCTGACTTGCTCGATAAATCGGCCCTAAAATCATAACCATCGTAGTAAAGGCTTGCATAAGCGCAGAGATGCCAATCCCGATGAGTACTAGCCTAACCGGAGAAACACCGCCGCGCCATGCTAATAGATATACCAAAAATGCAGTGATCGTCGCTCCGATAAAAGCTGCTACTGGAAGCCATCCGATGCTGACTGTCAGTGTGTTATCTGTTTCCGTACTGAAGATGGCGAGAAATCCAACAACAAAAGCCCCAGCTCCACCAGTGATGCCAATGATATCGGGAGAAGCTAATGGATTTCGAATAATGCCTTGCAAAATTCCCCCAGCAACAGCAAGGGACATACCGACAAATAATGCAACGATGATGCGCGGCATCCGAAAATCTAGCACAACAAGTCGTTCTAACTCCGTTCCCCCGCCAAATAGTACGTGTATAATCGTAAGCGGATTGATCTTCATATCCCCTAAAGCAGTGCTACCAACGATCATAGCAACTGTTAAGATCATTAATACTGCTGTTATTGCAACAGCACGACTATCCATTAAAAATGAAATTTTTCCTTTAAATAATCGAAAGCTTTTATATTGCCGCATTATTGGTCAAACCCCCTTCTCGCTATAAAAATAAAGAAAGGTGTTCCAATAACGGCAGTCATCACACCTACTGGTACTTCTTGAGGCATAATAACGTATCTGGCACCAATATCGGCGGCTACTAGCAGGATCCCGCCAAGCAATCCTGAAAATGGGATCAACCACCGATGATCCACACCAATTATTTTTCTCGCAATATGCGGAATAATGATACCAATAAAACCAACTGGGCCTGCCACAGCAACAGCGCTGCCGGCTAGAAAAATAACGACCAAACCTGCGATAAGTTTCAGCAGGCCTGTTTTTAAACCCAAGCCTGTTGCAAGGTCATCCCCCATGGATAATACATTCATTTTCGGGGCGATGAAAATAGCAATCACCCAACCGACAACCATATATGGCAACACAGATGTCAAAACCTCTAAATCCCTGCCCGCTACTGATCCTGCTAACCAAAATAAGACTTGCTCAAGAGCCACTTCATTTAATACGAGCAAACCTTGCGTAAATGAAGCAAAAAGTGCTGCCATTGCCGCTCCTGCAAGTGTCAGCTTCATTGGTGTTAAACCTTCTCTACCAGCTGTTCCAATAATATAAACCGAAACAGCTGCTACTGCAGCGCCTGTAAAAGAGATCCACGAGAATGCCTGCAGATTGGATATATTAAAAAATGTGACAGCAACTACAACTGCAAAACCAGCTCCTGCGTTAACACCCAGAATACTTGGTGAAGCGAGTGGATTTTTTGTCAACGTCTGCATGATTACACCCGCCATCGCTAGGCATGCTCCGACAGCTGAAGCAATGAATGAACGGGTCAAGCGAACTTCTCTAATAATAATATGTTCGTTTGAACCATTAAAGTCTGTAAATGCATGAATTACTGTATTTATTGATGTATTTGTATACCCTAATACAATCCCCATCCCCATAAAAAGAATAAGGATGATACTCGCAAAAATAAGGCATACTAATTTATTTTTGTTGTTTTGTATAGTCATCACTGGTAACCTTTCACATTACATTCATCCTTATTTTATTTTAAACGTTCTATGAAGTCAACGACTTTGAAAATCATTCTCAATTATTTATTGATTTTTTTTCTGATTCCATATATGATAAAAATTGATTGAAAATGATTCTCAAATAATAGGAGGCATATTAGGATGAATAAAAAGTACAAACAGCTCTTATTTAGTATAGGTATACTTGTTTTACTTACACTGACTGCTTGTAGCAGCAGTGATACAGATAACAAAGAAGAGAAATCAAAAGATAAAGAAGGTGCAGCAGATGCTTATACGGTGGAACATGCGATGGGCACTACTGAAATACCCAGCAATCCGGAAAAAGTTGTCATTTTAACGAATGAAGGTACAGAAGCATTGCTCGAATTAGGCATAAAACCTGTCGGCGCTGTGCAATCATGGACTGGGGACCCTTGGTATGATCATATTGCAGATCAAATGGAAGGGGTAGAAGTTGTTGGTACAGAAAGTCAGGTAAATGTGGAGGCTATCGCCAAACTAAAACCCGATTTAATTATCGGAAATAAAATGCGACAAGAAGATATCTATTCCCAATTAGAAGCGATTGCTCCTACTGTTTTTGCAGAAACATTAAGGGGTGACTGGAAAGAAAACTTTAAACTGTATGCAGAAGCAGTTAATAAGGAAGACAAAGGTCAAGAAGTTTTAGAAGCCTTTGATAACCGAATCAATGAATTAAAAGAAAAATTCGCAGACAAACTTAATATGGAAATCTCTCTCGTACGTTTCATGGCTGGGGATGTTCGAATTTACCATAAGGATACATTTGCGGGTGTGATTTTGGAACAAATTGGTTTTGCTCGTCCAAAAGAACAAGATAAAGATGATTTTGCGGAAAAAAATCTTTCTGAAGAACGGATCCCGGCAATGGATGGGGATATTCTCTTTTATTTCACCTATGAAACGGGAGACGGTGAAGCAAAAACCTTGGAAGAAGAATTTCTAAATAACCCGCTCTTTAAAAATCTGGATGTAGCGAAAGAAGAAAACGTTCATAAAGTAGATGATGCCATTTGGAATACTGCTGGTGGTGTCATCGCTGCAAATAAAATGCTGGACGACTTGGAAAAAATTATGGAAGAACAATAGAGCAGAAAGAAAGACTGGGACATAACCCCAGTAAATGGAAAAAAGAAGTCTTAGTAGGTTTCATTAAATGATGAGCTACTATGACTTCTTTTTTTACGAAAAATTACCACTTTCAATGACCATAATAATATGGAAAACAGTTTCAGGATGATGTCGTACGTAATCAAAAATAGCAGCGTGCCATGGAAACCTTCGGAAAGAAAATGTCCTATGACATTTGATAATTTTGCTCTACGATATAATTTTTCTTTGGCATACGATTCATAATTCGATCCATAATCATTTCCAAGTACATGGAAAATGCTGGTTGCGTGCGCTGTCTTGGCCTCGCAAGCGGAATCTCCTGATTCATCATGATCATCCCACTTTCAATTAAAATAACTCGGTCCGCCAGTGCAACTGCTTCTTCCACGTCATGTGTAACCAGGATCGATGTAAATTTTTTCTGTTGCCACAGCGATTCGATAAGTCCCTGCATTTCCATTCGTGTAAACGCATCCAGCGCTCCTAGTGGTTCGTCTAAAAGAAGTAATTCAGGATCATGTACTAACGCTCGTGCCAGTGCCACCCGTTGTCTTTGTCCTCCTGATAAATTATTTGGCCACTCCTTCTTCTTATCTCCCAATCCTACATTTTCAAGAGCTTCCGTGGCCTTTCCTTTCCATTCACCCGGTAGACCAATTCGTATGTTATCAATAACACGTTTCCAAGGAAGGAGCCGGCCATCTTGAAACATGATACGAGCGTGTTTATTTAATGATTTCAATGGTTTTTGATCCATGTAAATAAAACCGCTGCTGGATTGCTCAAGTCCCGCTACTAATCGAAGAAGCGTGCTTTTCCCACACCCGCTTTTTCCTACGACTGCAATAAACTCTCCTCTTTCCGCTTGTAGATCCATTCCTTTTAGAACGTTTAATTCATTGTACCATTTTTCCACACCAGCTAGTTGAACATGAATAGGTTCCTCTGTATGAAAATTCAACGGTTTCCCTCCTTTTTTACGTATTCCAGTGTAATAACTTTTTCTCAAAGTACCTCGCAATCATATCGGATAATTTCCCAAACAGTGCGTAAATGACAATACTTAATACAATCACATCCATCTGCATAAATTCCCGAGCATTCATTGCCATATAGCCAATTCCAGAATCGGTAGATATCGTTTCGGCAACGATTAATGTCAACCACATAACCCCCAAGGAAAAGCGAATGCCAACCAAGATGGATGATAGTGCTCCCGGAAAAATAACGGAAAAAAATAAAGATTTCCCTTTTAGGCCGTATGCCCTGCCCATTTCAATTAATTTTTTATCGACCGATTTTATCCCATGATACGTATTAATATAAACGGGGAACATTACACCTAATGCTACCAAAAAAATCTTCGAGGTTTCATCGATGCCAAACCATAAAATGACGAGCGGAATTAAAGCTAGATGTGGAATATTTCGCAACATTTGGATGGACGTGTCAAAAAGTAAATCAGAGTATTTTGAGATACCGTTAAATAAACCAAATAAAAACCCAATAACTCCCCCAATTAAAAACCCTGCAAGTGCTCTCCATAGACTGATGGAAACATGTTCATATAATTCCCCAGTCCCAAGCAGGGAAAGTCCCGCCTGGAAAACGTCACTGGGAGCAGGTAATATTTTCTCCGGGATGATTCCCATCCACGAGAATACTTGCCAGCAAATGAGCAATAAAAATGGAACAACCCAAGGCACAATTTGTTTCATGGATCCTTTTATCCGATCCATCACCAGACACCCCCCAATGTTTTCATGATTTACTCCATGACATCCTTGACATGAATTTCTTTGGGAATAATATTTAGCTGATAAAATGTGTCTGCTATTTCTTGCTGTTCTTTTATAATTTTGTCGTTTATTTCATCTACACCGTACTCCCTGCGTTCAATTGATTTCTTAATCGAAGCTTCATCGATCTTTAAAATAGGCGAGAGCATTTCTATTAGCTCTTCGTGGTTGTTATTTGCCCACTCCGATGAATCCTCTACTTCTTCCATGATGATTTCCGTTATATCTGCATGTTGATCGGCGAAATCATTTGTTGCCAAAAAGAAGTCCCGATCTGTAGAAATCCCTTCTCCATTAATCAATAGCTTGCCACCTGAGTTGATCTCCGTTGAAGCGGTATATGGATCCCAAACGACCATGGCATCAATATTTCCTTGTTCAAAGGCCACTCTCGCATCTCCCGGGGTTAAGAATTCTGGATGAATATCTTCATACTTTAAGCCCGCTTCTTCTAGTGCTTTTACAATTAAAAAATGGGAGCTGGACCCTTTCGCAAAGCTGACTTTTTTATCTTTTAAATCAGATACGGATGTGATATCTGAATCTTCCGGGACTAGGATTCCGCTCCCATAAAATTTTGATTTTCCCGCTGCCAAGGTTGTAAAAGGGGCGTCTGCTGCTTGAGCAAATATAGGTGGTGAATTTCCGGTTCGACCAACATCAATGCCGCCAGCATTTAAAGCTTCAACGAGCGCAGGACCTGCCTGAAACTCTTTCCATTCCACTTCCCATCCTTCTTCTTTCAAACGTTCATCCAAGTTTCCAAGCGATTTTAAAATAACGAGCGGGCCATTTTTCTGATAACCTATCCGTACAACTTGATCTGTATCTTCATCCGTTGAACCCTCTTTACTGCATCCGATCACGATTACCATTACAAATAGGCTGACCAATGCTGCGATAAGTATTTTTCTCATATTCCTACCCATCCTTTACCAGATTTGTTTCTGATTTTAGCCTATGCATAAATGAAAACTAGGTTCCTGTCCTAGATAAGTCTTTTATCATAATTTCATTCTTTTATGGGAAACTAAACGCAGTGATTAAAATAGGAGGCCTTTTCATGGGTATTTTAGATGGTAAAACAGAAGATGAACCGTTGCATGCAGGAGAAGTATTTTATGTTTGGTCTTACTTACACCATACAAAGGGATACATGGTCGCATTACAAATTTTTATTAACCACACAGACGATCACGATTTAAAAGTCCTGTTAGAAGACCTTCTTGAAAATAGTTTTTCCCAAGAAAACCAGCAAGTCGAAGCGATGCTGAAAGAAACGGGCATCCGGCTTCCGCCTGCACCACCTGATCGTCCTAATGTTGACGTACAGGATATTCCAGCTGGAGCACGATTTTATGACGGAGAAATTGCTGCATTCGTTAAAAAGGAGTTAATGACAGGAAAAATAACATGCAGTTCTATTATGGGGATTGCTATACGGGAAGACATTTTCTCCATGTTTGAAGATTTTCATTCGCAAAAGGCAGAATACGAACGAAAACTGTTAGAAGTGATGAAAGAAAAAGGATGGTTCGTATCTCCGCCAATCAATGTACAGTAAAAAATGAGGAGTGAAGAACCGTGGCATCAAAAAATAAGGGGATGGCCATTGCAGCCATAGGATCCATCCCGCTGATCATGACACTGGGAAACTCCATGCTCATTCCCATCTTCCCTCAAATGCAGGATGCACTGAACCTATCCCAGATGCAGGTAAGTTTAACCATCACTGTATTTTCGATCGCTGCAGCTATCTTAATTCCGATTGTAGGCTATCTTTCCGATCGCTTCTCTAGAAAAGTTGTGATTGTTCCGTCTCTCATTTTATTTGGGATTGGCGGACTGCTTGCTGGGTTTGGTGCACTAGGGTTTTCACATGCGTATGTATGGATTTTAATTGGCCGAATTATTCAAGGGATTGGCGCCGCCGGGACTGCGCCAATAGCGATGGCTTTAGCTGGGGATTTATTCAGAGGAGCAGAGCAAAGCCGAGTACTGGGAATAGTTGAGGCATCAAACGGACTTGGTAAAGTATTAGCTCCTATTCTCGGATCACTGTTAGCAATTTTTACATGGTACGCTGTCTTTTTTGCATTTCCGGCCATCTGTCTTGTGTCCATCTTATTAACATGGATATTTATAAAAGAAAAAAACGATCGCCAAGCACCGCCCCCTTTTGGCAAATACGTAAGGAGGCTTCTTAATGGTTTTAAACAGGAAGGAAGATGGCTATTTACAACCTACCTGGCAGGAGGCACTTGCTTATTTACCTTATTTGGCATTCTTTTCTTTTTATCCGATGTGCTTGAAGAAAAATATAGTATTGAGGGGGTCATGAAAGGGTTAGTTTTGGCCATTCCATTACTTGTTATGGTTACCTTTTCTTATATAACCGGGAGCAAGATCGGAAAAGATTTGGCGAAAATGAAGAAGTTAATGGTCATCGGATTTATACTTATGACAATTTCCTATGGTTTCCTTGTTTTCTTTGAAAAGCTCATTCCATTTCTTCTTGTTCTTTCTATAAGCAGTGTGGGCGCAGGCCTTGTACTTCCATGTGTCAATAGTTTTATTACCGGATCTGTAGGGAGAGAGCGCAGAGGCATTGTAACTTCCCTTTACGGTTCTGTCCGCTTTCTTGGTGTCGCCAGTGGACCTCCCGTATTTACACATTTAGAGGACTGGTCAAGAAATGGAATGTTTTTATCCATCGCCACCTTCACACTCCTTGTTGGTCTTTTGATCCTAACCCTTATTCGTGTAAAAGGAAAAGATGATCATAAAAATAAAAAAGCGAAGGTACGCTATCATTATATTTAAGGTTTTTTTCGAAAGTCGAGTGTATAGGACGCTTGAAACGACATACGGCAAATAAGATCAACCACTGTCGTTGAGATCCATTGACTGATGAAAGCGAGGAGAATAATTTTCCAGCTGATGATAGCACCTGTAAGGAAAAAGATAGAACAGTTGATAAGAAATAATGGTTTGCCTGGGAGAATATCCCTGCCCAGCGCAACCATAAATGCAATTACCCCGACGCCACCATTCGAAACACCCTGACGCATCAGGAGCCCAATCCCAGTTCCAAGCAAGACAGAACCGATAACAAGGTCATACACGAGATTTCTGTTAAGGATAAAAAAATGACTTTCAAAAAAATCGATGGACAAGGATGTCATTGTAATCCCGATAATTGTCCAAAGAGCGAAGCGTTTCCCTAAATATTTCACAGCAATCACAAGCATGGAGAAATTAACCATCCACAACGCAGGTCCCATATTAATGTGAAACAAATAATTGAACAAAACAGCAATCCCTCCAGCACCTCCAGAAGGAATAAAATGCGGAAATAGAAACAGGCCCATTCCCAGCCCCTGAATAGCTCCTCCAGCTAGGACCAGTGCCCCTTTTTGTATTCGATGCTTCATAAGGGTACCTCCCATTGTATTGCTCATTTGGACAACCGTCTCTTCCTATTCTTATTCCGATATACCGATAAACATGAATAACGCTCTCTTCAAAGAAAAAACACACTTATCAAGGGATTCATCGGATAAGTGTGTTTGCTATGTTGTCTGTTAATTAATTAAAAACAATTGTTTTATTTCCATGAACAAGGATTGCATTATCAACATGCCAGGAGACCGCTTTTGCAAGGACCTGCTTTTCTACATGACGGCCGGCAATCTTTAAATCTTCTGCTGTATACCGGTGATTAACTCTTTGAACATCTTGCTCAATAATTGGACCTTCATCAAGATCGTCTGTAACATAATGGGCGGTAGCCCCGATTAATTTGACACCACGGTTAAATGCTCTTACATACGGATTTGCACCAACAAATGCAGGAAGGAAGGAATGGTGAATATTGATGATTTGCTTGGAATACTGCTCTACGAAGTGTGGAGTAAGCACTTGCATATATCGTGCTAAAGCGATAAAATCCACTTTCCCTTTCAATAATTCAAGCTGCTTTTTCTCTGCTTCTTTTTTCGTTTCACGCGTTACTGGAATATGGTAATACGGAATCCCAAAAGCTTCCACTTCCTCTTTAAAATCAGGATGGTTACTGATAACCATCGGAATATCTACAGGAAGCTCCCCGGACTTCCATCTCCAAATCAATTCCATCAGACAGTGATCTTCTTTCGAAACAAAAATGGCCATACGTTTTCTTTTCTTCTTGCTACTCAATTTCCAGTCCATTGAATACTCCCGTGCAATCGTATGAAGATCTTCTTCAAGCTTTCCATATGTTTCATCAAATTCTTCCATTTCAAACTCGATCCGCATAAAGAACATGCCGGATTGCGGATCAGTCGTATGTTGATCAAATCGTACGATATTGGCATCATGCTCTAATAAAAAATTAGATATCGTCGAAATGATACCAGGCTTTTCCGGACACGAAATTAATAATTTTCCACGGTTTTGGTTCATATACGCTTCTGTTTTCATTGTACTTCCACCTCGTATAGTATATTTAGGCATTGTTTTTCCGCCTATTTGATTTGATTCATTTATAAATTATACAAGCTGTTATAACTCCGTTACCTTTCACTACAGGCGGACGCTTTCCGCGGGCATGGCTTGAGCCTCCTCGCTCACAAAAATCGTTCGCTGTGGGATCTCAAGACTCATGCTATTCCCGCTGGAGTCACCGCCTTTCGTTCAAGGTAACTCAGTTTGTGCATGCCTTCATAAAAACATTAATCACCTGAGTCACATATCACTCACTTGGACGCTCTGAGATATTCCTAGATAATGGTCTTAGGATCATTTGGGACAATTCTTTTCCCCTTTGCGGGCATAACCGCATTAGGAAGACTGTTTCCCAGTGTACGTGCGGATCTTCATACACGCAGGCTGTACACCTTGTTATTTGAACCTAGATGTTAGTAGCTCTAGGGCGGCTTTCAAAACAAGGATAGTACTTATACACGAGGCTGCTGATCGGCGTCCACACTAGGGATATCTCAGAGCGTCCAAGCAATAAGTTCCAATGATTCTAATTCGAAGGGAGGAAATACCCTATGAAATTATTGTTGGATTAGACGTGAGTTCGTATGATATCAAAGCTTATTTTTTAAATGGCGAAGGTGCTGAGGATTGGGTTGGAGCCCACAAGTGTCTATAGTTTTCATCCATCCATGTTTCTGCACAATAGATAAATGAAGCATAAATAGCTTCTGTATCCTGTTGAGTAACTTCCAGTAATTTACATTTAGTTACTGGTCTAGTTTGTATTGCCTTTTTTAAACAATTTGAACCTTGACAATCAAATATCTAATCATTTTTCTCTTGACATATCACCGCAGGTCTTTACGCATTATTTTTAATGAAGGAAAATAAAAAAATCTAGTGATGATCTGTTCGAATACTACCCATGAATCTCCTGTCCATGTACTGCCAGTGCTGCCTCACCAATTGCTTCAGCAAGTGTCGGATGCGGATGGATGGTACTTCCAATATCCATCGCTGTTGCTTCAAGCACTTGCGCAAGCCCTGCTTCCGTTACCATATCGGTTACATGCGGGCCAACCATATGTGCGCCTAGTAGTTTGTCTGTCTTTTTATCTACAACCAGCTTCACGAAGCCGTCCGGAACACCAAACACGAGTGACTTTCCTATGGCCCGGAAGGAGAACTTCCCAGTTTTCACCTCATATCCTTCTTCCTTCGCCTCATCCTCCGCGAGTCCGACACTTGCGGCCTCCGGACTCGAATAAACACATTTTGCTACAAGGGCAGAATCAAGTGGGGATGGATTTTTTCCTGCCATATGTTCAACGGCAATCATCCCTTCATGTGAAGCTACATGAGCAAGCTGCAATCCGCCAATAACGTCTCCAATGGCGTAGACATTTGCTTCATTTGTCTGGTAATGCTCATTTACTTGAATGAATCCGTGGTCTATTTGCACTTTCGTATCTTCAAGTCCTATATAATCAGTGACCGGTGCACGTCCTACTGAAACAAGCAAGCGATCAGCAGTAAATTCTTTTTCCTTTCCTTTATGTTCAGCCTGAATGGATACCCCATGATTTTTCTTTAACGTTTCGGAAAGTACTTTTGCACCTGTTATTATTTTTACACCTTTTTTCTTCATTAAACGTTGCAGTTCTCTTGAAACGTCTTTATCTTCCGCTGGTAAAATCCGCTTTGCATATTCGAGTACGGTTACTTTTACACCGAAATCATTTAGCATGGAAGCCCATTCCATTCCAATTACTCCTCCCCCTATAACGAGGATAGATGCGGGCAACTCCTCCATATTCAAAGCCTCATCTGACGTCATGACATACGTCCCGTCCACATCAAGACCGGGAAGCGTTCTCGGACGTGACCCGGTTGCAAGAAGAATATGTCGAGCTGCTAAAAATTCTTCTCCACCGTTATTTAGCTTTACCGAAACATCCTTTTCTCCTGTAATGACACCTGTTCCTTCATAAACATCAATTTTTCCTTTTTTCATAAGATGTTGTACACCTTTGAATAGACGTTCCGTGATTTCTTCTTTACGAGCTTGCACTTTTGAAAAATCGAGATTCACCTCAGGAGCAATCACTCCGAAATTTTCTCCGTTTTTTGTATTCGCATACACTTCAGCACTTCTCAGCAAAGCTTTACTGGGAATACAGCCTGCATGCAGACAAGTTCCTCCCAGTTTTCCTTTTTCAACGACTGCAGCTTTTAAGCCTAATTGCGAAGCACGAATCGCTGACACATATCCCCCCGTACCTCCACCAATGACCACTACATCGTAACCCTGTTCCATCATTTATCTCTCCTCTTCCGCTAACCCCGTACTTGATTCCATCTATTCAAGGATATTTATTGGAATATTCCGTAAATTGTAAGGTTTCGTATGACACGTGGCATAAATGGATGGCCCCTTGCTTGGGCCATCCATTTATGCCTTACTTTTTTACACCTTTACTAAATCATGATGTAATGGATATGCCTCACAAATTGCGCTTGTCACCTCTTTGGAACTCGCAATCATTTCAGCATTTCCTTTGCTCTTAAGGACGTCCGCGATCACTTTAGCAATCTGAACCATCTCTTCTTTCCGCATTCCACGTGTCGTAAGAGCCGCTGTTCCAATACGTACACCACTTGTTACAAACGGGCTTTCCGGATCAAATGGAATCGTATTTTTATTAACCGTAATTCCCGCTTTCTCAAGCAATGCTTCTGCATCTTTTCCAGTTAAATCCCACGGACGCAAATCGAGCAAAATCAAATGATTGTCGGTTCCGCCAGTTACTAAAGATGCTCCATGCTTCATCAATTCCTCACCTAGCGTTTTTGCGTTTTCCACGACTTGTTTCGAGTAATCTTTAAAAGCTGGATTTAGCGCTTCTTTAAAAGCAACTGCTTTAGCAGCAATAATATGCATTAAAGGACCGCCCTGGATGCCTGGAAACACCGATTTATTCATTTTCTTTATCGTATCTTCATCATTTGATAAAATGATTCCACCACGCGGACCGCGTAATGTTTTATGTGTTGTACTTGTAACCACATCCGCATATGGAATCGGGGAAGGATGAATCCCTGCAGCTACAAGACCGGCAATATGTGCCATATCAACCATCAATTTGGCACCAACCTGATCTGCTATTTCGCGAAACTTTTTAAAGTCGATGGTTCTTGGGTACGCACTTGTACCTGCAATGATTAATTTTGGTTTTTCCCTTTTTGCAATTTTTTCAAGCGCTTCATAATCAATCAGTTGGGTATCTTTATCCACACCGTAAGAAACAACTTCAAACCATTTTCCAGATACACTTACCGGACTTCCATGTGTCAGATGCCCCCCGTGAGATAGGTTCATTCCCATGATTTTATCGCCAGGCTCAAGCAAAGCAAAGAAGGCTGCAAAATTTGCCTGTGCACCCGAGTGGGATTGCACATTTGCATATTTCACGTCAAATAGTTCCTTCAATCGGTCAATTGCTGCTTGTTCTGCAACATCAACATATTCACATCCTCCGTAATACCTTTTCCCAGGATAGCCTTCTGCATATTTGTTTGTCATCACACTGCCCATTGCCTCAAGTACATCTTGACTTACAAAGTTCTCCGATGCAATTAACTCCAGTGTCTCCAATTGTCGTTGTTGCTCCTGCTTGATTGCCTCAAAGATGGTGGCATCGTTTTTCTGTAAACTCATAAGAAATCCTCCTCCTATTTTTTAAAGTCCATCTTTAATCATTGGAATTTTCACTCTTTTTATACCCTTCCCATCCTTCTCGCTTTCTGCTTATCAAAAAGAACATAAAAAGGACAGAGAAGGGTAAAAGATCTCCCTTCTCTGTCCTTTCACCTGAAAGTTTAACTCTATCATTTGATAAAGCCTTCCCCTTTGGTGGCGTTTCATACGCGCTCTCCAGAGATGCGTCTTATTGTGGTTCTTCTACCTGAGAGATTTGTTCCAAGGGAATTTTTTGGAACTTGCTCCTTCGGTGGCTTTCACTTAGCACTCTCCCACAATCGTTAACCGCTTTTTGTTTATCATAATCAAAAGATGGATGATTGTCAAACACTAATGTGAATTTTCTTAGAACTTTGATTGGATCGATTTTCAAATTTTCCATTTACACTTTAGCAATCGTTGGAAGCCGTTTTGTGAGTCTTTCAATCGATTTATCTGCTTCACGCAGTACAATATCTTTATCTACCGTCTTAACAATGCCCTTATCCATCACCATTTTTCCATCAATGATCGTTGTTTCTACATCTGCTCTTGTTGCAGCATACACGATTCTTGAAATTGGATCTACGTTGGAGGAAGGGTATGTGTGAAATTGATTTAAATCCAGAATGGCTAAGTCTGCTTTTTTACCAACTTCAAGACTTCCAATTTCATCATCAAGACCTACTGCCTCAGCTCCCCCAATTGTAGCCATGCGGAAAACCATTCTGGCACCCATAGCAGTTGGACCATGCTCTGGTTTTTGTATGATGGAAGCTAATCGCATTTCATTAAACATATCCAGATTATTATTACAAGGTGCACCGTCTGCTCCCAGGCTGACACTTGCTTCAAGTTCTAACATATCCGGTACATCAGCAATACCAGAAGCCAGTTTTAAATTAGAACCTGGACAATGACTCATTTTTACCCCGCGCTCTTTAATAATACGTTTTTCCTCATCATCAAGCCACACACAATGTGCCAATATAAGATCTTCATTTGCAAGACCAATATGATCAAGATAAACCACATTCCTCATCCCTCTTTGCATTTCTACAATTTCAATTTCGCCTCTGTTTTCCGAAGCATGTGTGTGTACTTTCACGTTATATTGTTTTGATAAATCTCTGACCTCTTTTAAAAGATCTTCGGTACACGAAACGACAAACCGTGGACAAAATGCATAACGAATTCGTCCATTATCGTGATTGTTCCATTTTTCAAGCAGGTCGACACTTCTTTGGATTGAGGAAGTTGTATCTTCCAGCAATAAATCAGGAAGATCATCCCCCATATCCATCATTACTTTCCCTGCCAGGCAGCGAATACCACTTTCATCCATCGCTCGAAATGCAGCATCTGTGTGATTTACTGTTTCCATATCCACAATTGCTGTCGTACCACTTTGGATTAATTCACCAAGTCCAAGCATGGCAGAATAATAACTGGATTCTTCATCGTGCGATGCTTCAAGTGGCCAGATTTTCTTCTGCAGCCAATCCATCAGTTCTAAATCGTCCGCTTGACCGCGGAACAGTGCTTGACAAAGGTGTATATGGGTTTGGATGAAACCCGGTATAACCGTTTTATTTTTTGCATTAATTACTTTATCAGCCCCGTAATCTAAATTTCTGCCAATTTCTTTTATTCGGTCATTCTCTATATATAAATCTCCTTGAATGATTTCCTCCTGCTGATTCATCGTGATGATTTGTACATTTTTTATTAAAATTGTAGACACATGTTTCACACCCTTTTAATAAATCTCTTCTCTATCACTTTTCTCGTATTCCACTTAGATTTCCTTCTTTCACATTGCTAAATTGCTCTGCCAATTTTTTATAAAAATCAATCGATCGTAAGTAGCTTTTAATATCCACATATTCATCTGGCTGATGGGCCAGCTTCTCATCTCCTGGTCCATAGATCAGGGTAGGAATTTTACTTTCAGGATTTAAAACTGCTCCATCTGTATAGTAAGAAACTCCGTGAACATCATCTCTATCCAGCTCTTTTATCTCCAGTGCGGTTGAAATGATCGGATTAGCTTTATCTGTACGTATCGATGGGCGATCCAGTTCGGTTTCCACGAAGAATGCTGGGGCTCCGTCACCGGAAAGTAAGGTCGTTAGTTTTTCATTTATTTTAGCTAGTAATTGTTCATGTGATTGAGGAGGGACAGATCGGATATCAATACCTAGACTGCACCGATCTGGTATCACATTTGTTTGTACACCGCCATCTATTTTTGTTACTGCCATACTACTCGTCCCTAAAGATGCTGCGGAGATATTCCAATCTGATTTTAACGATTCAATCATCTCCATCACCTTTTGCGACCATTCGACAGCATTTATACCTTCCTCAGGCATTGAACCATGGGCAGTTTTCCCGCAAAGGGTAATGTTTAGCCAAAAAGCCCCTTTATGGCCGATTACTACTTTTTCTTTCGTTGGCTCACCGATGACCATTGCCTCAACATCTTCCAGATTCTGATCTTTCAAATATTCTCTTGCACCACAACTATCGACTTCTTCTCCCGCTGTAGCAAGGAATACAATATCTTTTTCCAACTCTTTCTGCTCTAAAAACAATGACTCGACGGCTAAATACATGGCACAAAGCCCACTCTTCATATCTGACGTCCCGCGTCCGTATAGTTTCTCTCCTTCTATTTGCGCAGAAAAGGGAGGGGATCTCCACGGCTGCTGGCCGGGAAGAACCGTGTCCATATGTCCACAGAAAAGTAATTTTCCTTGCCCTTTTCCTTTTAAATGGATCTCTAAATTACTTCTGTTTGATTCAAACGGAGTTATATGATAAGGGATTCCTGTTGACTCACATCGTTTAGCTAAGGCTTTTGCTATTTCATGCTCATTCCCGGGAGGGTTTGAACTATCAATTTGAATCATTTCCTGAAGAAAACGAACAGCATCATCCATTTAGTTCGCCTCCACAATTTGCATCTTTAGTGATGTAACGTTCCATCCGTTTACAGGAGCCATGTCCTGTGAGCATGTGGAGCAAGCGATCACAACTTCATCAAGTGCCTTCAGACGAACGTAATCACCTGGTTTAGATAAAGGTTCACTGATTTCATAATCCCCTACATCATTTAACACATTGTTCATAAATAAGTTGATCGGATCAGGCACTGGCTCATTACCTAAACCAAAAGAATTTAATGCATTTTTTAAATTATCGTGGCAGTTTGGATGATCATCTTTGCCGTAATCCACTTTATAGCGATAATAATCACATGCAGGGAAGAAAAAGTCATGTTTACCAACCGTATCTTGCTCAAATGTCATCAACGGACGACGCCTGTTACTATATAAATAATCTCCTTCTTTAAGGCGTATACTACTGAGAGAAGCTCTCATATGAACGGGCGAGACAAACTCTTTTGGATCGTTTCGATTAAAACATACAAAATCACCTACCTGTTTCCCGTCAACATCAATAATAAGTACCTCTTCACCCGGATGAAGAACTGCACTTCTACCTTCATAAGGCGGGATCAGGATTTCTTCTTTCATTCTTTCACGTTGTGAATGAACCATTACATACACCCCTCATCCATATATAATCCAGTACATTAATCTAAAAATACGGCAACCGCTCTGACCGGAGAACCCGTTCCTTTGCGGATTTTTAGCGGCAGTCCAAAGTATAAAAACCGTTTATTTGCAACCTCATTTAAATTGGCGAGATTTTCCGTGTTCGTCAACCCATACTCCTGGCATACTTGGTGTCCCGAAAATTTTTTATCCTTGGGATTATCAATGGCCGGTGTATCAATACCAAAGTTTACAACCCCTTTTTCTGCTAGCCATTTTGCTCCTTCGTAATCTAGACCAGCGTGACGATACAGCCAATCGTCTGTCCCATAAGAGCGGTTGTAGTGTCCTGTATAAAGGAGAACTATGTCTCCTTTTTCAAGTACTTGTTGTGATTTACGAAGTGCATGCTCCAGCTCATTTGGCGTAATATATCCATCGGGTGAAATATGGGATACATCGAGACAAATAGCAGGTCCGTAAAAATATTCCAATGCCATCTCGTCAATGGTTGGTCCATTTGGATCATATTCAAAAACAGCATCGGAATGCGTAGGACCGTGTTCACTTATAATTAGATTATTCGTACAGAATGGGAAGCCCATTTGTTCAATGGATTCCTCATGTGTCATGTTCCGAAAAATCATTGTTTTTTGATGGGGCGGAAATACTGGCATTCCCTGGTAAATTTCTTGTGAGAGATCGACTAATCGCACTCCCATTATTTACTCCCTCCTTGTTCTACTACAGGCGAAAGCACTTCAAATTGATCAACATCAATTAATCCCATATCGGTTATCTTCCATTCTGGACTTGTTACAAGCGACCAGAAGGAAAGATGCATAAATGGTACATCCATGCCACAACCAAGCTCTTCGCTTGCTAAACGCGTAAGGTCCGCTATTTTTTCACTTAATTCAACGCCTGTTAATTCATCCGAAATTAAGCCACCAACTTTAAGCGGCAGGTCTCCAACGACTTTTCCATTTTTTATCATGGCAATTCCGCCTTGCATCGCAATCACTCGGTTAACTGCTGTAACCATATCTTCATAGTTGGTTCCAGTAACAATAATATTATGGGTATCATGTGCTACACTTTCTGCGATCGCTCCGCTTTCAAGCTTGAATCCATTGATAAACGCTTTACCTATGTTACCGGTTCTTCCGTGTCTTTCTACAACCATTAGTGGAAGGACGTCTTGCTGCAAGCAAGGCTGTACAACACCATTTGACACATTCAGATTGAATTCCTGTTTCCCTGTTAAATTTTGAAACGGAATTCCTACTATGGAACGAACGCGCGCTTTGCTTCCACTTGCTTTAATATGAAGATCTTCAGCTTTGATAGGAGTTACTTTAACAGATTGTTTTACACTTTCTGGGTAGGCGTAAGAACCCAGTTCAATCGTCATTTCCCCTTTTTCAGCTGCAAGTGTACCATTCAAATAGACTTGATCAATGACCATTTCATTCAAATCACTGATTACGGCCACATTTGCTTTTTTTCCAGCAGCCAGCACACCTACATCTTTAAATCCAAAATGTGTAGCCGGATTAATGGTTGCCATCTGAATTGCTTCAACCGGATCAACTCCTTCAGCAATTGTTCTGCGGATAATATCATTCATATGTCCGTCTTTTAGCAGATCTTCAGGGACCATATCGTCAGAAACTAAAATAGCCCGGCGAGAATCCATTCCTTCCTCGGTTACAGCACGGATACACTCAGCCATATTCCGTTGGGATGATCCTTCACGCATAAATACACTAACACCTTGTCGGAGTTTCTCCATCATTTCTTCTTTCGTTGTTGTTTCATGACAAGAGACATGCGTTCCTCCCCCAATAATATGTGCTGCAAGTTCTTTTCCAAATAACCCTGGTGCATTGCCCTCTACTGTTTTTCCAATACGATTTGCATACGAAACAGATGCAATTAAATCATCGATTAATTCCGGAGCATGATGATAGACAGGATGGATATTACTAAAGCTTTGAATTTCACCGATCCCTTGAACATATGGATCGTTTAAAAGTTCTTCCATATGCTTGGAATTAACATCAAAGCCAGATGTCTCCAGTCCTGGTGCATCCGGAACTGCACAAGGTACTGTAAACAAAATTTGGTTTGGTAGTGTTTTTGCTTCTTTTATCATCTCTTGCATTCCATGTACACCTAAAACGTTTCCAATTTCATGTGGATCATTAATGATCGTTGTTGTACCGGTTGGAATAGAGAGCCGAGAAAATTCTGTGGCCGTAAGCATGGCACTTTCAAAATGCATATGGGAGTCAATAAAACCAGGTGAGATAAATTTCCCTCTTACATTTTCAACTTGTGTCCCGTCTCCAATCAATTCACTCACGTCGCCGACAAGAACAATATGCTCCCCCTTCATCGCCACATCTGCTTCATAAATTTCTCTTGTTACCGTATTGATTACATAACCACCTTGAAGAACAACATCAGCAAATTGATTGGAATCTAGCAGTACATCGATAAGCTTTCTCCATTGAATTGCCTCTTTTATATTTTCAGCCTGCATTTTCTTTGTCATCCTTTCAAATCCTCGTATTCTAAACTATCAATAATACCTACGATTGCTGCATCCACCGGGGAATCTTTATTAGACATTGACCGGGAAGCCATACTCCCCCTAACAAAAATCACCTTTTCGCCAATCCCCGCTCCAACTGTATCCACCGTTATAATTGGCTGAGCGTTAAGGGGGGCACCATTTAAATCGATCGGCTGTGTGATTAATAATTTCGTACCGACCAAGTTATCATCTTTCCTCGTTGCCGTAACTCTTCCAGCTACAATTCCCATCTCCATGTTATTTCCCCCTTGTCACTCGCTGATCTCGATTTGATATTTGTTTGCTGTATCTCTTGCCAGTGGTGTAATGATTGTTCCTTTTGTTCGTTGGATATACCTCTGACCAGATGCAGCGAATTTCATCATTGTTTCGGATGTAATGATTTTTTTCTTTTGTTTTTGGTAAGTGGAATGTATAAAATGAAAGATCTGATCACTATCATCAAATAAATGAATGCCAAAGCCCCGTAATTCTTGTAATTGATTTTTCATCTTATGCTTGAAGTAGGATGTGCCTTGATTTAGTCCTGAGTCCTGCCAAATGGTATGATAGGGATCAGCACCTGCAGACAAGGCACTGACATTCCTGCCACTCATCAATGCAAAGAGCAGAATTCGAATTGCGATATGACGATCATTAAAGCGCATTAGATCGGAGACGACGGAAAATGGTAAAACGGGTAGCAAAAAATGATCAAAATCTTCTTTATGCATTGCAGCCTGATCGAATGACAGCAAGTCATCGTTTTTCATCCGTTTAGCAAGATGATTTATTTGGTAATGTTCCAGTATGCTAGCGTCCAAGCATACACGAACGATAATCCCATGTTCACGAAGCATTTTTAAAGCCTCTAAGCCTTCGTCCATCCCATTCATATGATAGAAAAGAAGCGCAAGTACTCTACTCTTACGTACATTTGCTGCCTCTTTTCTATTTCGATTCATTAATTCCTGCAAAGTTGTTGATACAATTGCACTTTGCCGGTTAAGCGACAAGCTTATTCACCTTTTGAAAGCAGTGCACGTTCAATTTCATTATGTGGTCTAGGGATGACATGGACGCTTATCAACTCTCCAACACGACTTGCTGCATCTGCACCTGCATCAGTAGCTGCTTTTACAGCACCAACATCACCACGAACCATCACAGTTACCAGTCCAAAACCAACTTTTTCATAACCACAGATTTCGACATTCGCAGCCTTTACCATTGCATCCGCTGCTTCAACCGCACCTACAAGTCCTTTTGTTTCTACTAAACCTAATGCTTCACCCATTTGTAAACCCTCCTCATAGTGTTTGAAATACATTATGCTTTCTTTTCGTCATTGCTATTTTTTTGATTTTGTGTTTTTTTCGCAGACGAAGTCTTTTTAGCTGTTGTATGCGCCTTCACTTCTTTTGCTGGTGCTTCATCCACATTTTCTTTCTCAGCCTTTATTTTTGAAGCTTTTTCCGTCGGCTGATCCGTACTGTCTTCTTTTTCATGAAGAAGCGATTTGGATTCTTCCAACAAAGAAAATTTACTTAATAAATGATCATTCACGTTCGAATGGGCACGCGGGATAACATGTGACGAAATAATTTCACCCACTGCCTCACCTGCCTTATTTCCCGCTTCAACCGCTGAAGTAACAGCAGCAACATCACCGGAAAAGTGTACCGTCACTCCAACATAACCACTAACTCCGATTACTTTTTCCATACCAATTATTTCAACATCTGCAGCTTTCACTGCCGCATCTGCGGCGGACACTGCAGTTGAATATCCTACCGTTTCGATAAGACCAAGTGCTATCAATGATTCATCTCCTCCTCTCTACACCAAACCCGTTATCACCCACGTTACGTGCTTATCAATCGAGGTGCTTCTTTTTTCAGCGCTGTAATCAGTTTTGAGACAACTTGTTCATTTCCAGTTAAAAGTAAATAACATTGTTTTATTTCAAAGTTAAATGAATCTTCTTTAAATTTTTTTAGCAAGAAATCCATCAAAACGATCCCTTTGTAATAAGGAACTTCTTCTAATAAAGCAATTGCATCAACGGCCCCCACATGAAGCTGTTTTGACAGCCATGTGCTTGGCGATTTTTCTAGATATGTCTCGTATTGCTTTAGTGACCTGCGATTTATTTTTTGATAGGCATCCTTCATAATCCGCTCAAGACGGTCTACATCGTCATCATACAATTCCGCTCTAAATGGAGCATTGCCGTCAACATTCCATGATAAATCACATGTAATACGTTGATTATTTCTGATAACCTCATTAACTAATAGTAAATAACTTGGCAAACAATCCGGCATAGCGATGACGCCAACTGCCGAAGCTCCTTGTGCCCGATTAAAATTGTTTTTTAGCTCTGTCGGTATGTTTGGGAAAAATAATACATGACCCCCGTTTTTTACAGACCCAATGACTTTTGCACTTTTTTCTCGAGGACCACCTGAATAATGACTTCCTCCCGTCATTTGCCCCTGTGCTAATGACAATGAGCTTAATTTAGAAATTGATGCATCGTTCAATTGTTTCGGTGACATCGATCTGGAACGAGTTGATTCAGAAGCTCTTTCTTTGATCCGGCCTGAGAGATTGGAAGCACTCGAACGCTTATTTACAGCATTTGATCCTTTTGCTGCAAAAGAAAGCCTTTTGTCCTTCTTTATTTGCTGGTAATTGGGTCGTTTAATATTGGCAAGAGGCGAACTCGGGTTGTTTCTATTCCTATTCACCGCCTGTCTATTTGTTTGATTTGTTCGATTGGATACAATTGTTTTATTTCCTTTGATCACTTCCTGTACGACTTGCTTCATCATATCCGACATTCCTTACACCTCCTTCGTTAAAGAATTTTTTTCAGCTCAGGATGGGCACGTGGAATGACATTTGACGAAATAAGTTCTCCACCTGTCTTGGCGGGTGCTAATCTTCCAACTTCAACTGCAGAACTTACATCGGCAACATCTCCTTCGATAACAACCGTTACTAAGCCTGATCCGACTCTTTTTAAATCTACTAAACGGATGTTTGCAGCTTTTGCCATCGAATCCAATGCTTCCACAGCTGCCGTAAGCCCCCTCGTTTCGATTAAACCGATTGCGCTCATCATCTTGTTTCTCTCCCATCTGAATCAAAATCTTGCAGATAATCTTCTAAGTTAATCTTATCAACCGGGATATATGCTCTTCTGTATGCTTCTTTTTCACTTAATGGATAGGTTGCATCGATGCCCATTTTAGCACTCGTTCCCCGCAGATTATGGGACGATTCCAGGGGGGAACCTTTTGCACCGGGGACAATAAAGATATCTTGATCGGCTTGACACCTCGTTGCTATCGCCCATTCCACGTCCTCTGGGTCAAAAATATCAACATCTTCATTGACAACAACCACGTGTTTTAAGTCTTTATCACTGGCAAATGCAGCTAATGCTGCTTGTTTCGCATCTGCGTCCGATTTTTTATCAATTTGAATGATTGCATGAAGGCGCGCTGCAGCTGCAAGCGTCACATGAACTGCTTTGATATTCGGTACAGTTTGTCTTACTGTACTAAGTAATACCATTTCACGAACCAAACACATCGGAAGCTTTTCTTCAGAGCTAGCTGGTAAAATCGTTTGTGAAATAGGGTTATTTCGGTACGTAATTGCAGACATTTCAACGATCGGCTGTGGCATATTCCCGCCGTATGTTCCACCTAATTCTGCAAATGTACCTTCATCGTCTCGTTCATGTGGAATAATTTTACCTTCCATGACAATTTCGGCCTCTGCGAGTACTTCTAAGTCAACCGTTTTACATGGAACGACGTCGAGCGCTTGCCCTAGTAATCCGCCCGCTGCATCAAGTTTATCTGCATGATACAGATGCGTGCTAAACTGGGAAGTCAATACGATGGCCGGAATGACACCAAACATGACTGCCACTTCTAAGGCCTCTCCTCTTTCTTCACATTGGGCAAATTGCCGGCCGAGTTCTGGGGAGGTAATTGTGATATTTGTACGGTTCCCACCTATGAATCCCATCCTGCGAATGGAGGTATACCTTTTCTCACCCTCAGGGTCTTTCACTACTAAGACTCCTGAAACATAATAAGGTCCGCAATCTTCCGCATGGAAAGTGGGAACGGGGAAAAAGTCATCCAAGTCAAATGGTCCCATGACAACATTTTCATGAACCGGTCCATGCGAAACTAAATTTGTTGGGATTGGACGAACGAGTGCATGGATCATTCTAGGTATCAGCTCTGATTCGTCTGCACCAATGCTATCTGCCATTAATGTGCGACTGCCTCCCAATCCCGCAACCATTGGGACATTATAGCCTTTAACCTTTTCAAATAAGAAGGGTTGCTCGCCTTTTTTGGTCTTCACCACAGCTCCTAGTTCATATTTCGCATTCACTTCTTTTTTTACTTTATATAGTAGTCCCCTTGCTTCCCAATCAGAAAGCAATTCTCTTAAGTTTAAAGGGGTCATTTCTTCTCCCCCCATCTCTCCATTAATTGATGTTCAATCTTTAATTCATCTAGTATTCTAGCTACCATAAAATTGATTAATTCCCATATTTCTGTTGGGTGATGATAAAACCCTGGACTTGCTGGTAAGATGTGAACACCTGATTCGGCTAATGTCGTCATATTTCGCAAATGAATGACATGAAATGGAGCTTCTCTTGGCACAA
This sequence comes from Virgibacillus alimentarius, assembly GCF_017874635.1. Lineage (NCBI taxonomy): Bacteria > Bacillati > Bacillota > Bacilli > Caryophanales > Bacillaceae > Virgibacillus > Virgibacillus alimentarius. The sequence goes on from NZ_JAGIKX010000004.1 coordinate 112,148, forward strand.
TAACAAGGTTACGTTTTTCTTTTAAAACAACACTAGCAGCCCTGCTTAGTAGAGACTCTCCCATTCCATTTGCTATCGTCCCCAGTGTATTCATTGAACACGGAACAATAACCATTCCATCTGTTTGAAAAGAACCACTGGCCACAGGTGCAAATAGATTTTGATTATCATGTACGGTTGCAAATTGCTTCAACTCATCCATTGTTATGCCGCATTCATATTGCATTACCTTTACTCCCGTTTCGGTAGCAACTAAATGGGTTTCAATTCCCAATTGATGAAGCGCACGGATCAAAGTATAAGCATACAATGATCCGCTAGCTCCTGTTATACCTACTACAATTCTCATTGAAGATCCCTTAAACAGTTAATTGACCTTGGGAGATTTTGTTTTTTATAGCTTCCTTATATGCATCTACGGAAAGTATTTCTCCAAATATACCGATATCAACTAGACCTGCTTCGTGCATAGCGTTTGTTTTTGAAGCTGTTGCATCCGACAGCGCAACTACGTTGTAACCGTTATACAATGCATCTGATGCTGTACTACGCACACAAACGTTCGTCCATACGCCAGTAACAACCACTGTATCAATTTGCTCCTCTCTCAAGAAAAGATCAAAATCTGTAAATGTGAATGCACTATGACGACGTTTTTGAACGATGTAGTCACCTTTCTCTTCTTCTGGTTGTAATTCAGGAATAAACTCATGACCCCAAGTTCCTTTAACCGCGTGAACTGGACGTACTCTGAAGTCAGCATCGTTTTTACGATGTGCTTCTTGAATATGAACTACTTGAATATCATTCTCATGACAGAAATCCATTACATCTCTAATTTTAGGGATAATGTCACGTCCAGCTTGCCCACATTCCATTACGGACCCTTCCGGAATAAAATCATTCAACATATCAATAATTACCAATGCGTGCTTCTTTCCTTTTACTTCAGCCATTTAAAACCATCCTCCCTCTCAATAATGAAGCCTTTTTATAGCTGTCATATTTTAAGCACTTATTTTTAGTTCGTTACGAGTGCTTTTTCAACTCGTTTATATGCTTCTGCAGCTTTGGCATTTTCTTCATACGTTTCATACTTTATTTCGCGATCCAATCTTTGGATGCTTTGTCTCTTAACAAACTCACCGTATCCTACATCTCCAACGATACCGCCATTATCTTCATCATAAACGACATTACCGCGTACAATGGTTTGGATGGGCTTACCCTTTAGCTTCATGCCATGGAACGGGCTGTACTTCGCCATTGTTTCCGTTTTCTTTTCATCAATTGTATATTCACGTTCAAGATCAATGACCGTAAAGTCTGCGTCACTTCCAAGTTCCATCGAGCCTTTCTTAGGATAAATACCATTATGGATAGCAGCATTTCTACTAGTAACTTCTACAAAACGTGATAAAGACAAACGTCCTTTATTTAGACCTTCACTAACAAGAATTGGTACCATTTGCTCAACGCCAGGAAATCCAGGGAAGCTATTCCAGATATCTGAATCTGGAGCGTCTTTTTCAGTTTCGATTTCATATGGCGCATGATCCGTACCTACGAAATCGATTGTTCCATCAGCAAGGGCTTGCCAGTGAACCAGGTTATCTTCTTTTTCACGAAGCGGAGGAGCAACTTTTGCAAATGTGCCACGCGCTTCCAAAGCTTCATCTCCAGTTAACACAAGATAATGTGGGCAAGTTTCAGCCGTTATTTTTACACCTCGTTTTTTAGCATCACGTACAAGCTTCACTCCGTCCTTAGAAGTCATGTGCACAATATGCACCCTTGCACCTGTAGCTTCAGCAAAAGTAATAATCATTTCAATTGCAGTTTTCTCAGCAACTACATTTCTAGCGTGTCCCCATGCTGGGCTGTCAAGACGACCTTCTTTTTTCAACTTTTCAGTATAGAAAGTGCAGATATCATAGTTTTCGGCATGTATCCCAATTGGCATGCCTGTTGGTGCGATTTTATTGAAAATTTCCAGCATTTCCGGGTCTGTTACCTTAGGGAAACTTGGAACTGAAGGTGTCATATAAACTTTAAATGCAACGACTCCTTCTTCAATTTGTGGATAAATATTATCCAGCAAGCCTTCTCTAACATCTTCGCCTGTCATGCCTCCCCAGAAGCAGTAATCAATATACGCTTTATCCTTGACTGCTGACAATTTCTTATGAAAGCTTTCAGCATCACGAACAGATGGTTTACTCGTACATGGCATATCGATATGAGAGGTTAATCCACCTGCAGCTGCAGATCTTTGTCCAGTTTCAAATGTTTCACGATGTGTAAACCCAGGATCATTGAAATGTGTATGTGGATCAATACACCCCGGAACAACAAGATTTCCTTTCATATCAATGGTTCTATCCGTAGAGATACCCCTAATATTGTTCATGATCCCAGCGATTTTTCCATCATTAACAAGAATATTTGTTTCTACCTTTCTGTCTCCTTGAGGTATTACTGCATTTTTTAATATTAAATCCATAAATGTTTTTCTCCCCTTTCAAAATATCGATGTGTTCTTCAACATTCTGCTGCTTTCTGTTATAAAATCCGATAGAACCTAGCTAAGCTGACCATCTCATGAATCATCAAAAGGATCGTTCCACTCATCGTGTGTTTCGATTCGTTTCTCCTCCAATAACAGACAGAAAATATCGTTGCGTCCAAAAACAGATTAATATTTTATATTTTTCTGTAAATTATCGGTATATTACGAGTCAAAAAATTTGTTTCTCCATTTTTACAACACACTTAAGCTTTTGGTTGCCAGGATATCTTAGCGTCAGTTCTTGTTCACCTCCTTAACAGAATAAACTTTTATTCGTTATTTTGTTTTTATATATAAAAGAACCGCAGATTCAGATTGATTTCCCATACCAAACACACTGGTATTTTTGGAATTCAATCAAATCTGCGGTTCAATTAACATCCGTAAACAGAGGTTATATGTAACCGCTCCGATAACAGTGCCAGAACAAAAGCGACCCTGCGCGATTGATCTAGAAATGTTAAAGAATTAAGTTATGATTTGTTTTTTATAATTTTTCGTTAAAATATATGACACAACATGCATGCTCACTTTTGGTATCATAATCTTTGAGAACAGAAATGACCGTTCTACCTGTTAATTCCTCTACGCTATCCCTTAGCTTGAATTTAAATTCAGAAATGAGCGCTGCATCCGCATAGGTTGTTAATTCTTTAAAGTTTTTACTTAATGCTTTAAAAGCTTGAACACGTTTATGTTGAGCAAAGATAATAATCCTGTCATCAAGAATTAAAATCCGTTGACTTCTAACCCCAGTCGCATAAAACTCTTGATTAATCTTATTATAAACTTGGGCGATCTTTTTTTTTAGTGTTCGAGACTCGGTTGAGGTAAGTGTAGTATTCAATATCCTTTCCCCCTGTCACTATCTATACTAATGAATTCGCTTTCATATGTCAAGGGATTTTTTACAAAATTTGCATTTAACAAAAAAGACTGAATTATTACGGGATTTCATCACATGGACCTCTCCTAATTCGCTTTCCGTATTCATTTTTGTCGAAAGTAGCCCTATTCTAATTTAGATTCCTATTTTTTTGCCTTTTAATCGGATAATGCTGGCAATTGATAGATTAGAAACCTTTCAGAAGGATCTTGCTTGTACCATTTTGGTAGAATGATTTCTTCTTTCCTTTCAAATATCGTGTGGTTTTCTAAATAATAGATATAATCGTCTGAAGCATAATATAAAATAAGCTCGACGTCTCTATTTGCTATTTCCACCGATCGCAGAATATTGTTAATCACTTTCATAAAAATTGGCAGGGAAAATGGGTTGAAAAAGTAAAAACGATTGTCAGAGGCATCAATCGGATACTTCTGTGCTAAACAACAATAAAACGCTATACGCGCATGATGCTTATTCATTTTACGTAAATAATTATTTTTATTCGCAGTGGCGGCTTTATATAATGCCTCATCCATTTCAATTCCTTTTACATGAATACGGCTGAAATAGTGAATAAAAAAGCTTAATCTCCCTTTACCGCAACCAAAATCGACCATACAGTCATCTTTTTTAAATGCATAGCTTTCAAGCAGAGCCTCTAATGCTTCATAGGCGGTTGGTTCATACGGATAGTAGTGTTGTGCGTCATCCGATTCTTTTTGATAGATTCCTGTTTTAATATTTAATAATTTTTCATAATAATGCTGTTTCATTTCCTACACCGTACCCTGTATTTAATGTAGAAGAAGTGCTCCCTAACACGTGAGCACTTCTCCTTTTCTTATTCCACTTCTCCTAAACGTTCTTCAATTTGCGTCATAATTTTTGCAGCTTCTTCCCAATTTCCTTTTGATAACTCATCTTGATATGCATCGAACATCTTTGATACATCTTGTAATATTTTTTCAGATCCCGTAATATCTTGAACTTGTTCTTCATCCTCTTGTTTTTCCTCTGATTTAGCCTTATCTTTTTGTTTTTCTGGATCGATGAGCGTAAGCATTTTCTCAAGGGCCTTATCAAATGTTTCTTCCATCACGATGTTATCCCCATAAGCAAGCACAATTCGCTTCACTTCTGGCAGAGATGTTTCATTGGAAGATTCAATGTAAATTGGTTCCGCATATAGCACCGTATCCTCGATTGGAATGGCTAATAAATTCCCACGTACCACCTTTGATCCGCCTTGAGACCAGAGATTGAGCTGCTGCGATATGTTACTGTCCTGATTAATTCTATTTTCTATTTGCTGTGGACCATAGATATTTTTTTGTTTTGGAAAACGGTAAACAAATATTTCACCATAATTTTCTCCGTCATTACGCACACCCATCCAAGCGATCATGTTCTGACGATTTTTTGGAGTATACGGCATCATCTGAATAAATTCTTCCTCATCCTGTTCCGGTAATTTCATGGTTATAAAGTATGGTTCCATTTCGATATCTTCGTTAAAGTATTTTTCAGTCGGGAATTGCCAGAAATCTTCCCGATTATAAAAGATTTCCAGATTAGACATGTGGTACGTTCCATACATTGCTGATTGTATTTTAAATAAATTTGTCGGATAACGGAAATGACGCTGTACGTCTTCCGGTATTTCATTGGTGAATAGATCTGGGAACATCTTACTGTATGTTTCAAGTAATGGATCCTCTTTATCCACGGTATAAAAATTCACTTCCCCTGTATACGCATCAATGACTACTTTCACAGCGTTTCTTATATAATTTTCATTTCCTTTATGCGGCTCTGCATATGGATAACTCTCTGCTGTTAAATAGGCGTCAATCATCCATGCGAGACTGCCATCCTCCCGAACAAAAATATACGGATCATCGTCGTATTTAAAAAATGGAGCGATTCTTTTAACCCTGTCCATAATATTACGTGTTTCGAGTAATTGACTTTCCTTTGTAATTTGATCCGATACAAGCATACGGAATGAACCTTCTTTCAGTGCAAACAAGAACCGATTGATTCCTTGCAAAGGGATACCTGAATCAGCTTCAAAGCGGGTCGATTTATTTTCATCCCCAGCAGGATAGTCAAATTCATCCACGTTACTATTGACAATCACATTTCCGTAAGGTTCTTCCCCAAAATAAATCTGAGGCCGTTTCACATCAATTACACCTTCTGACGGCACATTTTTCAACATATACTTCGGCTGCCCCTGCTTCGTAATCTCATTCACATGACTCATCGCGATACCGTATCCATGGGTATATCTCATTTTCTGGTTTACCCAAGTTTGAGCCTGGGACGGGAGGTTAACCGTATTTAATTCCCTTGCACCAACAAATACCTGTTCATACTCTCCGTCAATTTCGTAACGATCAATATCAATATTATTAAATTGATAGTACGTACGGAATGTCTGTAATTGATTGTAAATATCCAGAAGTGGTCTAGCGTCATTGATTCGAACATTATCAATGGTTAATTTATTTCGATCAACCATCGCTTCATCCAGTGTAAACGCACCGGAAATTTCCTTCTCTTTTATATGATCCAGATCATAAGCTGCTCTTGTAAAAGAAAGATTATGTGCCAAATATGGCTTTTCTTTGGAAAACTCATTCGGAGACACAAGGAAATTTTGAACAGCCATCGATACGCCTTGACCAGCAATCAAAAGAACGATATAGACACCAACAGGAATCACGATGGAATTAATTTTGCCTCGATTGACTGCAATAAACATCCATACTGCCGCAATTACTGCAACAGCTGCCAGGATATATGAAGCTGGAATATTAATCATTTTATCGGTGTAGCTTAGTCCGTGTACGACACTCTCTTGGAAAATATTTACCTTATTTGTAAGAAGTGTCTCATACGGCGCCAAAACATGAATACCAGCAAGCAGCAGTCCGATGATTCCAAGTGTCACCCCAAGATGTAATTGAGCGGAACGGCTCATCCGGTAAATATGAAAAACAGAATAAGCGCCAATTTCGATCGCTAAGAAAAAGATACTTAAACCGAGTAAAATATAAATGATCATTTTTACAAACGGTAGGATAAACATATAAAAGGAAATATCCATATGAAAATAAGGATCCTTTTGATCAAAAGAAGCATGATTTAAAAACTTCAAAAGCGGTTCCCATCCAATTCCTTGTACGATGGAACTTCCCATTGCACCAACAAATAGAGCAGCGATGACCATAAGAATTCTGCTTATTTTTTTATTTTGAATAACAGGTGGCAACATATTGCTGTGGAAATGACCGATATATGTTTTTCGAATCCAGGCAAACGTAATATAAGTAAGTATGAAAAATAGAACAAAACCGATAGCACCTAGCAATAACTTACTGCCAAACATCGTCGTAAAGACTTTTTCAAAACCAAGTGAACCCATCCATATGTAATCGGTTATCCAGCGAAATGAAAGCATAAATATAACCGCAAGCACAAGAAGTATCCCCAGTACAATTCCACCGGGCTTTCCGATTCTTTTCACTCTTTCCATATGTCTGCGATTCGCCATTCTATCTTTGAAATTCAACAAACTCCCCCCTATGTTCCTAGCATATTCTTTATCTATCATAACAGATTATGCGCATTGTTTCTTTTATATTTCACCCGAAAAAAATTGGAATGAATTTCATTTTTTAAATAGGTTCGCTATGATTCTATTCATGGGAATAATCGTACCTACTAGGACAATCAATATAATCAGATAGGAGACAATCGTGCGTATCCACATATAGTTTATTTCCCCTGTAATCCGAGTTTCCTCCATAATCAATCCTGTCGCCACACCTGTGGCAGCAATAAAGGGGAGTAAAATGCCACCCATTTGGATGAGACGGATGCGCTTCAGTCCTTCTTTATATTTATAAAGTGTATACATCCGAACAATCACGAATAGAATAAAAGAAACAATCGGTAGAATGGGAAAAGACCTCTCTTTGTGTTTTTTTATCACTCTAAAGTTTTAACACCTGCATTTTCACACCTATTAATGGTATGATTACTTCGGGTAAACCAATGTAGAAGGAGAATCAATCCAATGTAAAATAATCCCAAGTAAAACGAAAAAGATGCATAAACTACGATAAATGAAAGGGATTTTTTCTATGAATTTGCAAGATGAAGTTAATATACGAAGAACGTTTGCAATTATATCACACCCGGATGCCGGTAAAACAACATTAACGGAAAAATTACTAAAACTCTCAAATCAAATCCGTACCGCCGGGACTGTAAAAGGAAAAAAGACAGGAAAATTTGCTACATCTGACTGGATGGAGATCGAGAAACAACGGGGGATATCCGTTACTTCCAGTGTGATGAATTTTCCTTATGAAGGGTATCAAATTAATATTTTAGATACGCCTGGGCATGAAGATTTCAGTGAAGATACGTACCGGACGTTAACTGCGGTTGATTGTGTTGTGATGATTATTGACGCAACAAAAGGAATTGAAACGCAAACGATCAAATTATTTAAAGTATGCCGTATGCGCGGTATTCCCATTTTCACCTTTTTTAACAAACTGGATCGTGAAGGCAGAGAGCCATTTGAATTACTGGAAGAGATTGAACAGGTTTTGGATATTGGTACCTATCCAATGAACTGGCCAGCTGGGATGGGAAAAAGATTTCTCGGTGTGTTTGACCGAGAGCAGGAGCAATTTGTTCAATATAACGGAGAAGAAAAAGAAACACCTATCCCGTATAAAGATCTTGAGAATGCTGAACATCAGGATGTGGTATCTGATCCAGCGTATCAGGAAGCTGCTGAAGAACTGGAGCTGCTGGAAGAAGCCGGGGATACTTTTTCATTAGACGCGGTATTGGCCGGAAAACAGACACCCGTATTTTTCGGTAGCGCCCTAGCTCCATTTGGCGTAGAAACCTTTTTTAATACTTTCATTTCCATGGCACCGGCGCCTCATCTGAGAAAATCGACAGAAGGCCCGATACCTCCAGATAAGACAGATTTTTCCGGCTTCATTTTTAAAATCCAAGCAAATATGAATCCGGCACATCGGGATCGAATTGCATTTCTAAGAGTATGCTCCGGCAAATTCGAACGAGGAATGAGTGTGCGCTTAGCGCGAACCAATAAGGCAATCAAGCTCGCTCAATCACAACAATTTGTCGCATCATCCGGAAATACCGTTGAAGAAGCCTATGCAGGAGATATTATCGGAATTTATGATCCAGGCATTTATCAAATTGGGGACACGCTCGTTACTGGAAAAGATCATTTTGAATATGAAGAATTACCGCAATTCCCGCCAGAACTTTTTAAGAAGGTAACTGCTAAAAATGTCATGAAAACGAAGCAATTCCGCAAAGGGATCCAGCAGCTTGTTCAGGAAGGTGCCATTCAATTATTTTACAGAGACCAAACAGAATCATTTATCTTAGGTGCGGTCGGTGAGTTGCAATATGACGTGTTCAAGTACCGAATGAAAAATGAATACCATGTGGACGTGATGTTGGATCCTATCGGCGAGCGCGTTCCTCGCTGGCTAAAGCAGGACCAGGTAGATAAGTCATTATTTGACGAGCGGAATATGCTTGTGCGTGACCGGGAAGGAAATTACCTTGTTTTATTTCAAAATGATTTTGCACTGCGTTGGTTTCAAGATAAACATCCAAAAATCGAATTGATTGATTTGTTTGAAGTAAATCAATATGAACAGACCTGATTTTGTGGCGGGGCTATCCGATAGGGTAGTCCTGCTTTTTGTTTATAAGCGCATCTAGAAATGCGCTCCGATTGATATACTCACTCTCGCGGTCGATATGCACGGGATCCGGTTGATATCCTCGCTCTGACGGTCGATATGCACGGGATCCGGTTGATATACTCACTCCGGCGGTCGATATGCACGGGATCCGGTTGATACGCCCTCACCATTGTTTATAAATTATATATTACACTTTATTTACGATTTCCATTTTTATGCAATTTTATGTCGTAGTATGCTATAATTACCTTTAATAAAAATTTTTCGAATTGTTTATAGGAGGGTGTTATACATGTATCGGATTTTAGTCCTTTTTGCATGCGTGATTCTGTTCTTTGCAGGCTGCTCGCAAAATGCTGACTCTCCAAAAAACGATAAAGAGCAAACAGATACGGTAGAAGCGGAAAACGACGAAACCAAAAATGAAGCAAAAGAGAAACCTGATAGGAAGGAAGTATCATCTGAAAAGAACGAGGAAAAGCAAGATGAAGCGAATTTCACTAAAGAGGATCTAGCTAAAGATCATTTAGCTGAAATGGAGCCAAGATCAATCGACTCACCATTTGGAGAAGATGGAAATATAAAGAATGAGCATACAGAAAGAGAAATTGTCGAAGAACATATGGATGAAAACGGAAGAATTTACTTTGATGTTGATGAGAATCCAATTCGCAGCATCGTCAGCGAGGATGGAAATATCTCCAATATCACGAACTATTACGATGCTTATATTGATGTTTTAGAATCTGAAGCTTATGAGTTACCTGAAGATAAACATAAAGAGACTGCTTACAACATGTTTATTTCCCACCCTCCTGAGGAGCTTGCTGGGAAAGATCCATCCGAATACCGTAGTTGGGAAGAAGCCACAAACCTTGAAAGAGGTATTATACAAATCACTTATTTTGCTGCTCCTCCTTTAAATGAAATAGGCTATTCCATCCAAGAAGATAACTACACGGACGGAGCATTTAACGACGCTAGGAAAAAATTAGAAGATCTGGGATCACCAAATGTGCTTATCCCTGCTCCACAATCGGTTTATGATATGCAATTATATAAAAATATGCAACAAGTCCACTCCTTGTGGGGTCAGATTGGACAATTTGAAAATCCTGACGAAAATAGAAAAGAATTTCAACAAGTGTATCAACAGCTTAGAGATGAGATGAACAACATCATTGTAAGGGTGAACTTCACACTTAGTGAAGATCCAAATGGAAATGATGATCCCAGTAAAGAAAAATAATCTTAAAATGGCGCTCACTTCCTTGTAGGTGAGCGCCATTCCATTAGTCATCTTGTCTTGTTTTTATAAAGCATACATACATGAATAATGCAGCAGCAACGACCCAGATTCCTACCATACCAAGTGGAAGCCAAGAAGCCGAATCATGCATCTCTATTAACTGCGAGATTGGAAATAGATCCAGGATTTTTTTCACCAAATTGTCCTCACTAAGACCCATTAATTCAATCATCGGCGTAAATCCAAATAAAAACATGATCGGCATAACATATACGGAAACTGTACTAATGGATTTTGCAAAAAGTCCTACGCCAATACCTAAAAATAAAAAGAATAAGAATAATAGAACCAAGCCAAGGATCGCCCGCGTGTTTAAGAATGAGTCGATTCCCAAAATGAGCAGTGACAAAACCAACGTGATCAGCGTCATAAAACCAGTTACAAGGCTTTTGCCAATAATTACGTCTAGAAAGGAAGCTGGTGACATGATTAGGCCTCGTAAGGTTTTCTTTTCATTTTCCTCTGCCATCATTGCCATTATACAATTCGCAGTGACTGCTGAATAAGTTACACCTACGATGATATACCCCATCATTACGGGCATCTCTTCACCAAGGCCCATTTGACGATAAAAAAAGGCAAGAATAATTGGTACAATAGGCATTAATAGCATCATCGTATTTTTCATAAAATCTTTCATGTCTTTTTCAAAAATGGCGTGAATTCGCTGGAGATGCATTAGACGAGCTCCTTTCCAGTTAGTTTTAAGAAAATTTGACCAAGTGTAGGATGGTCGGTATGCATCGTTTTGACCTGCCCGTCAGCAATCATCTGTCCAATTTTATCGGCACTTTTCACATCATTGATCATAACCAATTTCTTACCTTCAACCGTTTCGATATGAAAATTATGCGTCGAATATTTATAACGCAGTGCATCCGGATTATCCATTTCTTGAATCTTTCCTTGATCAAGAAAGGCTACTCGATCACATAATTCCGTTGCTTCTTCCATATTATGCGTTGTTAGCAAAATAGTCGTTCCTGCTTCATTCAGTTTTTGTAATCCCCGGTGTATATAAGCTGCATTTCCCGGATCAAGTGCAGATGTCGGTTCATCAAGAAAGACGAGCTTCGGCTGATGAATCAATGCTTTTGCCAACAGAACACGTTGTTTCATTCCTTTTGACAGTTTAGATACAACTTTTCCCCCTTCTTTTTCCATGTTTACTTCCCGTAATGTCACAGCAATTTGCTGAAGGGGTGCACTATATAATTTACAAAATAATTTCAAATTATCATAAACAGTCAAACGTTCATAGAGGGCACTATTATCCGATAGAATCCCAATTTGTGATTGAAAAGATGCTGTTTGAAACATATCCGATTTCATACCTAAAACTTCGATATCCCCACTTGACGGTTTTAGTTCACCCGTTAAAATTTTTATTGTCGTTGTTTTACCCGATCCACTAGGACCAAGTAATCCAAATATTTCCCCTTTTTTAACATTGAAATGCACATCATCCATTGCAATATTTTCATGAAAAACTTTCCGTAATCCGTTTACTTGAACCACATTTTCCAAATATATTACCTCCCTCATTAATCTACATCCAATATACGTTGACTACTTTATAAATGCAGCCATATCAAGGTGAAATGTAGATACGGAAGGTTAAATGGTACTTATTTAAGGTTAAAAATCTCCTGAATATCCTGAATTTTAGTCCTGGATAATGGGATCGTCGACTGGATTTTATTGTCAACTCGAAGGGAGTATGTATTCTTCGACCATGTAATGATCTCACGTACTTTTTGCAAATTGACAATGTAAGAGCGGTGGCAGCGGAAGAAACCATACATTTGTAGTTGTTTTTCCATTTCTCCTAACGTTGCATCCATTGTAAATGATTCATTATCAATCACAAGAAGTGACTTTCCATCCTGACTTTCAATATAATCAATTTCCGGTGGATCAAATAAAATGACCTTATCCCCAACTTTAGCAGGAATTTTAAATAGATTTTCTACTTGAGGCGATACACTTGGTTGATTACCAATCTTCTCCTCATCCTGTGCATCCGTTTCAAAAGCATGTAATCCATGTTCCTGCAATTTATAGGCAATATCGCCAAGAAGGATCGCATGCTCCATATTTGTTACTAATAAAAGGACGAATGTTTTCTTTTCCTTCATCGCTTGAAGCATCTCAATAAATGTATTCATTGTCCGTATATCCACACCGTGCACAGGCTCTAGGAACACACATTTGTCCGCATTCATCATAAAATACTTCGCATAATACACACGCTGGACAACCGAATTTGTACATTTATGTAAAGCAGCTTTCGCACAATGGTGAAGATGAAACATGACGAGGATTTCATATAGTGGTGTCTGACAATTGAACCACTTGTGATAAAAAGCGATATTTTGTTCCACTGTAAGACGTTCATAAAGTCCATCTTCCCTATCAAACACAGGAATCTCTTTAGTATATAAAATTTGTACCAACTCTCCTTGCAATTCCGTATCACTATAGATAGCAGTTGGCTGTGCATCATTGACAGTTAGCGAAAATGCTGGAAGGATCTCATGTTTTTTATTTTGTATTTTCCACTCGGACATGACCAAAACTCCTATTTCCCGGGTAATATATTAGCTATTATAGCATGGAAAAGAAAAAAGATGCGCTGATCTATGAAAACACTAAATTTCTGTTTTATTGAACATGGATGAAATATGCCATACACTAAATCTGTATGGATCGCTGAATTCGATCTCAGGGCACAAAAATCCCAATGGAAAGCACTGTTTCATCTTCGACCACCACTCACCTCCACCACCCCACCACACCGACTGGGATCTACAAATCTTCCATATTCTTTTTGAAAAGCCAATTCCACTGTACCAGTTGGACCGTTTCTCTGTTTAGAAATGATAATTTCCATCGGATAATGCTCCCCAGCCTTATGATTGTAATAATCATCTCGATAAAGAAATGCAATCACATCTGCATCTTGTTCAATGTTTCCTGATTCCCTGAGATCCGATAAGAATGGCCGCTTATTTTGTCTTGATTCCACACTTCTTGAAAGCTGAGAAAGCAAGACGATCGGTATATTCAGTTCCACTGCAAGCAGTTTTAATTCACGCGTCATTTCACCTATTTCTAGATCTCTCCGTTCCTGTTTACTCGTTGGAATGATCAATTGTAAATAATCGATGATGACCACATGTTTTTCGTCTGGATGGTCATAGATCATTTTTCGAATGGCAGATCGAATTGCGCTAACTGTAAGCAAGTTATCATAGATTGCTAATTTCCATTTTGAAATCATTCCTATCGCCTGAAAAGCATGTGCATAATCTTTCTCGGAAAATACCATATTTCTCCACTTTTGACTATTCATCATCCCTTCTTGTGAAATCATTCGCTGTAATAACTGTTTTTTTCCCATTTCCAAGCTAAAGATCATGGATGATCCGCCATTTCGTCCATGTCCTGCTGCCAGATTGAGTGCAAACGCTGTCTTTCCGACAGAGGGTCTGGCTGCAACAATAATTAACTCCCCTTTTTGCAAGCCGCCTGTCATATCGTCAAGGTCATTAAAGGAGGTATAAAAGCCAGATGCTTCACCCGTTGGAAAACACATCTCCTCTGTAATATCAAGCAAATGTTCATAAGTCGTTTTTTCCTGATTGATTACTCCTACTTCCCGAACGTTTTGCAAACTGGCAATCAACGCTTCCAAACCTTCTTCAGATGGATTTTTGGTAAATTCCAGTGCACTTTCCCTTGCCGCACGATTCCGATATGCTTCAAAAATCAAGCTTTCATGATGCTTTAAGCTTGCGGTACTTGCTACAGACTCTGCCATTTTCAACAGGTAGGTTGTACCTCCAACATGTTGGATTGCTTCCCCAAGATTGGTTGTGACGGTGACCATATCGATAAATTCACCGCAATCAGCCGCCTTTTTCATCGCCCCGAAAATTTGCTTATGTCTTCTTTCATAAAAATGCTCCTCGCCTATTTCCAATGTATGAAAAAGCGATCCTTCCAGAAGGACAGATCCTAGTACAGATAGCTCTGCTTCAACATTAACGATTGCTTTCATGACTTTTTTCCCTTAATAAACTGATCATTTGTTGGTGAAATCGTTGTTTCAGTTCATTTGGTACCTTATCGGCTTCTTTTCGCCAAATTTTCATTTGCTTTAAATGATCATTTTCATTCGTTTTATAAGCAGCAATTTCAGCAATTGTCGGGGGATATGGATTGTTTGCAACATAAGTAGCTAATTTTTGCATCACCATCGCATAATTCATCTGCTCTAATTGTGGAAGAAGCATTTCCGCTTTTCGTTTTGATATATCAAATTTTGGATAAATATCCCGAATTGCTTCCAGAACGTAGATCGCTTCTTTTTTATTCACAGGCCAACCTCCTCTCGTAATTCATCGAAAACCGATGACTTGCTCCCTTTTCCTTGTTTGCGAAATGGAATCGTATTATTTCTGCTTGTTTCCTTTTTTGCTTCATAAGCGTAAACGTCTTTAAGGTTGTTTAAATGAACCTTTTTCCATTCTTTTAAAATTTTTTCCATATAACTGAATGTACGTCCTCCATGTTTCGCCGTAATTTTGATGGCCTCTGTCACAACCTCTTCCCCAAACACTTCAATCCAGGAGAAAAATTCATCACACGCAAGTGGACTCAATGCTCCAATATTCTCCTCATACACTTTTAAAATTGATTCGCTTTTCCTTTCCTCTTTTCTTCTTTGTATTTCTTTTTGTTTATGTTTATGTATCGTCAAGGATTCGTCAGTGGATTCGCCTATTGTTTCGTAAGACGAAGAGTCAGCTGAGTTGACCAATGAGATAAATTCATAAATGGGTGCTTTCCCTTTCCTCCCGCTTTCACATTTGATTAAATGATATTCGATTAACTTTTTCCTAGCATCAAGAATCCCTTGTTTCGATAATCCGGATAATTGCCCAACAACTGCATTTGGCGCATTAAAACGTTTTTTCCACCTTGCAGAATTGTTTATACTCATAAGGGTATACCAGAGTGCAATTGCACTCGTTGAAAGTTCATTTGTCAAGAGCCATTCTCTAAACGCATTTAATTCTTTAATATAATTCATTGAAATTCTCCCTCTTCCTGCCCATTACCGGCTTTTTTTAAAATAAAAAAGAAACACAAAGAACCTGCCATATTTACCGTGTATGCAGGTTTGTGTTTTCTTCGCTTTGTAACCACAAATCAATGGATTCCTTTGTAAAGAAGATACGATTCCTGAGTTTAATATGCGGAATCTGCTTTAATTTCACCATGACATAAATCGTATCCCGGTGTACACCAAGATATTTCGCAACCTCTTTAACTGTTAACGTCTGTCGTTCCATCGAACGTCTCCCCCCTTATCAATCAGATGTATCGATGAAAGTGTTTAGAACCGTTAAAAACAGAACCTAACACCTTCTACCTTACAAATCGATAAGAAAACAGATAAGGGGGCATCTTTTTAGAAAAAAATTTATATTTTTTTACATTCCCCATTTTTTCTGCAGTTGCGCTATTTCCTCTTGATGTGTTATTTCTTCTTTTGGGGTTTCCAAAATAAATGGAACAGATGCTAATCGTGGGGTCGTTAGCAGCTGATGAAACGCTGCTTCTTTTATATATCCATGGTGAAAAATATTTGCGTGGCGGTCCTTACCAAGTCCGGTTGTATATGTTGAATTGTTTAAATGAATGACTTTTAAATGCTCAAAATAGCCGAGCTGCATCCCTTTCTCCATCACTTTTTCCCAGTTCTCTCCGTTCCAGAGTCCACTTGCAAAAGCGTGACACGTATCTAAACAAAATCCTATTTTTTCTGGGTAATCACATAAATTCCTTATTTGCACCAGTTCTTCGAGTGTCGTTCCAATTGTCCCTGGCTTCCCTGCATTATTCTCAAGCAAAATGAGCGAATTTCCCTCCCATGAATCGAGAACTTCATCCAGCATTTCAATCATAAGCTGATAACTTAAAAGGGGATCTTCAGCGCTTATTTGCTTGCCAAAGTGAACAACCACACCAATCGAGCCACATGCTTCTGTAATTTCTAAATCATTTAAAAGGGATTGAATCACCTTTTGTCTCTTCGCCTCATCTGTAGGTGTCAAACTTGTCGGATAAGGAGCATGTGCAACGGATTCGATCCCATGTTCTTCACAAAATGATTTACATAATGCCACGTCCTCTTTAGAAAATGATTTTACCGACAAACTTCTCGGATTCTTTGGGAAATATTGAAAAGCAGAAGCATTCATCGAAGCTGCTCTTTTCGCAGCACCAAGATAGCCTTCCCTAATCGAAACATGGCTGCCAAATTTCATTTCCTTCACTCCCATCGATGTTCCACTTATTATTCCCATCTTGCTTGTACTCATGAAAAATAGGCATACACACATTTTTAGTTGTGACATACCTTATAATAAACGTCTTGGAGGATTGTTTAATATGGAAGATCAAAAAACAGGGGAAAATATTTCTCATCATCGGTCAAAGTGGCATTTGTTTGAAGTGATTGGTATTTTGATTGTTTTCGCTTCGCTTGTTCTGCTTTTTCTTGTTCCTAAATCATTATCTGAGCTATTTGATACGATCATCAAAGAAGTAACACCTGTTGTTGTAGACACATTTCTGACGAGTGAAGTTGGGATTGCTGTCATTGTCAGCGTTATTGTAGGACGTGTACTCGAACGTCTTGGTTTTACCGACGGATTGATCCGGCTTTTTGTACCCATTATGCACTGGTTCAAAATTAATCCTGCTGTGATCATTCCAAGTTCGTATAATATCCTTGGCGATATTAATGCTGCAGGAAAAATTGCTGGACCTATTCTCATCAAAGCAAACGCAACCAAAGCAGAACAAAAAATTGCCGTTGCAACAATGATTCAGTCACCGCAATCCTTTGCCACTTTCGTTTTGGGTCTCATTGCCTTATCAATTTTTGGCATCAGTGCTTTTCCGCTCATTGTATTAGCTATATTTGCACCATTAATTATTGTACCTTTTATTCTATCCAGAACCATTTACCGTGACACCAAAAAAGTAAAGCTTCGCGAACTGCCTCGTTTTACACCGAAGAAAACATTTTTAGATACCGTTTTTTCTTCTGCAAAAGAAGGAACCGGACTGCTTCTATTAGTAATCATTCCCGCAGTATCGGTCATCTTTATTTTCATTGGCATACTAAAATTCACCGGCATTTGGGATCCGATCGAAGCAGGAATGGGTGCTTTTCTAAGTCTTGCCAGTATCGAACCAGATACAGGAATTGTTTCTTTCCTAGTTGCCCCAACGTTAGCTGTAGCACAACTTGCAGAATTAGGTGCGAATATCGACCCACGCCTAATTGTTGGATCTTTTGTATTAGCTAACTCCGGTCTGCCGATCTACGTTATTCTTGGTCAAATTCCTGCAATTTGGGCAGAGTCAACAGATTTACGTGAAAGAGAAGTAATTTATGCAGCACTAATCGGGATGATCATCCGAGTTGCTACAGCATGTATTCTCGCATATTTCTTAACTCCTTTTCTGGTGGTGTAATGTATGAATAACACGTATGTAGTCCGAGCAAGAAAAATCGTAACCGTAACCGACACGGGCACAATCAATGACGGGGCTATGGTAATAAATGGGGGGAAAATAACTTCTATTGGGCAATGGTCTGTCGTCAAAAAGCAGTTCCCATCACTGCCAGTAGTAGATTACTCTGATTATGTACTAACACCATCTCTCGTCGACTGTCATACCCATCTACTGGAATTTGCCCCCTCTTCTTTGTATCCGATCACAGCGGAAACACAAATCCTGGCGGGAAAATCTATTTTGCTGAATGCCTTAACATCAGGAATTACTGCACTAGGTGAGCAAGTTTGCGGTCATCCAATGAGTCCATTTTCCATGGGTGATTACCGCAGCGTTGTCAAGGGGTTGCCGATGGATATTTCCTTTGCAGCAGTCAGTATATCAATCGGCTTTAGCGAACTTGCACATTTTTCCGCAATCACTAAATCAAAAGTCATTCAAAAATCGGATTTAATCGATCCATCCTACGTACATCAATTGGCAAAACAAAATGAATACCCTGGTGAAAATTTATTTATAAATGCAACACCCGCAAACTTTACAGAAGAGATGGTTCCGCGAGCGGGAGAAATGATATACTCTTTGAAAGAATTAAAGCAAATTGTAACTATTTATCACCAATACAATAAAAAAATTGGTGTCCATGTCGCAGGCGAAGAGGGAATTCAAATGTGCATGAACGCAGGTGTAGACGTTCTCCATCATGCACATGGAATTTCTGATGAGCAGATAGAAGAGGCAACTGCGCGAGGCATTGAAATTATTGCAACCCCGCTTGGCGGCACACATCTCGAACCTAATTCCCCCGAAAACATTGCAAAATTGGTTCAACATCAGGTGCCTCTCTCTATTGCAACAGATGCTTATTTGCCATCCTATCCGAATGTTTCCTGGCTGCCCTTTCCAAATCATAGTTTACAAGGAACAGATGTCTTTATGAAAATTGCCCAGCCAGGAATGAAACAATTAGCGAAAGATGGGTATGGCGAAAATGAGATTCTTGCCCTTATCACAGCTAATCCTGCAGTAGTGTTGGGAAAAGAAAATCAATTTGGTCAATTAAAAAAAGGAATGGATGGGAACTTTTTAATAACAAAAGGAATCCCTGGGTTGGAAATAACCGATCCAGAAGAAGTAAAAGCCGTTTATTTCAAGGGAAAAAAGGTGATTAATCGCATAAAAAGGTAAGATAAGTGGGATGAATTTCCCCTGGCTGTGCTACTCTGTGCTTCGAAATTTGGCATGCAGCGGTTCGGAAGAATTTATCAGCGAACCGCCAAGTGTTATCTAGCAAGAAATTGCTGTCAGTCGATTACTCCCTCCTTCTGACAGCACGCTTGATCACAATTGCAAAGATCCATATCATCACAGAAAAAACAAATACAAAAGCTGCAAGCATACCAAGTCCAATCCCAATCCATGGATTGCCTATTACTGCAACAACAAAACTACTAATGAAAATGGCGATAGCGATTCCGAAACTAATGAACGCCGGCAAATAAACACTTCTTTTCCCACCAGCTTGAATCAACAACGTAATCAATCCAAAAAGAATAATATACAATACGCCTAGCGTATACCCATTGACAGCTTGATCCAGTGTTTTCGCTAACCACTTGCTAGTTTGCGAATTCGGCATTTGTAAATCAATCGTTTCTATATCTTTGCTATCAAGATCAACGGTGTGTAAACGGTACTTGGCTGGTTCGCTTGACCAGTTCGTGTGTTCCAGAAACGCTAATTTATTCTGCTTATGAAAAAACACCGGAGAATCCACAGCTGTTCCCAAATCAGTCAGTCGTTTTGTATCACCACTGTTTTTATCCATCAAAAATAATTCATACTCAAATAACGAGCTTTCCATCGACTCCTCTGAAACCGTTGTGAATGCGAATTTCTTTCCACCTGGGGAGAGTTGAGCATTATAAACAGAATTATCCCTTGATCGACCACGCGGCATCATGGTTTGGTCCACCTTTTCATCTGTAACAGAAAAGGAGCGAAGGACTTCCTTATTTCCATCAAACGCACTAAAATAAACATGTTCTCCATCGGGGGAAACCGAGAGATGATTCATGGAAAATCTATCTTTATCTGTTAATTGCTTCTTTTCTTTGCCGCCTAGGTCCGTCGAAAACAAATCAAATCCTTCACTTGTTTCACCTGGTTCTTTTTTAAAATCCTTTGCATTCATTGCAATATAGTAGATGGTCTCATCTGCTGGTGAAAAAACTGCATCTTTTATATGGCTGTCTTCGTTACTGAGTTGTCTAGCCTCGCTGCCATCGTGATTCGCGATGAATAACGAATGAATACCATCTTCATTTTCGGACAAATACAGTAAATGCTTTCCGTCCAGTGAATATGCAGGATGATGCAGACGTTTTCCCTCCGACTGTGTTATTTTTTCAATATTGGAACCGTCCATATTGGCAGTATAAATTGCTTCTTTTCCATCCGTATAATAAGAGAATGCTAGCGTTTGATCATCGGGCGAGATGGAAATACCTTTGCCCATTCCGGTAAAATACTTATATGGATCATCATCCCGAAAAAATCCATACAACAGTGAAATCACGAACAGGAGTGCAACAACTCCGATAAGTGTTTTAATCAGGCGACTTCTTTGCATGATTTATTCCCCCTTTTCTATTAGCCTGCTTCCAAATGAAAATTAGGATCCGATGAGCTTTGACTTATCATACTCATCAACGTACTCCCCATTTATACATAAACAGGTTGTGTGTTTGTTTCTTTTTGCATTTCGCCAAAAGCCATCACATCCCCCACCAAAAACGGTTCATCATCTCTCGTTGTTGTTCGAGGGTGACATTTCTTTCTCCTCCCTCCCACAACATTTAATCCGCATTTTTCTCTACTTGCTGTATGAAGCAGGCGAATTCTTCTGCATCCGAGATCCTTATTTCTCTTCTTATCATTCTATTTCTCTCTTCATATGTAAAGAATCCACTGCAAGCAAAAACGCTCAGAATAAATTCTGAACGTTTTTGCTTCCTCTTATGCAACAATATGGAGTGATCCCTTTCACACAAGTATAAGAAATCAGTATCTATTTTATGATTGGTTTAGCACTAAACGTAGTGGAATCAATCACATTTAGAATGGCATTTGCAGTATCTAGGTTAGTCAAGCAAGCGATCCCGTGTTCAACTGCTTCTCTTCTGATTCGGAATCCGTCAGAGCGCGGCTTTGTACCAGAAGTTAATGTATTAACAACAAACTGTACATTTCCGTTTTCAATGATTGACAATACATTTGGATCATCTGCCCCGATTTTTCCTACCTCTGTTACCAAAATACCGAATTGCCGCAAGTATGCTGCTGTCCCCTCTGTTGCGTACAATTGAAATCCAAGTTCATGAAAACGCTCTGCTACGCTCCGTACTTCCTCTTTGTCCTTATCTGCTACAGTCAGTAGAACAGCTCCTTCATACGGAACAGTCAATCCAGCGGCAATTAACCCTTTATATAATGCTTTTTCGAGCGTTTTATCATAACCTATCGCTTCACCAGTAGACTTCATCTCTGGCCCGAGTGTTGTATCGACACTCCGTAATTTTTCAAAGGAAAATACCGGCATCTTAACAGATACTTGATCGTCTTCGGGCAGGATTCCTGTACGGTATCCTAAGTCTTCCAGTTTTTCACCCAAAATGCACTTCGCTGCAATATTTGCCATCGTTACACCAGTTATTTTGCTTAAAAAAGGAATCGTTCGGCTTGCGCGCGGGTTTACTTCCAGTACATATACTTCTTCGTCACGGATGATAAATTGAATATTGATTAATCCTTTTACCTCTAATGCCTGGGCTAACTTAGTAGCTGCTTCTAAACATCGCTGCTTCACATTCTCGCTTAGGCGTTGAGGTGGATATACCGCAATCGAATCACCAGAATGCACGCCGGCACGTTCAATATGTTCCATAATTCCCGGCACAATGGTTGTCTCCCCATCACTTATTGCATCTACTTCCACTTCAATGCCCGTTAAATATTTATCAATAAGGATCGGATGTTCATCCGTTATACTCTCTGTCTTTATTAAATATGCCTGCAATTCGTCATCATTATAAACGATCTCCATTCTGCTGCCACCTATCACATAGGATGGTCGTACAAGCACAGGATAACCGATGGAGTTCGCAACTGCTGTCGCTTCCGATAAGTTAAGAACAGCTTTTCCTTTTGGTCTTAGCAAATGAAGGTCTTCCAGTAATAATTCGAATTTATCACGATCCTCCGCCCGATCAATCGCTTCTAAACTTGTACCTAAGATTCTTACTCCTCTTCGTTTGAGCCCTGCTGCGAGATTAATAGCAGTTTGTCCACCAAACTGTACAATGACCCCTTCCGGTTGCTCCAATTCAACGACGTGCATCACATCTTCCAACGTTAGTGGTTCAAAGTATAGCTTATCTGAAATGCTGAAGTCGGTTGAAACTGTTTCTGGGTTGTTATTCATAATGATTGCTTCATAGCCCATTTCTTTAATGGCAAAGATAGAATGTACAGTGGCATAATCGAATTCAATTCCCTGTCCTATCCGAATTGGACCAGAGCCTAACACAAGCACTTTTTTTCGCGGTGTAATAACAGACTCATTTTCTTCCTCATAGGTACTGTAAAAATAAGGCGTTTCTGATTCAAATTCAGCTGCACATGTATCAACCATTTTATAGACAGGGATGAACTGATTATCTTTTCGAATTTGATAGACTTCGTCAATGGAACAACTCCACAACTGAGCAATATGATCATCTGAAAATCCACGTTTTTTCGCTTCCTTCAAGAGATCGTAATTATTTGGACGATCTTCTAATTCTTTCTCCATTTTAATTAATCCACGTAATTTATGGAGGAAAAATCGATCTATCTTTGTATGTTGAAATAATTCTTCAATGGTCATTCCCCTTCTTAAAGCTTCCGCTAATACAAAGATCCGCTCGTCATCAGCCTTTATTAAACGTTCAATGAGAGATTCTTTGGAAAGTTGTGCGATAGATTCTATGAAAAGCGATTCCGTTCCACTATCTAATGATCGGATTCCTTTTAATAGAGATTCTTCAAAATTTCGTCCAATTGCCATTACTTCCCCTGTTGCTTTCATTTGCGTACCAAGACAACGATCTCCGGTAATAAATTTGTCAAATGGAAAACGAGGAAGTTTGGAAACAACATAATCAAGCGCTGGTTCGTAACAGGCGTATGTTTTACCGGTAATTGGATTAATAATCTCATCCAAACTCAATCCGATCGCTATCTTTGCAGCCATTTTTGCAATTGGATAACCCGTAGCCTTGGATGCAAGTGCAGAAGATCTGCTTACCCTTGGATTTACCTCGATAATATAGTACTGGAAGCTATTTGGATCAAGGGCCAGTTGTACATTACATCCTCCTTCAATTTCCAAAGCACGTATTATTTTTAATGATGCGTTTCTTAGCAATTGATGCTCCCGGTCACTTAAGGTTTGCGAAGGGGCGACCACAATGGAATCCCCTGTATGGATACCAACAGGATCCACATTCTCCATATTACATACAACAATCGCTTGATCTTTTTTATCCCGCATTACTTCATATTCAATTTCTTTAAAGCCGGCAATATTTTTTTCAATTAAACATTGGTTTACGGGAGAGAGTGCCAAACCATTTCTCGTAATCGCCTTTAGTTGAGAAAGGTCATCACACATTCCTCCGCCTGTTCCACCAAGCGTGTATGCTGGTCGAACAATGAGTGGAAAACCAATTTGCTCAGCAAATTCACATGCCTCCTCCACTGTGTGAACAATCTGACTATCTGGTACAGGCTCATTTAATTGGCGCATTAAATTTCTGAATTTGTCACGGTCCTCCGCCTGTTGAATTGCTTCTAATGACGTACCTAATAGGTTTACATCATATTCTTCTAATATCCCTTTTTCCTCAAGCGCAACAGCTAAGTTCAATCCTGTTTGTCCACCAAGTGTAGGAAGTAGAGCGTCCGGTTGTTCCACACGGATAATTTTCGTAAGAAAGTCGACATTTAATGGCTCCATATATACTTTATCCGCCACGGTATGGTCTGTCATGATAGTGGCTGGATTAGAGTTAGCTAAGATAACCGTATATCCTTCTTCTTTCAGTGCTTGACAGGCTTGCGTACCGGAATAATCAAATTCAGCAGCCTGTCCAATGACAATGGGACCTGAGCCGATCACGAGAATTTTCTGTATTTCTGTATTTTTAGGCATGTGTATGCTCCCCCTTTGCTGGATTGTCTTCTAGCTTTTCGATAAATGTATCAAATAAATAACTTGTATCCTCAGGTCCTGGTGCGCTTTCAGGATAGAATTGTACAGAAAATGCTGGATAGTCTTGATGCTTTATTCCTGCCACCGTATTGTCATTAATGGCGATATGAGTTAGTACTAAATCTGTGTGAGCCAAAGAGGCCTCTTTTACTGCATAACCATGGTTCTGAGAAGTAATGTAGGTTCTCCCCGTCGCCACATCCTTCACGGGATAATTTCCTCCCCCATGCCCAAATTTCATTTTCTCTGTATCTGCACCACATGCTAATGCTAACAACTGATGTCCCAAGGAGATACCGAATATCGGAATCCTACCAATGATTTGTTTGATCATATGAATAGCTTCCGGTACGTCTTTTGGATTACCTGGGCCGTTTGTTAACACGATGCCATCCGGGTTTAATCGCACCATTTGGTCAGGACTGTAATTATAGGGAACAACCGTTATATGACATTGGCGTTTCGTTAATTCTCGTAGAATACCATGCTTCATCCCAAAGTCCACTACTGTAATACGCTTCCCCCTACCTGGTACTACATATGGATTCACGGTGGATGTCTGCTTTACTTGATCCGTTGGCAGGCTTGATTCTTGCATCCTTGCCTGTACCTCCTGAACGGATTCTCCAATGGGAACAATCATTGCTTTCATTGTCCCATGCTGACGGATAATTCTGGTTAGCTTTCTTGTATCGATCCCTGTCAGTCCAGGGATATGATGTGCTTTTAAGTAACTGTCAAGTGTTTCCACACTACGAAAGTTGGACGGATCATCACAGACTTCTTTCGCAATAAATCCGTGTATAAATGGTGTCACTGTCTCAAAATCTTCACGATTCACTCCGTAATTCCCTATCTGAGGATACGTCATCATGACGATTTGGCCACAACAGGAGGGGTCTGAAATTACTTCTTGGTACCCGGTCATTCCTGTATTAAAAACGATTTCCCCAAAAGCGGAAGAATCACTGCCAATACTGTCTCCAGTAAATACGGTGCCATCCTCAAGTATCAGTTGTTTTTTATGCATACATATCCTCCTCGTAAATAATCTTTCTTTAGCAGTAGTCATGCAGGTAAACTAGAAACCTTCCAGTCGTGAAATGATGTGTTTCCACCCTTGGACAAGAATGTTTGTTTATCCATTTTTGTTTGCCTGTAGCGGACTTTACCACCAACTTATTAACCATGCCGTGTGCTTAATCGAGTAGGTGACTAACCATTACTTGGTTAGTCGACCTCTCACACCACCGTACGTACGGTTCCGTATACGGCGGTTCAATCTCTTGAGTATCC